>CAVPKM010000016.1:0-137702 GCA_963705725.1 uncultured Gammaproteobacteria bacterium
TAATTTTTCTAGTTTTTGAGTGCCAAGGCCTAATAAAATTAAATCGCTACTGTGACAAGAATGACAACTTTTAAACACCTGACGAGTGCTGGCACAATGATGACAAACTAATTTCTCAAGCTCGGCATGATAAGTGAACCTTGCATCACAACGAGAACAATTCGCTATCCAACCACAATGATGACAAAGCAAGGTGGGCGCAAACCCTCTGCGATTTAAAAAAATAAGAACTTGACCCTTTTCATTAAGATGTTTTTTCATTTGTTCTAAAAGATCAAGCGATAAGCCCTCTTCCAGTTTTGCTTTTTTTACATCAATAAGATAAAACTTAGGTTGCACGGCATTGCCGGCTCTTTTGGGCAAGACTAAATGATGAAAACGCGTTTTCTTAACTTGATAAAGCGACTCCAAACAAGGCGTTGCTGTTCCAAGTATAATCGGCACTTGTTCCTGTTTTGCGCGCATAATGGCAAGATCTTTAGCCGAATATCGAAATCCTGATTGCTGCTTAAAAGAGGCGTCCTGCTCTTCATCAAGAATAATAATTCCAAGCTCTGGTAAGGGGGTTAAAATGGCAGAACGCGTCCCAATAACGATGCGAGCCTCGCCTTTAACCGCTGACAGCCAAGCATACGTCCGCTCGCGGTCATTCAAACCTGAGTGGAGAATGCTGATCGGGACAGAAAATCTTGCTTGGAACCTGGCTACTGTTTGAGGGGTCAAGCCAATTTCTGGCACCAAGATTAAGGCCTGCTGCTTGTTTTTCAAAAGGGCATCAATACATTGCAAATAAACTTCGGTTTTCCCACTGCCAGTGACACCTTCTAAAAGGAAGGGTCCAAAACCCTGATGGCTAGTCACCGCGTGAACAGCTGCTTGTTGGTGCTCATTCAATGCTAGACAATTGGTTGTTATTTTATTAGCCGCATAAATGGCTTGCTGGCGAACATGCTTGTGTATGTAGCCTTTAGCTAATAAAGCCGTTAATGCCTTCACCTCACCACCCGATGCCAGTATTTCTGGACGGCTTAAACCATTGGGATGTTGTTTCAGCAATCTCACTAATTTTTGTTGTTGAATCGCATGTTTCATAGAAACTTCTGAAGCCCTTGCACCCTGTTCGCTCAAGGTATAAACCGTTTCTTGTGGTAAATTAGCGGGTTCACCTTCTCTTAAGAGAGGAGGAAGACTAGAAAAAACCACATCGCCGATAGGATGCTGATAATAACTGCTGGCAAAATTAAGCAAGGAAAGGATTGATGGGGTAAATAGAGAATCTTCATCCAAAAGCTCGGTAATTTCTTTGAGTTTATGATCAGGCACCTGGCTTTTATGACTAATATTGATAATCACCCCAGTTTGCTCCTTACTGCGAAAACAAACCTTTACCCTCGCACCTAATTTTATTTTTTTTGCTGAAATGAAGGCGGGTAATCGATAGTCAAAGGTTTTCCGGACAGGAGTTTGCAGCGCAACTTGTAGAATATGTTCATCTTCCATAACTTATCATCATAATCTATTTATAATCCCCCCGTAAAGAATTGAAATTCGGATAATTCTTAAAGAAAACAGCAAAGAAATGGGAAATCATTAAATTATGCTATACTTTACATAAGTGCCTTGAGTGGATATTAATTCCTGAACTAACATTGAATAAGTTAAGGGGATAAGCGTTGGAGCACGGTGTGCAGGTTCACAGAATTGTGAAAAGCCTAATGTGTTTCTCCCTTTCCCATATTATACTAAAGAGAGCTCAGTGTAACGGTATCTATCCAGGGCACTTTTATTTCCCCCCCAACCTGGGGCTTTCATTGCTAGGCAGAAACGAATGACTAAACGGGTCACTCATCAAAGCGTCGATTACCACAATAAAGCTTATGTCATTCTTGGTTGGCGTGAATGGGTGTCTTTACCGGAACTCGGCATCAAACAAATCAAAGCAAAAATTGATACTGGGGCACGAAGTTCAGCCTTGCATGCCGATAAGATTATGCGATATCGACAAGGCGGCAAAGATAAAGTCAGATTCGATTTGTATCCGATACAGCGCAATCACCAAGAAGCAGTCAGCTGTTCTGCGAATTTAATTGATACGCGATTTGTCACTGACTCGGGTGGACACCGTGAGTTACGTTATGTAATAGAAACCACCCTTATTTTAGGCGGCCTGAATCTTTCAATCGAAATCACTTTAACGAATCGTTCCTTAATGACCTTTCGAATGCTATTAGGCAGAAAAGCGTTACAACATAACTATATAATCGATCCAGCGCGATCTTTTCGCACCTAAGAGGTTAATCAAATGAAAATAGCGATTTTATCTAGTAAGCCTAAACTTTATTCAACAGCCAGATTAATAGAAGCTGCAGAAAAACGTGGCCATGAAGTGCATGTTGTCAATACATTGCGTTGCTATATGAATATTGCTTCCAGTCGATCCACCATTCACTATCGAGGCAAGGAAATTAATTTTTATGATGCGGTTATTCCTCGCATAGGAAATTCCATCACTTTTTATGGCGCAGCTGTCGTTAGGCAATTTGAAATGATGGGCGTTTATTCTGTTAATGGTTCGACTGGCATTGTCAATTCACGCGATAAGCTACGCGCATTACAATTCTTATCAAAAAAAGGCATTGGTCTACCAATAACTGGCTTTGCTCATGCTCCTGACGACATCGGGGATTTGATCAAAATGGTGGGCGGCGCACCCTTGGTGATTAAATTAGTGGAAGGCACACAGGGTATTGGCGTGGTGCTAGCAGAGACAGAGATTGCAGCAGAAAGCGTGATTGAAGCTTTTCTTGGAATGAAGGCTAACATTCTTGTGCAAGAATATATCTCCGAAGCACGCGGCGTAGATTTACGTTGCTTTGTGATTGGTGATAAAGTGGTTGCTGCAATGCGCCGTACTGCAAAATCAGGAGGTTTTCGATCCAATATTCACCGCGGAGGAAAGGCCGAAGAAGTGGAATTGACAGAAATCGAAAGGGAAACAGCCATCCTAGCGGCGAAAACTGTGGGATTACGAGTAGCCGGGGTTGACATGCTGCGTTCAGCACGTGGGCCACTTGTGATGGAAGTCAATTCATCTCCAGGCTTAGAAGGCATAGAAAGTGCAACCAAGATGGATGTGGCAAGTCAAATTATTGGTTTTATTGAGGAGAATATCAGCGAATAACCCATTTAATTTTATCGGATGGTTCTCACGGAAAAAATTCTTTATTCTTCTAATAACCACTACCACCATGATTTCAGCTTGCGATAACCATCCGTGGAATGATCCCTATCCGCTGAATCAGGCGACAGCCAATATCCGATATACTTCCTTTCAATCCTCTCCCAAAACACTCGATCCCGCCCGATCTTATTCACTCGATGAAACAATTTTTACTGCGCAAATTTATGAACCACCACTGCAATATCACTATTTAAAAAGACCTTATACGCTGGTTCCCCTAACGGCAAGCCAAATGCCCTCAGTAAGCACCCATTCTTCTTATGTGGCGTACGACATTTCAATTACACCCGGAATTTATTATCAACCCCATCCGGCTTTTGCCAAAAACAATCAAGGAAAACTCCTTTATTTACATCTCTCTTCCAACCATCTCAAGCATTATCATCAATTTCGTGACTTTACTCACCTTGGCACCCGCGAGCTAGTGGCAGAGGACTATGTGTATGAAATAAAAAGATTGGCTGATCCTTCGATCAATTCTCCTATTTATGGCTTGATGGCAGAAAAAATTGTGGGCTTGGCAGAATTTTCGCATCAATTGCAGCTTATTAGTCCAGGCAACCAGTGGTTAGATCTAAGAAAATATTCGCTTGCTGGCGCTATTGTGCTAGATCGTTACCACTTTCGCATCTTGCTACGCAGCTACTATCCTCAATTTATCTATTGGTTGGCCATGCCTTTTTTTTCGCCAATTCCTTGGGAAGCTGACGCCTTTTACTCAAGACCTGAAATTAAGAAGAATAATATTACCTTGGATTGGTATCCAGTTGGGACCGGAGCCTATGTCCTATCTGAAAATAATCCTAATCGCAGAATGGTTCTGACCAAGAACCCCTTATTTCATGCAGAATTTTATCCTCAATCTGGGGAGCCAGGAGACAAGGCAGCCGGCTACTTACAAGCTGCTGGGATGAGGCTTCCCTTTATTGACAAAGTAATTTTTACGCTTGAAAAAGAATCCATTCCTAGATGGAACAAGTTTTTACAAGGATATTATGACCAATCGACTATCGCTTCTGATAGTTTTGATCAGGCAATTCAAATTACTAATCAAGGCAAGCCAGTATTGACGCCTGAGCTTAAGAGCAAGAACATTCGGTTACAGGTTAGTGCCACTCAAGCACTTTATTACATGGGTTTTAATATGCTTGATCCCGTTATAGGGGGAAATAGCCTGCGCACGAGCAAGCTACGACAAGCTATTTCCATTGCCATCGATTTTGAAGAGTATAAAAATATTTTTTTAAATGGTCGCGGCATCGTCGCGCAAGGACCCCTCCCGCCTGGAGTTTTTGGATTTAAGGCTGGGAAGGCCGGAATGAATCGCTATGTTTATGATTGGAAACATTCTCATTTAATCCGAAAACCGCTCGCCTATGCCAAGCAGCTTATGCAGGAAGCGGGTTATCCTGGCGGGATTGATCCGGCAACAGGACAGCCCTTGATATTAAATTATGATTACCCTGTTACTAGCGGGCCGGATGAAAAATCTTTATTAGAATGGATGAGGGGTCAGTTTGCTAAAATAGGTATTCAACTGAATATTCGCAGTACAGACTATAATCGTTTTCAAGAAAAAATGCGCTTAGGAGAGGGTCAGATTTTTTCTTGGGGTTGGATTGCCGATTATCCCGATCCAGAGAATTTTCTATTTCTTCTTTATGGTCCAAATAGTAAGACAAAAAATGGAGGCGAAAATGCAGCAAATTATCAAAATTCTCGCTTTGATTACTTGTTTGATCAAATGAAAAATTTACCAAATAATGAAAAACGCCAGGCAATTATCGATGAAATGTTAGAAATCACTAGGCATGACGTCCCTTGGATTTTTGGCATTGATCAAGAAGATTTTACCTTGAACCAATCTTGGATTTATCCGAGTAAACCCAATATCCTTGCTTATAACAGCCTGAAATATCAACGCATTAATCCAATACTACGTGAGAAATTAAGAAATCGTTGGAATCAGCCCATTTTATGGCCACTATGGCTCATTCTATTAATACTGATTTTAATCAGCCTACCGGTTATTATTCGCTATCGCCAAAAAGAAAGAAAAAGCGTGAAATTATGACTGTTTATATTCTCCGCCGATTACTTTATGCCATTCCCATCCTCCTTGGCGTCAATCTTTTCACCTTCGCATTGTTTTTTATCGTGAATACCCCAGAAGACATGGCTCGCATGCATTTAGGACAGAAATATGTGACGCAAGAGGCGGTAGAATTATGGAAACACGCAAAGGGATACGACAAGCCGCTTTTTTTTAATCCAGCAGCCAAAGGCGCACAAAAATTATTTGATACCCTTTTTGTGCATAAATCTTATGAGCTATTAACTTTTGATTTCGGCTTATCTGATAGTGGACGTAACATTCATTCTGACATTAGTGATCGGATGTGGCCAAGCCTTGCCCTAGCCATCCCCACTTTGTTAGGCGGTCTTTTTATTAATATTTGTCTTGCCATGTTATTGGCTTTTTTTAAAAGAACTTACCTAGATCTCGCTGGATTAACGTTTTGCATTATGATGATGTCAGTTTCTGCCCTGTTTTATATTATTGGCGGGCAATATCTTTTTGGCCGGATGCTAAGGCTGGTACCCATCTCCGGATATCAAGGTGGTCTCGCTTCATTTAAATTTCTTTTATTACCTGCTGTCATTGGCATACTCGCCGGCCTAGGGTCAGGGGCAAGATGGTACCGGACCTTGTTTTTGGAAGAAATGCACAAAGAATATGTTCAAACAGCACGAAGCAAGGGACTCTCTGAACAAACTATTTTATTTCGCCATGTTCTTCGCAATGCATTAATTCCTATTTCCACGGGGGTGGTGGTGTTAATTCCGACCCTTTTCTTGGGAAGTTTAATCATGGAATCTTTTTTTGGCATACCAGGCCTTGGCAGCTACACTATCGATGCCATCCGCTCTCAAGACTTTGAAATTGTTCGCGTCATGGTTTATTTAGGTACGGTATTTTATATCTTAGGACTAATCCTGACCGACCTTTCTTATACTTTAGTCGATCCCCGCATTCGTTTGTAGCACAGAAAAAGCCCTAGGACGACGTGGAAAAGGAGGAGTATTATGGATTTATATGCAGTAGTGGGTCACCCCATTTCACATAGCAAATCGCCTTTTATTCATGCTGAATTTGCGAAGCAAACACATCAAATAATGCAATATATTAAAATCGAAGTGCCGCTTGATCAATTTTCAAACTTTGTTCACGATTTTCAACGAAGGCAGGGTAAAGGGTTAAATATTACCCTACCCTTCAAGCAACAAGCTTATCAGCTTGCCAGTGTGCTTAGCGATAGGGCGCGCTTAGCAAAAGCGGTGAATACCCTGACTTTTGATAATAATGAAATATATGGTGATAACACAGATGGAGTAGGATGGATTAAAGATATTGTTAATAACCATCATTTTTCACTTACTCATAAAAAAATATTAATTCTAGGAGCAGGAGGCGCGGTACGAGGTATTTTACCTTTGCTGAGCCATTATCAACCTAAATGTGTAATGATTGCCAATCGCACAATTGAAAATGCGGAAACACTTGCCGCCGAGTTTCAATCATGTTTGACGCTTACCGCAAGTGGTTTAGGGCAAATTGAAGGACAATATGACCTGATTATTAACGGAACGAGCAGCGCACTGACGGGTGCCTTTCTTACGCTCCCGGAATCGATTTTGTCGCCAACTACTTTTTGCTATGATTTGATGTATGCAAAAACACTTACCCCATTTTTAAAATGGGCAAAATCACAGGGTATCAACCACCTTGCTGATGGCCTCGGCATGTTAGTTGAGCAAGCCGCTGAATCTTTTTTTATTTGGCGAGGCATCAAGCCAAACACTAAAGCCATCATAGCTAGGCTGGCTAGTTGCCGCAGATAATTTCACTAAACCCTTTCGCATCCCGATGATTACTTACCGTTTGTGTGCCTAACATAAACGTGGGCCTCCCTCCTAATGACTCGATTTTGCAATCAACTGCCTGCTTATAACCCATACGCCGACAATAAAGATCGGCGGCTGGCTTGCCGCATTCACTGTTAAGTCTTAAACAGTAATCCACTCGAACATTATCGATACGCGGGCAATTAAAAACCTGAGTATGGGGTTTGCGACGAATTGACCTTTTTTCTACTATTTTCCGTTCTTTTATAGGAGGAGAAATTTGCTGCGCAGGAAAAGTTTGATTAAACGCCGCGTGGGCAGCTTTTGCCTCTTGCCCAGCTGCTAGCAAGGAAAGCGCAATCGCTTCTTCTTTAATCGCTTGATTACGAGCAAGCGGGGGATATTGACCGGTTAATATCTCAAAAGGAGGATACTGACCATTTCTTTCATTAAAAACTCCCCCAAGATTGCTAAAATTCGTATTGTTTTGATAGCCCACTAAGGCACATTGCGATTTAGTCAGCCACGGATCGCCATCACACTTTACTTCTACAATGACCGTGCCCAAATTATTGTTGAATGTCGTCACCTCCATGCCTTCATTTGTCTCTTCGTCCCAATCCGCATTGATCTCCGCCCAGACATTTTGATAAATCCAAGCATTGCCAATTGGGAGCTTAATTGAACAAATGCCGTTAAAATAATAGCTATGCTTCTTATCAAGTGATACGCCTCGCGCTGAACGAAGCTTGAGTTTACAACTATAAGGCGGGCTCAAATCTGTCACATAGCTATGGAATATTGATGTTCCAAAGATAGGATTACTCTCTGCGAATAATAGGAGACAGAATAAAAAACGCAGGTATAAATGCATAAATAATCCTTTAGTCACGAAAAGTATTTCAATAGCATGGTTGCTAGTAATTCTACATGGCCTGGCTGGTCATTCAATGCAGGAATGTAATTAAAATTTATTCCACCCGCTTCATAAAAAATCCTTTTATTGGTTATTGCCATTTCTTCTAATGTTTCTAAACAATCCACCGCAAAGCCTGGGCAGATCACATCGAGCGTTGTTATCCCCTGCTTTGGGAGCGCTTGTAGCACTTGTCTGCAATAAGGCTGCAACCATCGCGCTCGGCCAAACCGAGATTGAAAAACAATACGCCATTTTTCTGGCGGAAGCGCTAGTTTTTTCGCGACGCCCACTGCCGTTGCCTGACATTGAGCTAAATACGGATCTCCTTTTTTAATGAGTTTTTGCGGCAATCCATGAAAAGAGAAAAGCAATAATTGTCCGGGTGGATGCACCACCTGCCAGGACTGTTCAATTGAACTGGCGATAGCCTGAATATAGCTGGACTCTGCCACATAATGTGGAACGAATTGAATTTCTGGTTGCCAATGCAGAAGCTCCAATTCGGAGCGTATCGTATTAAAGGTCGACGCGGTGGTCGTGGTTGAATACTGTGGATACAGTGGCAGCACCACTAACCGATCAATCGCTTTTGCTTTAAGAACCTTCAGGGCTTCTGCCAAGGAAGGTTGGCCATAGCGCATGCCAAGGGAGAGCGCAATCGGATAGGGTCTTAATTTATCTTGCAATTTATGTATGAGTGCAGCGCTATAAACGAGCAGTGGCGAGCCCTGCTCTGTCCAAATTTTTTGATAAAGCGCTGCAGATTTAGGCGATCTCAATTTTAAAATAAGACCATGGAGAATAGGCTTCCAAATAAATTTTGGAATATTCACCACATAGGGGTCAGCTAAAAATTCTGCTAAGTATCTGGAAACCGCTTCTGTAGAAGGGGCGTCCGGTGTTCCCAAATTCGTCAATAAAATGCCCGTTTTTGAGATTAAGGGGTGCATTAATGATAATCCTGATCACCGCTAACTTTGCCACGAAATACACGATAGGCAAAAATACTGTAGGCAATTAAAACGGGTAATAAAATGATGGTTCCAACGAGTTGAAACCGTAACGCACTGTTGCTTGCTGCTGCCTCCCAAAACGTGAGGGTTCGAGGAACAATATAGGGCCACATACTGATTCCAATTCCAATATAAGCAAAAACAAATAAGCTAATACTTAATAAAAATGGCAGTTTTTCCGTATTGATTTTGGGGTAGTGAATAAAATAAAAAGCAGCAAGCACTGCGACGATTGAAATAATCGGCAAGGGCAATAAATAATAAAAATTAGGCAGTGAAAACCATCGTAATTTGATCGTCGGTTGTAGCTCTGGCGTCCAAACACTGATGATAAAAAGAAATGATGCCAAAATAAAAAGTAAAATACGCGCAGCTTGATACATATTGGCTTGCAGCTCGCCATCGGTTTTAATAATTAACCAAGTTGAGCCAAGCAAGGCATAGCCAAAAACCACACCCAGCCCCGTTACAATGCTAAAAGGGGTCAGCCACAAGTAGGTAGTATGTGGTAATAAAAATTCTCCATTAATAAAAGTGCCAAGTATCAGCCCTTGGCAAAACGCAGCGGCTGTTGATCCGCCTGAAAAAGCCAGGTCCCATAAAAATCGAGAACGATGCGCCTTTCCTCGAAACTCAAATGCTACCCCACGAAATACTAATGCTCCCAGCATCACCATAATGGGCAGATACAGAGTAGGTAACAAGGTGCTATAGGCGATAGGAAATGCTCCATAGAGCATAGCACCTCCAAATACCAACCAAGTTTCATTCCCATCCCAAACTGGCGCAACGCTATTCATCATTAAACTACGATATTGTCCGTTTCTTACCCAGGGAAATAAAATTCCAATTCCTAAATCAAAGCCATCCAATATGACATAGAAAACCACACCGAGGGCAAGGATTAATGCTGAGATAAGGGGGAGCAAGTTATGACTAATTATCAAAGGTATCATCCTTAGGTTCAGGGATGTAGCTAAGCGTTATCGGTGCTTGATCAAGCGCAATTGGCCCTTTACGTATGGTTTTAAATAGGTAATAAAGGTAAAAATAAAGAACAAAAACATAACCAAAAATAAATAAGGAAAGAGACAACCATACTTGTTCTACGCTAATGGCAGAAGCTGCATCTTGCGTTCTGAGTAGTCCATACACTGCCCAAGGTTGACGACCAGATTCGGCGGTAAGCCAACCTGCAATTGCCGCTACAAAGCCCATCGGACTCAGCAAGGTGCAAAGGCGCAAGAACCAATTTTTTTTAATTAGCTTGTCTTTAAGAAATAGGTAAATACCATACCAAGAAACCAAAATAAATAACATGCCGAGCACCACCATAATTCTAAAGGCAAAAAAAGTGGTGAGGACAATAGGTTGGTCTGCCTGCGCCACAGAACGCAAGCCAGGTAGCACGCCTTGAAAAGAATGGGTATTGAGTAGACTAGCCACATAGGGGATGGCAATTTCAAAGCGATTACGCTGCGCCTTCTGGTCTGGAATAGCGAAAAGAATAAAAGGGGCACCCACCATCGTATCCCAGTTACCTTCCATTGCGGCAGTTTTAAGTGGCTGATATTTGTAGATGGTTAAACCCATTTGATCGCCAAGAAACAGCTGCAAAGGACTGGCAATACCCGCTAAACAAATCGCCACCGCCAAACAGGTCTTAGCCATGCTTTGATGGCGTTTTTTAAGCAAATACCAACTTGAGATTCCTGCAATGACAAAACTTGCGGTCACAGTTGACGCGAGCAACATGTGCAGGTAACGATGAATAAAAGAAGGATTAAAGATGACATCAATCCAAGATTTCACTCCAAATTGACTACCAGCAAGGTAATAACCCGCTGGGGTTTGCATCCAAGAATTTGCCGATAATATCCAAAAAGCGGAAATGATTGTCCCGATGGTTACCAGCAAGGTCGCAAAATAATGAACCCTTGGACTTACCTTGTTCCACCCAAATAACATAATGCCTAAGAAGCCTGCTTCGAGAAAAAAGGCGCTTAACACTTCATAAGAAAATAGTGGGCCAAGCACTCCTCCTACCGCCTGGGTAAAACCAGAAAAATTGGTACCAAGTTCGTAAGATAACACTACTCCCGAAACCACTCCCATGCCAAAAGTAAGCGCAAAGATTTTCATCCAAAATTTGCAGATGTGTAGATATTCCATTTTTTTCGTTTTCAGCCATAAGCCTTCCATGATGCAAATAAAAATGGCAAGTCCAATGTTCAAAGTAGGAAATAAGATGTGGAAGCCGATAGTGAAACCGAATTGAATGCGAGATAAAAGAATGGTTGAAATCACCTCGCCCTCCAAGAAACCCTTAGTAATAACCAGAAATACTAACAAAATGGCAACTATTTGTACAACCCATTATCGCTTTTTCAGCGTTCATAAATTTACCACTTGCCATTGGTAAGGCGAACGCTTTACCAATCAGTCAATAATATGACTAAAACACGAACTACTTCCACGCTGGGAGAGCACTATAAACATTGGTTCAGAGCAAAATTCTTTCAACAATATCGATTATTTTTTAGGTTTCATATTGAGAGTAGAATTATTATTTATGCATGGGTAAACGATGAAAACAGCAAACGTGCATACGGCACTAAATCGGATGCCTAGAAGCGATATCGTAATGCAAGGCCAATTGCTGTTGAGCCAGTATTATTAGCATGATACAACCCAAAAGCTCCTGAGCGGTGATGCAGACGAATTACCACTTCCAAGCAAGAATAAGTAGGCAAGCCTAATCCTATTTCGAAGACAAGAAAATTTAACAATTTTTTTGATTGATCGGATTGCCGAATTTCTGAAAAGGGCACCCTGGAGACATAAGAAATTCCCTCCCCAACAGACAAGGTTGTGCTGATATATCGCCGCCAAGGAAAATTCCTCCAGTTACAAGCAAAATAAGGATTAAATTCAATAACGTTGCCACAATAATCATTTTGCAGCGTGAAGTTCATTCTTACATCCACGCTATTGACAAAAGGCTGAAAAAATTGTCGGAAGCCGCTAGCAGGAGGGAGCTCCCTTCCAATTTCCAATGAATATAAGGTATCTCGATCAAAGGCAAAATCCAATGCCAGAATTCTTCCTAGGTCTTCATCCGCCATTTTTCCGAAATACATCAAGACAAACCATTTAGGATAACAGGGGTCTTCATAGCAAGAAGTAGGATTTGCACTAGCATAGGATGAAAAGCCAAGCACAATAAAAATCAAGATGGTGAATATTTGCTTCAAATTGACTTATCCCTAAGCGTATTTTTATCCATATGGTAATATTAACCATCCTGTTCCTAACGCGAGAAAGAAAAACCGTGACCTTATCACAAAAACCCGTCGTTTTAATCGACGGCTCTTCTTACCTATATCGCGCTTTTCATGCCCTTCCTCCCCTTGCAAACACCAAGGGAGAGCCTACTGGGGCGGTTTATGGCGTCATCAGCATGATCAAGAAGCTCATTTACGATTATGACCCAGAGTATATATCGGTTATCTTTGATCCTAAAGGCAAAACACAAAGAGATGCGATTTATGCTGATTACAAAGCACATCGTCCCCCCATGCCAGATGACTTATCCTTACAAATCCAGCCAATTTATCAAATCATCAAGGCTATGGGTATTTCAATTATCGTTGAAGCAGGCATTGAAGCGGATGATGTCATTGGCACGATTGCAAAACAGGCAACAAAATTGGGTCTGAAAACGTTAATTTCAACGGGTGATAAAGACATGGCCCAGCTGGTTAATGATCATGTCACCTTAGTTAACACCATGACGGGAGCAGTTTATGATAGCGCAGGCGTCATCAAAAAATTTGGTGTTCCTCCTGACTTGATCATCGACTATCTTGCCTTGATTGGCGACAAGGTGGATAACATCCCCGGCATACCCAATGTAGGACCGAAAACCGCCGCTAAGTGGCTAGCAGAGTATCAATCTTTGGAAGGCATAATTGCCCATAGCAATGACATTAAGGGCAAGATAGGCGACAACCTAAGAGCATTCAAAGATCAATTGCCCCTTTCAAGACAGCTCGTGACTATTTTCACCGATGTGGAACTTGCTGAAAAAATTCCTGATTTAAAACGAGCGGAACCAAATAAATCAGCGCTTATTCAATTATTTCAGCACCTTGAATTTAAAACTTGGCTAGCTGAATTGCTCGATGAGCAAACCCCCAGTTTTGAAAAATATGCCGTCATTAACAATCAAGCAGACCTCTTGCAGTGGTTAGCACGGTTACAAGGGTGTGATAGTTATGCGCTTGAGCTCGTTGCCTCTGAATCTGATGCCATGCGCGCAAAAATTGTTGGCCTTGCGCTTGCCACCCCTAAAGAGGCCGTTTATATTCCCCTTGCTCATGATTACGAATCTGCACCCATACAGCTCGACATTAAAATAGTCCTATCAAGCTTACAACCGCTCTTACTTGATCCTCAAAAAACCCTGATTGGCGAAAACATTAAATCTATTATTAATTTATTATTAGGCCAACATATTGAAATAAAAAATAAACTTTATGACACCCTGCTTGAATCCTATGTTCAAAACACCGCTCAAACCAAGCATGACAAAGTTGCACTTTGCCTTAAGTATCTTGGTAGAAAAATTTTAAGCTATGAAGACATTGGCGGGAAAGGCGCCAAACAAATTGCCTGCAACTTGCTTGATATTAAAAAAGTGGCCCAATATGGCGCTCAACACGCGGATGCATTACTACAATTACATCAAGTCATGTCAAAAAAAATCGAGCAAGATATCGATTTAAAAACGATTACAGATGAAATTGAAATGCCACTCGCTCGGGTGCTCGCGCGAATGGAATATTATGGTGTCTTGATTGATCAAGCAATGCTTGGCAGACAAAGTAAAGAGTTGGCTGATAAAATTGCCGCATTAGAGCAAGAAGCTTACACTTACGCAGGTTGCGAGTTTAATTTAAACTCCCCTAAGCAACTGCAAAGCATTTTATATGACAAACTCCAGCTTCCTATATTAGGCAAAACTCCAACAGGTCAACCTTCCACCTCGGAATCAACACTGCAAGCGCTTGCGTCGAATTACCCCTTGCCCAGAATCCTACTCACGCATCGCAGCTTTGTTAAGATAAAAACCACGTATACAGATAGTTTGCCCTTACAAGTTAACCCTGAAACGGGCAGGGTGCATACTTGTTATAACCAAGCGGTCACTTCAACGGGCAGATTATCTTCTACTGAACCAAATTTACAAAATATTCCGATTCGCACTGAAGAAGGCAGACGAATCCGTCGTGCATTTATCGCGCCAAAAGGTTATTGCATTTTGTCTGCTGATTATTCTCAAATCGAACTGCGTATTATGGCACATTTATCTAAAGACCCTGGGTTACTCAGCGCATTTGATAACAATCAAGATATCCACATTGCAACCGCCGCAGAAGTTTTCAATCTTCCACCTAAAGATGTCACGTCTAATCAAAGAAGAAGCGCTAAAGCCATTAATTTTGGACTGATTTATGGTATGTCATCTTTTGGTCTTGCACAGCAGCTTGGAATCGAGAGGTCGCTTGCACAAAATTATATTAATTTATATTTTGAAAGATATCCGCGAATACGAGAATACATGGAAAAAACACGTTCTCTTGCACATGCGCAAGGCTATGTCGAGACTGTTAAAAAACGAAAAATTTACCTGCCTGAAATTAATGCCACCAATCTTCAAAGGCAACGCGCTGCAGAACGCGCTGCAATTAACGCCCCTCTACAGGGAACGGCAGCTGAAATCATCAAACTGGCAATGATTAATATTGATAACTGGCTAGCACAAACACACAGCGATACCAAGATGATCATGCAAGTTCATGATGAACTTATTTTTGAGGTTCCTGAAAATCAAGTCGAGGAAATAAAAAATTCTATTCGCTCATTGATGGTACAAACCCTCGAAATGGATATTCCTTTAGCCGTTGAAATTGGTGTGGGGAAGAATTGGGATGAAGCGCATTAATGTAGCCCCACGTTCAATAAAAAAGCGAGATTGCTGATCATATTTTGGACATATAATAATGAGTTCAAAAGAGTAAATTAGCAATAATTCACCCTTTTACCTCCTGTGGCTGAGCTATTATGCCAAAATCTTAGCAAGTGATTTACATCACACAACAAGTGTTTTTTTCTTCCCTATTCTCCTCACTCTGACTAGTAGTGCTTTCTTCTTCCATAGTCTCCTCACTCTCAACAGAGAAAAAGGAAATTAATTGCGGAGTAGATTGGTTAGTCTCGTGTCCTAATCCCAGTTGGCCGCAGTCATTACCTCCAAAGTCATAGGCCGATCCATCTTTACACAAAATAAAACTATGATTATAACCAGCAGAGACTTGGCAAAGTCCTGACTTCGTTGGCATAGAAATTAATTGCGGAGTAGACTGGTTAGTTTTGTGGCGTAATCCCAGTTGGCCAGAGCCATTATCTCCAAAGCTATAGGCCGATCCATCTTGACACAAAATAAAACTATGACCAGCACCAGCAGAGACTTGGCAAGGCCTTGCTTTCGTTGGCATTGGAATGAATTGCGGAGTAGATTGGTTATCCCTGTGCCCTAATCCCAGTTGGCCAAAGGCATTGCCTCCAAAGCTATAGACCGATCCATCTTCACACAAAATTAAACTATGATTATAACCAGGAGAAATTTGGCAAGGTCTTGCGTCCAATGGCAGAGGAATTAATTGTGGGGTAGATCGATTAGCCGTGTGCCCTAATCCCAGTTGGCTGGAGGCATTAGATCCAAAGCCATAGAGCGATCCATCATCACACAAAATTAAACTATGATAATAACCAGCGGAAATTTGGCAAGGCCTCGCTTCTGTTGGCAGAGGAATTAATTGCGGAGTAGATTGGTCATCCGTGTGCCCTAATCCCAGTTGGCCGGAGCTATTATATCCAAAGCCATAGACCGATCCATCATCACACAAAATAAGACTATGTACATGACCAGAAGAAACTTGGCAAGGCCTTGCTTCTGTTGGCATGAGAATTAATTGCGGGGTAGATTGGTTATCCCTGTGCCCTAATCCCAGTTGGCCTTGGGCATTAGATCCAAAGCCATAGACCGATCCATCATCACACAAAATTAAACTATGAAAAGAACCAGCAGAGACTTGGCAAGGCCTTGCGTCCAATGGCAGAGAAATTAATTGTGCCGTAGATTGATTAGCCGTGTGGCCTAACCCTAGCTGGCCGCTGAAATTAGCTCCGAAACCAAAAAGCTGACCATCTGGAAGTAGCACAAAAGAGAAGTCCATCCCTGCTACTAGCTTAATTTCAGTCCGCTTTTTCGCTATCTTTCTCCAAATTGTTTCATGTTGATAAAAAAATTGGCAACTACAGGATAAGCTTTCTAATCCTCTCAATGGCAAGTATGAAGCAGTAGTTAGCAGGATTTCAGCTGGCAAAGGCATATTGGCGATTGCGGCTTCTGGTGAGAAGTTCCATAGCATTTTTTTTTGAATAGATCGCAGTGATCTCACGCATTCATTTAAGTGCTTTTCTGAAAACAGTTCAATGAGCGCAGTGATTTTCTCATTTAACTGCTTCTGGGCTTCCCTACTTTCATCATTTTCATAATCATTTAGCATTTTATCAAAATCTTGCAACGAGGCAACAAGTGAAACAAATTCTTTACCACCCCCCTTTTGAGTGGTTATTTTTTCTACTATCTCCCCGTAAACAGCACACCAACTTGAATAAAGACCTACTTCATTTTCTAATATCATCATTTTCTCACTACTATAATTCGGTTAAAATATAAAAATTATTTTAACATTACATTGATTGTACTAAAAAACTATTAATATTTTTAGAAGTAGTGTGTTATCAAAAGGAAAAGTCCCTTTTATTACCAAAATCTTAGCAAGTCATTTACATCACACAACAAGTTTTTTTTCTTCTATAGCCTCCTCGCCCTCACTAGTATTGCTTTCTTCTTCCATCGCCTCCTGACTCTCAACAGAGAAAAAGGAAATTAATTGTGGAGTATATTGGTTAGCCTCGTGTCCTAATCCCAGTTGGCCGAAGGCATTATATCCAAAGCCATAGACCGATCCATCATCACACAAAATTAAACTATGCTTAGAACCGAGGGAAATTTGGCAAGGTTTTGCGACCAATGGCAGAGAAATTAATTGTGGGGTAGATTGACTATCGGTGTGCCCTAATCCTAGCTGGCCTTTGCCATTAGCTCCGAAACCAAAAAGCTGACCATCTGGAAGTAGCACAAAAGTGAAGCTCATCCCTGCTACTAGTTTAATTTCAGTCCGCTTTTTCGCTATCTTTCTCCAAATTGTTTCATGTTGATAAAAAAAATGGCAACTGCTAGATAGACTTTCTAATCCTCTCAATGGCAAGTATGAAGCAATGTTTAGCAGGATTTCAGCTGGCAAAGGCATATTGGCGATTGCGGCTTCTGGTGAGAAGTTCCATAGAATTTTTTTTTGAATAGATTGCAGTAATCTCACGCAGTCATTTAAGTGCTTTTCTGAAAACAGCTCCATGAGCGCAGTGATTTTCTCATTTAACTGCTTCTGGGCTTCCCTACTTTCATCATTTTCATAATTATGTAGATTTTTATCAAAATCTTGCAATGAGGTAACAAGAGAAACAAATTCTTTACCACCCCCGTTTCGATTGGTTATATTTCCTACTATGTCTCTGTAAACAGCACACCAACTTGAATAAAGACCCACTTCATCTTCTAATATCATCATTTTCTCACTATTAATTCAGGCAAAATATAAAAATTATTTTAACGCTACCTTGATTGCATTAAAAAAAATTAATAGTTTAAAAAAGTAGAAAAAACCGCATTGCGTATGTTACCGGGGGAGTAATTTAAATGGAGGTCAGAGCTAAAAATAACTCAATTATCAATAGACAAAATCCAGTCTCAGCGAAGCAAGAAGATGACTCTTCGCTGTTATTCTACCGTCACCGATTTTGCTAAATTTCTTGGCTGATCTACATCTGTTCCCTTTAATACTGCGACGTGATAAGCCAACAATTGCAAGGGGATGGTATAAAGAATGGGGGTGAGTTCTTTATTGATAGTTGGCATATTAATAATATGCGTATGATCTGAAGCAGTGAAATTTGCAGATTGGTCAGCGAAAATAATTAATTCACCACCGCGCGCCTTAACTTCACACAAATTTGATTTAAGTTTTTCTAATAGTTCATTATTTGGCGCAACTGCGATTACCGGCATTTTTTTATCAACTAGCGCAAGGGGACCGTGTTTCAATTCGCCCGCAGGATAAGCTTCAGCGTGGATATAGGAAATCTCTTTTAATTTTAAAGCGCCTTCCAGTGCAATAGCATAATGCAAACCCCTTCCAAGAAATAAGGCATGCTGTTTATCTATGAATTTTCGAGCAAGCTGCAGGATGGTATCATTTAAAGCTAAAGCTTGTTCGATGAAGGATGGAAGGCATCTTAACTCTTGAATAAAATTGCGCTCTTGCTCTTGTGTTAGCTTACGTTTGCGACCAAGTAGTAAGGTTAACAAAAAAAGATTCACTAGCTGCGTGGTAAATGCTTTAGTGGAAGCCACGCCTATTTCCATGCCCGCCTTGGTCAATAAGACCATGTCTGATTCCCGAACCAATGAACTTTGAGCAACATTACATATACCTAAAGTAACAAGGTGGCCGATGGCTTTTGCTTGGCGAAGAGAAGCGAGGGTATCTGCTGTTTCACCTGACTGAGAAATGCTCACAAATAAAGAATCGGGCTCAACGACGCCTTGACGGTATCGATTTTCACTTGCAATTTCGACCTGACAAGGAATGCCGGCAATTGCTTCAATCCAATATTTACCCACAAGCCCCGCATGATAGCTAGTTCCACATGCAATGATCTGCACGCGCTGAATGTTATCTAAATTAACCTCGACTTTAGCAATGGCCTGTATCGCATCATCACTTACACGCGTATCAGTTATTCGACCATCCAGCGTATCACGAATCGCCTGTGGCTGATCGAATATTTCTTTCATCATATAATGACGAAACGGACCGCGCTCAATCGCATCTTGGCGGATACTCAAGGTTTGAATAGGACGATTGACTTTATTTCCCTCTTGATCATAAATTGTCAGAGAATCTTGCTGAATATCAGCAATATCATTTTCTTCGAGGTAGATGAACCGTTGTGTAACGGGTAGCAAGGCCACAGGATCTGAAGCAAAAAAGTGCTCTTTAATGCCAAGTCCAATTACCAATGGGCAACCACTGCGAACAGCTATGATTCGATTGGGATCTTGTTTAGACAAAATCCCTAAAGCATAAGCCCCTTTAAATTCTTTTACCGCCTCGCGAACTGCAGATAAAATATCTTTTTTATCTGTTAGATGATAACGAATAGAATGAGCAGCGACTTCCGTATCCGTATCAGAAAGAAAAACAAAGCCTCGTCCAAGCAGCACTGCCTTTAATTCATCATGATTTTCAATAATTCCATTATGTACGATAGCTACACCCTCAGAAATGTGCGGATGGGCGTTGACCTCATTGGGTTTACCATGGGTCGCCCAGCGCGTGTGAGCAATGCCAACACGGCCCGGCATGGGATTTGAATTTAAAATATCTGCAAGATCTCGCACCTTTCCCTGCGTGCGGATTCTTTGCAGCTCGTGATCAATGGGGTGTAAAATTGCCATTCCTGCAGAATCATAACCTCGATATTCTAAGCGCTTTAATCCTTCCAAAAGGATAGGTGCGACATCCCTTCCTGCAATCGCTCCAACAATTCCACACATATCCACCCCCTTATGTCATCCGGAGAACTACTTTCAAAAAATTATGACCAACGGTAGTTCCCTTCTAATTATTTTAGTATCATAGGTGTTTTATATCAGAAGTCTACTTCAGAGCGATCCGATTGTTTACCCGCCATCAACTATAAAAGTGAGATTAAGATGTCAATAGACCTTCGGCAGCAGCTTAATATTGCCACCGCTAACGAAACAAGCGATTCATCAAAGCGTCGCGAACTCGCTAATGCCATCCGCGCACTCGCAATGGACGCGGTACAAAAAGCAAACTCGGGACATCCTGGAATGCCGATGGGAATGGCCGATATTGCCGAGGTACTTTGGCGCGATTTTTTAAAACATAATCCAGCCAATCCAAATTGGATTGACCGAGATCGATTTATTTTATCCAATGGTCATGGAGCCATGCTCCACTATGCCCTCTTACACCTAACTGGTTATGATTTAACGATAGGTGATCTACAAAGCTTTAGACAGCTACAATCTAAAACTCCCGGACATCCTGAATATGGTTATACTCCAGGCGTAGAAACGACAACTGGGCCACTTGGTCAGGGATTAGCTAACGCCGTTGGAATGGCCATTGCAGAGAAAAAACTTGCCGCCGAGTTCAATCGAGAAAATTTTCCGCTGATTGACCATTTTACTTACGTCTTTGTTGGCGATGGGTGCTTGATGGAAGGCATTTCACATGAAGCCTGTTCGTTAGCCGGCGTGCTGGGTTTAGGAAAACTTATCGCGTTCTATGATGACAATGGAATTTCTATTGATGGACAAATACAAAGCTGGTATCAAGATGACACACCCGCTCGTTTTAAAGCGTATGGCTGGCACGTGGTGGCTTGTGTCGATGGTCATGATTCAACTGCGATACGAAATGCCATTCTCGAAGCACAATCCGTTAAAGATAAACCTAGCTTAATTTGCTGTCGAACCATCATCGCTTATGGTGCACCCAATTTAGCAGGCACCTCAGAAGCCCATGGCGCGCCATTAGGCGCAGATGAAATTGCTAACGCGCGCAATAACCTGGGTTGGAAATTTCCACCCTTCACCATACCCGAAGAAATTTATGCTGCTTGGGATGCTCGAAAAAAAGGAAAGATTTTCGAACAAGAATGGCAGCAACAATTTGAACAATATCAAGCCAATTTTAACGAGTTAGCAAATGAGTTTACTCGTCGCATTGAAGGGCAATTACCAAAAAACTGGGAGCAAACCAGTCAAACCTTTATCGCAGAACTTAACCAAACACCTAAGGAAATGGCAACACGAAAGGCTTCTCAGCAATGCCTTGAAGCTTATGGTCCAATTTTACCCGAGTTAATGGGTGGCTCTGCCGATCTAACTGGTTCCAATCTTACTTGGTGGAAAGGATGTCAGGCTTTTAACCGCCAAACACCCAATGGCAATTACATTTATTACGGTGTACGCGAATTTGGGATGTTTGCAATCATGAATGGCCTTGCTTTGCACGGCGGCCTGCTGCCCTACGGTGGCACCTTCTTAACTTTTGTGGATTACGGCAAGAATGCTGTGCGGCTAAGCGCCTTGATGAAGGCGCATGTCGTGTATGTGTTCACTCATGACTCGGTGGGTTTAGGAGAAGATGGCCCCACCCACCAGCCAATCGAACATGCAGCTAGTCTTCGTTTGATTCCTAACCTCTATGTTTGGCGCCCTGCAAATGCAGTAGAAACCGCTGTTGCTTGGAAATATGCGATTGAGCACAAGGTGCCTTCCTGTTTATTGTTATCTCGTCAAAATGTTGCGCCAGGAGAGCATCAAGAGAATACTGATCTGATTGCAAAAGGCGGTTATATTCATCTTGATACTTCAAAAACCCCGGACCTACTCTTTATTGCAACCGGATCAGAACTTCCCCTTGCCATTGTTTGTGCTAAAGCTTTGCAACAGGAAAATGTTTCTGCTCGCGTGGTTTCCATGCCTTGTTTGGAAGTATTTGAACAACAAAGTGCGGACTATCAAGAAACCGTGCTTCCCTCTTTTGTCACTCGACGAATCATCATTGAAGCAGGATCGACATTAACCTGGTACAAATACGCAGGTACGGCGGGCAAAGTTATCGGCATTGACCAATTTGGTGAATCCGCACCTTATAAAGACGTCTACCGAGCACTTGGGCTGACAGTTGACAACATTTTGGCAACAGCAAAAACCTTACTCTAAGTCTTCACATAGGAGTTAACATGACAATTCGATTAGCAATTAATGGCTATGGCCGCATTGGCAGAAATATTTTACGCGCTTTATATGAATCCAAGCATCACGATAATATGAAAATTGTTGCGATCAATGATCTTGGTGATGTGAATACAAACGCGCATTTAACACGTTACGATTCTGTCCACGGCAAATTTTCCAAGGAAATCCACACTGAAAAAAATGAAATGATCGTAAATGGGGATAAAATTAAAGTTTATGCCGAAAGAAACCCCGAGAATCTGCCTTGGAAATCCTTAGACATTGACATCGTGCTAGAGTGCACAGGATTTTTTGATAATCGAGAAAAAGCGAGCGCTCACCTCAAGGCTGGCGCTAAAAAAGTCATTATTTCAGCGCCCGCAGGCAAGGATGTAGACGCTACCATTGTATATGGCGTGAATCACCAAACATTAAAAGCTGACTATACCATCATCTCCAATGCCTCCTGCACAACCAATTGTTTAGCTCCCTTGGTCAAACCCTTGCATGAAAAAATTGGATTGGTAAATGGACTCATGACCACTGTCCATGCTTATACCAATGATCAAAAATTAACCGATGTCTATCACAGCGACTTAAGACGTGCGCGAGCGGCTACACAATCGATGATTCCAACCAAAACCGGAGCAGCAGCGGCAGTCGGCCTTGTCCTACCTGAATTAGCGGGCAAATTGGATGGGTTTGCAATTCGCGTGCCGACCATTAATGTGTCTATCGTAGATTTAACTTTTGAAGCAAAAAGAGAAACGACTATTGATGAGGTCAATCAAGTGGTTAAACAAGCCGCAATGGGAGAGCTCAAAGGAATTTTGAGTTACAACGATGAACCGCTGGTCTCCATTGATTTTAATCACAATCCTGCCTCTTCAATATTTGATGCATCCTTAACCAAGGTAATCGGAAAAACGGTTAAAGTACTGGCCTGGTATGACAATGAATGGGGTTTTTCCAACCGCATGCTCGACACAGCTAGCGCATGGATGCAGGCATAAGCTATGCCACTACGTCAAATGCAAGAATTGAATCTTTCGAATAAAACCGTATTGATTCGTGAAGACCTCAATGTTCCCATGCAAAACGGTGAGATCGTCAGCACTAAGCGAATTGCCGCGATTTTGCCAACGCTTGACTTAGCACTCAAGCAGCAAGCCAAAGTTATTTTACTCTCCCATCTCGGAAGACCCCAAGCCGGTGAATTTGATCCAACATTTTCTCTCTCCCCTGTTGCTGATTGTTTAAGCCATATGCTTGGCCGGCCGGTTCATTTTGCTAGCACTTTGGATGCGACTAAAGAAATTGGTTTTGGAGAAGTCTGTTTACTGGAAAATGTGCGCTTTTTAACAGGTGAAAAAGAAAATGACCCCAAGCTATCTAAAGAACTTGCCGAATTAGGAGATATTTTTGTGATGGATGCCTTTGCAACAGCACATCGCAAGGAGGCTTCCACCTATGGCGTAGCAAAATATGCAGAGGTTGCTTGCGCTGGGCCACTCTTAATGTCAGAAATTCATGCACTAGATAAAATCATGGAAGACCCAGCAAGACCTTTAGTCGCTATCGTTGGTGGGTTAAAAGTGTCGACCAAACTTTCAATTCTCAAAAATTTACTATCAAAAGTTGACTATTTGATAGTAGGCGGGGGAATTGCAAATACATTTTTAGCAGCTGGCGGCTTTGCTATTGGTCGCTCACTTTATGAAAAAAACTTGCTGCAAGAAGCTAAGGATATGCTCACATATGCAAAAGCCACCCATAAGCGCATTCCCTTACCCCTTGATGTCGTTGTCGCACAGGATTTTGCTTCTCAAGCAGAGGCTCAAATCAAGCTCATAGAAGAAGTTTCCCCTTCTGATTTAATACTAGATGTGGGTCCCAAAACCCGCCTGCAATTCACCGAAATTATTAAAAAAGCAAAAACCATTCTTTGGAACGGGCCATTGGGCGTTTTTGAATGGGATCAATTTGGCGAAGGAACCAAAGCTTTAGCCGAAGCCATCGCAACCAGCACTGCTTTTTCAGTCGCTGGCGGGGGAGACACGGTTGCGGCTATTGAAAAATATCAAGTTGAAAAAGAAATTTCCTATATTTCAACCGCTGGAGGCGCTTTTTTAGAATTTTTGGAAGGGAAGTCATTGCCTGCCATTACCATACTCACAACTAAATAATAGGTGTCGTCATGCGTCGAACTAAAATAGTCGCCACATTAGGTCCCGCTTCTGATAATCCAGCCATATTGACTCAAATGATTCAGCAGGGAGTGGATGTGGTGCGGGTAAACTTTTCTCATGGCACCAAGGCAGACCATGAAACGCGGATACGCCAAGTACGAGAAATCGCTAAATTAACTGGCAAGGAAATTGCAATTTTAGCGGATTTACAAGGACCAAAAATTCGAGTGTCAAAATTTAAAAATGGACAAGTTACCTTAACACGAGGGCAATCCTTTATTTTAGATGCCAGCCTCCCCACTCATGAAGGAGATGAACATCGCGTAGGAATCGACTATAAAGCGCTACCAAATGATGTCTATCATGGTGATACCCTGCTCCTTGATGATGGCCGAATTGTTTTGACCGTCACTCAAGTCTGCTTTCCCGAAATTCACTGTGAAGTTCAAGTCGGCGGCGTGCTTTCCAATAATAAAGGGATCAATAAACAAGGGGGTGGCCTATCCGCTAAAGCGCTAACGGAAAAAGATAAAATCGATATCATTACCGCTTGTAATTTAAAAGTGGATTATATTGCCGTCTCCTTTCCAAGAACGGCAAATGACATTAAAGAAGCTCGTCATTATATTGATGAAGCAGGAGGCGATGTTGGTGTGATTGCTAAAATTGAAAGGCAAGAAGCACTGGCTTGTATTGATGATTTAATTCTTGCTTCTGATGGCGTAATGGTTGCAAGAGGGGATTTGGCGGTAGAAATAGGTGACGCTGAAGTGCCAGGCGTACAAAAAAAAATTATACGACGCGCTCGCAGTTTAGATCGGCCGGTCATTACCGCAACACAAATGATGGAGTCCATGATACATAACTCCATCCCAACCAGGGCAGAAGTCTCCGACGTGGCTAATGCTATTTTAGATGGTACAGATGCTGTGATGTTATCTGCAGAAACCGCAACCGGCTCTTACCCCGTAGAAGTCATTGAACACGTTTCCAAAATCTGCATTGGCGCTGAAAAAAATCCAAGAACCTACACCTCCAGGCATCGTGTTGAAAGACGTTTTCACCAAACAGATGAAGCAATCGCCATGGCCACCATGTATACCGCTAACCATATGAGCATTAAAGCTATTATCGCTTTAACAGAATCTGGATCCACCCCCCTATGGATGTCCCGCATCCGTTCCGGTATTCCAATCTTTGGCTTAAGCCCCCATGTTAAAACGCTACGCAAAATGATGCTGTTTCGCGGCGTCTACCCGCTCTTCTTTGATGCCACGCAAATTCAACGTACTGAAATTAATAAATTTGCCATCGAAGCGTTACTTAAAAAAGGCTTTGTTAGCAAGGGTGACCTCGTTATTGTGACCAAGGGAACGTCAATTGGCGTTCACGGAGGCACTAATTCGTTAAAGATTATTGAAGTTGGAGGCACATAAGTGCAATTTTTATCCCAGATTTTATTAATATTAGGCGTCGGCATCATTCTATGGCTATCCTACACCAGTATTCGCCGCAATCCTCAAGCCTTCTCTCTTGCAAATATTAACAAAAGTGTGTTCACCCTGGGCTTGCTCGCCCTTTTTTTGATTGCCATCATTTTCATCCTAGTTTGGTTACTTAAATAACTCTCTCCTGCGTGGTCCCGCGAGACGAAAAATTTGGCAACTGCTATTATCAATAGAAACTAAGCAACCTAAGGGAAGGATGGGTGAATCTCTTACTAGCAGTATTCTGCCTTTTCTTTATTAGTGGCTGCCTGAATCGCGATACCTATCAATTGCAAGGCTATATTGAAGGAGAATTTTCTAATTTATCTTCAAGTCAATCTGGCAGTTTACAAACGCTCTATGTCACACGAGGCCAAACAGTAGTCAAAGGACAACATTTATTTGATTTAGATCCCGAACCTGAGCAATCGGCGCTTATCCAAGCAGCAGCTAACTTAGAGTCCGAACAGTCAAAATTAAAAGATTTGTCCTTAGGACAACGCTCAACGATATTAGGCGGCATCATTGCGCAAAGGGAACAGGCAGAAGCCGATTTGGAATTGGCAAAGAACGATTTTAATCGCAGCGAACAACTCTACCAAAAAGGCGTGGTCAGTAAAGCTAATTATGATCAAGCGCTTTCTACGCTTAAAGCTGCCGAGCAAAAAGTGACGCAGTATCAACAAAATTTAAAAGAAGCAGAATTAGGCGAAAGGCAATATCGTCTATTGCAACAAATGGACATCGTCAGAGCAAACGAGGCGGCGCTGAAACAAGCCAAATGGCGTTTGACTCAAAAGTCTGTCTATGCCCCAGAAGCAGGGCTGATTTTCGACACCTATTTTAATATTGGCGAACAAATCGCGGCTAATCAAGCCGTTGCATCTTTACTCGCTCCTCGCAATATTTATTTAATCTTTTATGTACCAGAACCTAGGCTAAGCACACTGAGATTAAATCAATGGGTAAGTTTTAAATGTGATAGCTGCCAGCGTACATTGATTGCGAAAATCACCTATATCTCAGCCGAAGCAGAATATACCCCGCCTGTTATTTTCAGCGAAGTGAGCCGCCAAAAGCTGGTTTATCGTGTTAAAGCCAATTTACTGCTTAAAGAAGCAACCTGGGTTCATCCGGGGCAACCCGTTGAAATAACCTTATCACGCAAGGGAATAGACAGATTATCACCGCAGCCAACTACTTTTTTTAAACGAGTCAGGCAATGGTTAACGAGAAAAAAGTAATCGATGTTAAGGGCCTAACCAAGCTTTTTGGTGATAAGGTAGCAGTTGACCATGTCGATCTTTGTGTAAATAAAGGTCAAATATATGGTTTTTTAGGGCCAAATGGCAGCGGAAAAACTACCACCATTCGTATGCTCTGTGGCTTGCTGACTCCTGATGCAGGGACCGGAACCTGCTTAGGTTTTGATGTGATTAAAGAATCTGATGCCATCAAGCGCCAAGTGGGATACATGTCACAGAAATTCACGCTTTACGAAGATTTAACCATCAAAGAAAATTTAAACTTTATTTCAACCATTTACGCAGTAGCCCACCCCAAGGCGGCGGTGGAAAAAACCTTAAAAAGCTTAGGACTGCAAAATCGTTGTGACCAGATCGCAGGCGAATTATCAGGTGGCTGGAAACAGCGACTCGCCTTGGCCGCAGCGCTCTTGCATCAACCAAATTTGTTGCTTTTAGATGAACCAACAGCAGGCGTCGATCCCAAAGCAAGACGAGAATTTTGGGATCATATCCACCATTTAGCGACAACTGGTATTACGATTCTAGTCAGTACCCACTATATGGATGAGGCAGAACGCTGCAATCAATTAGCCTACATTATCCAAGGTAAAATCTTGCTGCGCGGCACAGCAGATAACATTATTTCTCAATCGGGTATTGTGACTTGGGAAGTCAAGGGTCCGGATCTTGGACATTTAGCAGAAAAATTAAAAAAAGCAGAGCTAGATCAAGTGATTTCCTATGGCCAAGCCCTGCATGTTTCTTAAAAAAGAGGAAAAAATTCGCTATTTGGCAGAAAAATATCAAACTGAATATAAATGGCAACGTATTGATACCAGTTTGGAGGACGTATTTATTAGCCTAACAGAAACCGATCGAGCACAGGGATAATGAAAACCTATTCGCTGCAACGCCTGGTCGCCATGATTCATAAAGAATTTATTCAAATGAGAAGAGATAGATTGACCTTTGCCATGTTGCTTGGCATCCCGATTTTACAACTCATTTTATTTGGCTTTGCGATTAATACTAACCCTAAAAATAATTGCCCACCGCCATTGTAGCTGGAGATTATAGCCCATACACCCGCGCAATGATCGAGGGTCTTAAGAATACGGAATATTTCCGAATTATAAAAACAGTCAAAACCGAAGCAGAAGCGAACCTTTTACTGGCGACAGGAAAGACGCTTTTTGTTCTTTCTATTCCAACTGATTTTACCAAACGTTTTTTCAGGGGTGAGCGCCCGAATTTATTACTGGAGGTCGATGCAACCGATCCAGTTGCAACAGGTGCAGCCGTGTCTGCTGTCAATATTCTAACCCAATCTGTCTATAATCCATTTTTGAGAGGTAAGCTGCTTCTGCTGAAAAATGCCCCGCCTCCAGCAGGCGTCATCATCCATGCCAAATATAATCCTGAAAGCATCACCCAGTATAATATTGTTCCAGGCCTGCTTGGCGTCGTTTTAACCATGTCCATGGTTATGATAACCAGCTTGGCGATCACAAGAGAAAGAGAAAGAGGAACAATGGAAAACTTATTAGCGACACCCATCCGCCCGCTTGAAGTCATCCTGGGAAAACTCTTACCACCAATCATGATTGGGTATCTTCAGGTTACTATCATTTTATTAGCGAGCCGCCTGCTTTTTAATGTTCCCATGATTGGTCACTACGCTTTGTTATTTTTTTGCGTATTTCCATTTATTTTTGCCAACCTATCAATTGGCCTCATGTTCTCGAGTATCGCGCGTAATCAGTTACAATCCATGCAGATGAGTTTCTTCTTTTTTCTGCCCTCTATCTTACTTTCAGGTTTTATATTTCCTTTTGCAGGGATGCCCATGTGGGCACAGTGGATAGGCACCTTCTTGCCGCTTACCCATTTTTTGCGAATTGTCAGAGGAATTGTATTAAAAGGGAATCATTTATCGGAAACTTTGCCAGATTTATGGCCAATTCTCCTCTTCACCTTGCTCGTCCTGCTGATTGGAGTTAAACGATATAAACGAACACTTGATTAGTGGTAGCGTTATATAAGTACAATTTGTTACTATCCATTATTATTATTTTTAGTTAATACTCCCATGAAAAGACCCCATTACAATCATGCAACCTTCCTTTTAAGTGCGCCGACTTTAGTCGAGTTACCTGCTGATGAGGGCATTGAAGTCGCTTTTATCGGACGCTCGAATGCAGGCAAATCCAGCGCGCTTAACGCCATCACCGGACTAAAGAGCTTGGCAAGAACAAGCAAGACACCGGGTCGCACGCAAATGATTAATTTTTTTAAGCTTGATGACACAAGGCGTTTAGTAGATTTGCCAGGTTATGGCTACGCTAAGGTGCCTTTAGCGATTAAACATCGATGGCAAAAAAATATTAATGCCTACTTACAAACCAGGCTATGCCTGAAAGGCCTGATCTTAATTATGGACATCCGTCATCCGCTAAAAGAATATGACCAGCAATTCATTGAATGGGCTGTCCATTGCGACATTCCAATTCATATCTTGTTGACAAAGGCTGACAAGCTGACTCGTGGTGCCGCTATTAATACCTTGTTTGACGTTCGAAAAGTGCTAGAAAATACCCCCAACATCAGCGTGCAGATTTTCTCCTCATTAAATAAAAATGGCTTGGAAGAAGCGCTATTAGTGCTAGACAGTTGGTTTGTGGATACTAATCATTTTTCAGCGCTAACCTGAGGTTTTTGTGTCACCTGCTCCCAAAAAAACTTTCTCAAAAGTTAATATGACGGCCTTGTCTTATCCTAATTATTGGGATGTGGGAGCTGTTTTGTTTGTTTTGGGCATTATTGTTTTGATCTGTTGGGGCGTGAAGCAAATGACCATGCCTTATCAATTGGGTCAGACCATCGCTATCTCGCTCAGCCCAAGTTATCTTCCTTATTATGCCCTGCGTTCCGTGTTGCGCATGTTAATTGCCATGGTTTTTTCATTGATTTTTACCTTTATTTTTGGAACGCTTGCGGCAAAAAACAAACATGCAGCACGCTTGATCATACCGTTAATCGATATTTTACAATCCGTTCCGGTCTTAGCTTTTTTATCCATTGTCATCGTGGGTTTTATTACACTTTTTCCTGGAAGCCTAATGGGGCCTGAATTTGCAGCAATTTTCGCCATTTTTACTTCACAGGTTTGGAATATTGCCTTGAGCTTTTATCAAAGTTTGCGAACTGTTCCTCACGATTTAACAGAAATCATTTCCATGTTTCATCTTTCTTTCTGGCAACGATTTTGGCGATTAGATGTTCCCTTTGCCATGCCGGGCTTGCTGTGGAATATCATGGTTTCGATGTCAGCAAGTTGGTTTTTTGTCGTTGCAGCCGAATCCATTACCGTGGCAAATCAAAATATTATGCTGCCTGGCATTGGTTCTTATATTGCATTAGCAGTACTAAAAGCCGATAAATGGGGGGTGATTTACGCCATTATTGCTATGTTAATTGTGATTTTACTCTACGACCAACTCTTATTTAGACCACTGAACCAATGGTCTGATCGTTTTAAATTCGAACAAGAATCAGAGAATCAGGAATCAGGAGCCTTACTGGTTCATTTTTTCGAACACACTCGATTAATCAGGAAAATCGGGGGGTTTTTGACAAAATTTTGGAATGGATTTGTTAACATTCAACTTTTCCAAATGAGCGATACAAAACCCAGACAACCCAATTACTGGTGGCAAAAAAAATTTATTACATTTTGGTATCTCGCTGTAGGGTTAGGTTTAATTGCCTCCACCTACTTATTAATCAATTTTGTATTCACCTACGTTTCAATGCATGAAACCCTTCATGTTTTTTATCTCGGACTTCTTACCGGCACAAGAGTGATGGTCTTGCTTGTATTATGTTCCGTAATTTGGGTACCCATCGGGGTTTGGATAGGATTGCGACGAAAATGGGTAAATTTTTTTCAACCCATTATCCAAATTTTAGCGGCTTTTCCAGCTAATTTATTTTTTCCTATTGTGGTGATGCTAATCGTCAAATTTCATTTGAATGTTGAAATATGGACCTCTCCCTTAATGATACTCGGTACCCAGTGGTATATTTTATTCAATATTATTGCAGGCACTAGCGCCCTGCCAAAAGAAATGCTACAAGTTGCAAATAACTTTGATGTAAAGGGCTGGCTGTGGTGGAAAAAAATTACTCTGCCTGGTATTTTTCCCTATTACGTAACAGGCGCAATTACCGCAGCAGGCGGTGCTTGGAATGCAAGCATCATCGCAGAAGCCGTCCCTTGGGGAAAAACCAAGCTTCTTGCTACGGGGCTTGGTGCTTATATTACAGAACAAGCCTCAAAAGGAGATTTTCCACGCCTAGCCTTAGGCACTGCAGTCATGTGTCTTTTCGTTATTGTGATTAATCGCCTACTTTGGAAACCGCTTTATCATATCGCAGAAGAGCGTTGCAGGATTGAATAAAATGCCTGATTTTAATAAAAACCTCATTGAAACAGCCGGTGTTAAAAAATCATTTAAAAAAAGTGATCATCAAGACCTGCTGGTACTAGATGATGTAAATTTTATCTTACAAGAAAATGAAATCGTCACGCTGCTTGGCAAATCTGGTTCTGGCAAATCTACGTTATTACGCATTATTGCCGGGTTGATTCCTCCAAGCGCGGGGGATGTCACCTATAACGGTAAACCCGTTTATGAGCCAGTCAAAGGAATGACAATGGTATTTCAAAGCTTTGCGCTGCTACCATGGCTAACCGTATTACAAAATGTGGAACTGGGCCTTGAAGCTCAAGGCGTTCCTAAGGCAGAGAGACGCGCTCGCTCTCTAGAGGCAATCGACATTATCGGCCTTGATGGATTTGAATCGGCCTACCCTAAAGAACTATCGGGCGGGATGAGACAACGCGTTGGGTTTGCAAGAGCGCTCGTGGTTAATCCCACCGTTTTATTAATGGATGAACCTTTTTCTGCATTAGATGTGCTGACAACTGATAACTTACGAAGCGACCTGCTTGCGATTTGGCAAGGGAAAAAAACCAATATTAAAGGCATTATCTGCGTCACGCATGATATCGAAGAAGCCGCTATTTTATCTGATCGAATCCTTATTTTCGGCACCAACCCTGGCTATATTAAGGACGAACTACAAGTTGATCTTCCTCATCCACGAAACCATCAAGACCCAAGATTTAGAAAGCTGGTTGATGATATTTATACGCTGATGACCACCCCGTCTGCCGATCGAGTCAGTATCACCGGGGCGCGCTACAAAACAATTGGGCTCGGTTATCGCTTGCCTGAGGTGGAGATTTCAGAGTTAACTGGATTTTTAGAAGCATTAGATTCCCCAGATTATCAAGACAAAGTCGATCTTCCTGAATTGGCAGAAGATTTACAGCTCAATGTCGATGATTTGTTCAACATTACTGAAGCACTAGAAATTATGCGCTTTGTCTATGTTTCGAAAGGAAATATTGAATTGACTGGGGCCGGCAAACTATTCGCAAAGGCAAATATTCATCGACGCAAGCAAATCTTCGCGGCTCACCTATTAAGCTATGTTCCCTTAGCAAGACACATTAGACGAGTGCTGGACGAACGCCCAGGCCATATTGCATCAGAAGATCGCTTCTTAACTGAATTAGAAGATTATTTAAGTCAGGATGCTGCAGAACAAGTATTAAAAATTGTCATTGAATGGGGAAGATATGCCGAAGTCTTTGCCTATGACTACAATACGGGTTTTCTCTCTCTAGAAAATCCTGAATAAGAGGAAGTAAGATTGGAAACATTTGATATCACTAATTGGGATGAGCCACATGACGATGCCCGCAAGCAGCAGGCATTATTGTCCTTAGAAGCGGGAGAAGTCCTTTACTTACCTAAACTCGCCTTCAATCTTTACCCCCTTGAAAAAAATTATTTAACCGCAAATATCGCTAATCCAAAATCAAAAAATATCAGTTACGATGCGAGTATAGGAAATTTACAGGGGGCCATTTGTTCTAAGCAGGATTCTATTCAAATGACGCAGATGATTGAGCGATATGCCGCTTATAGCAAGATGCTCATTGAAAATTTATTGCCCTATTACCAACCCCACCTGCTGCAAGGGCGGACCAGTTTTCGTCCAGTAGAAATTAAAGATCGCAAGGCCTCCTCTTATCGTAAAGATGATACCCGCCTTCATGTCGATGCTTTTCCGGCCACTCCTACTCAAGGCAAGCGCATTCTCCGCGTATTCACCAATGTTAATCCGCTTGAACCTCGCATTTGGAGAATCGGCGCCCCTTTTCATAAAGTACTGGAATATTTTCATCCCAAATTAGCGCCGCCTCTGCCAGGTTTAGCGGCTTTACTACATACATTAAAAATTACTAAGCAAAAACGAAAAAAGTATGATCACTACCTGTTGCAATTGCATAATGCAATGAAAAAAGACATGGATTATCAACAAAAAGTACCGCAAATCGAATTTCATTTTCCACCGCAGAGTACCTGGCTGGCTTTTACCGATCAAGTATCGCACGCAGCCATGAAAGGTAAATTTGCCTTTGAACAAACTTTTTATCTCCCCCACCAAGCCTTATTTGAAAAGAAAAAATCCCCCTGTTCCATATTGGAGAAATATATTGGGGATAAAATGTTATAGAATAAAATGATACCTACATATTAGCGTAACACAGGGAGGTCAAATCATGGCGCTGATTGAAACAAGAAATCCTGCAACCGGCAAGCTGATAAAAACTTACGAAGAGATGCCTGAAGACCAAATTAATCAAATCATTTCAGATGTTCACCATGAATTTCAAGCGTGGCAGCATTTCGATTTCAAAAAACGCGCTACCCTTATGCACAAAGCCGCTGAAATATTACGTCACCATGCTAAAGACTACGCAGAACTGATGATGATTGAAATGGGAAAACCCTTTAAAAGCGGGGTCAATGAAGTTGAAAAATGCGCATGGGGCTGTGATTTTTTTGCTGAAAATGCAGAAAATTTTCTTGCTTCTGAGTCGGTCTCACTCAATGGCGCAACGAGAAGCTTTATTACTTTTCAACCGCTAGGAGCGATTCTTGCCATCATGCCTTGGAACTTTCCCTTTTGGCAAGTCTTTCGCTTTGCAGCACCCTCCTTGATGGCAGGGAATGTGGGTTTATTAAAGCATTCTCCAAACACAACAGGATGCGCTTTAGCGATAGAAGAAATCTTTCATCAAGCAGGCTTTCCTAAAAATGCGTTTAGGACCTTAATTACCAGCAATGAAGATATTGATAAAACTATTCCCAACAAAAAAATTGCTGCGGTAACGTTAACTGGCAGTACCCGTGCCGGCAAAACAGTCGGACAAATCGCTGGTTCTTGCGTTAAAAAAGTGGTTTTAGAATTAGGGGGAAGCGATCCTTATCTTATTTTAGGTGATGCGAATCTGGATCAAGCAGTCGACATCTGCGTATCGAGCCGCGTAACCAATTCAGGTCAAAGCTGCATCGCAGCAAAACGTTTCATTGTGGTTGAAGAAATAAAGGATGAATTTGAGTCACGTTTTGTAGAAAAAATGCGGAAGATTAAGATGGGAGATCCGGCAAAGGAAGACACCGATATTGGCCCGCAAGCAAGATTTGATTTAAGAGATGCGCTGCATGAGCAGGTAGTGAAAAGCATTGAAAAAGGCGCAGCTTGTTTACTTGGCGGAGAAATTCCTCATCTTCCAGGAGCCTACTATCCTCCTACTGTATTAACCAATGTTAAATCCGGCATGCCGGCCTATCACGAAGAGCTATTTGGCCCTGTTGCTGCCATTATTCCCGTTCTTGATGAAGAAGAAGCCATTACCATCGCCAACGACACCGAGTTTGGTCTCGGCGCCGCTGTTTTTACCGAGGATCGAGCAAGAGGAGAGCAGATTGCCACTACCCGGTTAAATGCCGGCACTGTCGCCGTGAATAACCTGGTGAAATCTGACCCTAGAATGCCATTTGGAGGGGTGAAAGAAAGCGGTCATGGTAGGGAGCTTTCCCACTATGGAATCAAGGAATTTGTGAATATTAAAAGCATTATCATTGAGTAAATCACTTTACAGGGTTGCGAATGCGAATTTCTAGAATTTATTATGAGGACCCCCTGAATTTACATTTAAATATAACATTAAATCAAAAAACCAGTCATTACGTCTCTACTGTGCTTCGTCTAAAAGTGGGTGCGGGTATGGTATTATTTAACGGAGATGGCATAGAGTATTTTGCAATTATTCAGGCGATTGAAAAAAAACAAGTGATGGTTAACATCACCGAGGCAATCAAGAAGCAGAGAGAATCTCCCTTTAACATTCATTTAGGCCAATCACTCTCCCGAAGTGAAAAAATGGATTGGGCAATTCAAAAGTCTGTGGAGTTAGGCGTCAATGAGATCAGCCCGCTATTTTCAGATCATTGCGCACGTAAACTTGACACCACACAGTCAAACAAGAGAAATGATCATTGGCAAAATATTATTATCAGCGCCTGCGAGCAATCAGGTCGATCCACCTTGCCGATTCTCAATCCCCTGCTATCAATCGATGATTGGTTAAATGAAACCAAGAGTGACCACAAGTTATTTTTTCATCCTGATGCGAAATTTCACCTGGCAGAATTACCCCACATGGATAATGCAATGCTGCTAATTGGACCTGAGGGAGGACTTTCCACTCGAGAAACGCAACTGGCGCTTAGCCAAGGATTTAAAGCAATTTCACTAGGTCCACGGATTTTACGAACAGAAACTGCGGCGTTAGCCGCAATCGCAATTTTACAAAATCGTTTCGGAGACCTCTAACCCAGTCCTTGAGTAGAAATTACTTGAGAAACGACACGTAAGACAGTTTTAAAATAATTTGTAGGTTTTTTTCTTATTTTTCCTAGTCAAAAAAAGAATATTTTTTGCAACTTATTGTAAATAAATGTTTTTTATTTTTTCATCATGACCGCTATATTTTATTTTTGGATAACGCAGCCTTGTTTAGAAACTATTTTCATTTAGAGTGCCTACATGGATTAAGTCGCATTTCCTCTAAAGAGAATTCTCAAGGATGCTAGCATAGTGTGATGTGCGCAAGATTTTCAGGCAAGGATTGCCTGGAAGGGCAGCCAATTTTTTTGGTTGCCCTTTTTAATAGTTACAGATTTTTTATTATATGAATAAGCAATCGACTTAAATCATCAGCTGCCGTTTTTGCCCTCGCCAAGACTGCCTCATGCGTGAGGAATTCATCAGACATACCACAGGCCATGTTGGTAATGACAGATAACGCTAACACTTTTAAATTGCAATGTCTGGCAACAATTACCTCAGGGACAGTAGACATTCCTACCACATCCGCACCTAATTGCTTAAATGCTCTGATTTCGGCAGGAGTCTCATAACAAGGGCCTAATGTGGCTAAATAAACACCCGAAGTCATGTCAATGCCGATCATTTTGCCGGTTTCAATCGCGAGCGCAACTAAGTCCTTATCATAAGCATTCTGCAGTGAAGGGAAGCGAGGACCGAATGATTCATCATTTGACCCAACCAAGGGATTTTGAAACTGGAAATTAATATGGTCCTCAATTACTACCAGACTACCTGGTTGCACAGTTTTTCTTAATGAAGCCGCTGCATTAGTTAATATGACTAATTCACAACCTAAAAGTTTAAGCGTGCGAATATAGGTTAAAATATCTGCATGCGTTTTCCCTTCGTAGTAATGCGCTCGGCCCTGGAGACATACCACAGGTACTCCAGCGAATTTCCCTAACAACAGCTTTCCGCTATGTCCTGAAACAGAACAATCTGGGAAACCTGGAATTTCAGAGTAGGAGATAGTCAATTGACAATCTATTTCTCTTGCGAACTGATCTAACCCCGAACCCAGCACGATGGCAATTTTGGGCGTGATATATCCGTCATAAGCCTTAATAAAACTAGCGGATTGTTCTGATACTTCTGTTTTTTTCAAAATTAGGATCCTTTGCTGAACTATACTAAGGATGATATCACTTTCTGCTAGAGAGACTATATTATGTCTTCTCGGTTACTCTAACAGCTAAAATAGAGGAGATAACTTATGCGAAATACCTGGATCTTAATTGCAAATGCAAGTGAAGCCCGATTATTTAATGCGGAAAAAACAACAAAAGACATGCAACTTGTTCAAGCGTATTCTCATCAGGAAAGTCGAGAAAAAATAGCAAATCTCATTGATGGAGGCAAGGGATCCTACCGAAAAACTCCCTCACCTAAGAGCGCATATGAAGAACCCACCAATCCCAGGCAAGTGGAGATTGAACGTTTTGCTCATCAGCTAGCCCATAAATTAAATGATGGTCGAAACAAAAATTTATATCGAAATTTAGTGCTCATTGCTCCCTCTCAGTTTCAAGGGTTATTGAATAAATTTTGTAATCCACATGTTAAAAATTTGATTGTAATTCGCATGGACAAAGATTACACAAAATATAAAAAAGAAGAATTATTACATTATCTTGATGGAAAAATACGCATTCGCTATGCCGCTTAACCAAGATGCCGAGTAACTACTCGCCCCATTTGGTTGGACAGGCTCTTACCCCGTGAGCAGTTACGATGCCGACGTGTTACTTACGTCGGCATCTCATTATATTATTGTTACGCTACCGTGATCTGATGGGCTTGTAGACTATCCCCTGCATTATTCTCTGTAAAACGCACGGTTTTACCGATACTCAGCGTTGAAAACTCGGGTCCGAGCAAGTTGCTTTCACTAAAATAATATTCATTCCCCTCCGAGGTTTGGATAAAGCCATAATCTTGAAACAATCGGACAATGACGCCCGTTAAAGGCGGCTGATGGGCTTTAGTATTTCCCCGCAGCTTTTGTACGTAATCCCCTAATTGACGTTTCATTGCGTTAAACGAATCACGAATCGCCACATACAAATCTTCATTACGATGACTGTTATTATTTACTATCAGCACTTCTCCAGGCACATCTACTTCAATGTTCACTTGAAATAACTTTCCTTGATGCTGATTCTTTTGTGTTTCCTCCACAACAACACGGCAATAAGTGATGCGATTAAAAAATTTTTGCAATTTTTCTGCTTTATTACGAATTTTTGCATCAATTGCTTGAGTATTTTCAATATCACGAATGGTAATCTCTAATGGTAATTTCATAGCTACCCCTTAAGAAATTTATTTTAATTAATGTTTGATGATATGCGGATGAACTAATTTTTCAAAATCCTGATAAGACATTTTGATGAGTTCTTTATGATTGCCAGCGTTAAAAGCAATTTGGTCATCCTGCGTTAAGCCATCTGCAACATAGACATCCATATCATACAAATTACCAAATGGCGGCATGGCACCAAGCTCGCAATCAGGGAATCGATCTTGAAACTCATATTCGCTTGCCAGCTCTACCTTCTTGCCATCGCACATGGCTTCCAAGGATTTAAGATTGACTTTTTGATGGGCTGGTTCTACTACCATAGCAAACTTGCCATCGATCTTAACAATGACAACTTTAGCCATAAACTTTCCTGAAAGATGACAATTCGCAGCAATTTCAGGAGCCGTATAAGCAGGTGTGTGCTGTATGACAGAGTACCTAACCTGGTTTTTATTGAGAAACGTTTTTAATGATGGGTTCAGCATGGTAGCAACCTCCGTTTTATTAGAGAACTACTTAATTCAAAGATATTATAGCTCTTTATTGTGCTATTTTTTTCAAGAAACGCAACCGCTCAAGGATTCATGCTTGGATCATCACTCGAGATTGAAGAATAAGGCAATAGATTAAGCTCTATAATGGTATCTGCATCTTCTTGAGAGGATTCTTCCCTATCCGAGTGGAAAGTAAATGAAGAAGAACAATCTTTTTTAGCAAATACTTCGCTTAAGGATTGGGTTTCATGAAGGATAGAAAACGGTTTGCCGCTGGAGTGAATTCCAAACTGTATCGTGGTTAAAATGCTTTCCAATCTATTAAAAATACCAATTAGGTCCTGAATAGAGCGTTGTTCGACTTGTAATTGAGCCAAAGTATTTTCTAAATCTCTTAAGATTTGCTCAGTTATTTGGTAATCCTCATAGGCTCCAAGAGGTTTTAGTATTTTTTCTTCTAAACCTTGTATTTTTTCCAAAATTAATTCAGCCTCTTCAATACCATTTTTCCAATCATCAGATTTTATTTTGTTAGGAAAACGAAAATAATAATCATATTCTTGCATAAATGCCGCACAAATCGTGAATAACAGACCTAAACCTATCGGAAATCCCACCCCAAAGCCTATGGCTGCCGCGTTATAAATTGAAGGAGCATCATTCGAGATTGACGTTTCTAGCACAGGAGAACTGTTATTTGCCCTCACGCCTAGCCATATCTCGATAGCTATAAAAAGCGGTAAGCTAGCACAAAAAGCTAACCCACCCGCCATACACGGTGAAATAATTAATTCTGAATCTTGAGCGTTTAGCTCTGCAATAAAATTTTTAATTTCATTTAAAGCCTTGTCCAGACTTTTTAAATCCAGTATTAATTGCTTATACGTTAAGGTTGGCTTATTGCTGGATTCCTCGCTACTTTCTTCATCGCTGTCAATTACCAAGACACTTTTTCTTTTTTTCGAAAGATGATTTGAAAGACGAGATTTATAAAGGGGAACCAACTCCAGAATGCCTTGTGGTAAACGCTGAACTTCTATCCGCTGATCAAACTCTACTTTTGCTCCTGCTAAAGCAACTAATTTATAAGAGGCTGCTAAGCGGTAATAGTGATCAAGTCGCACTGGATTATTTTTATCGATAATCACCTGCTCTCGGTAAAGCGCCAAAAATTTTTCTTTAAATGCCGTATCTGCAAACTGCGAAAGTAAGGCAACTTGCTTCTCAAAAGGAAACGTTAAAATCTTACCGAATGGCGTTTGCTCTTTATTGTTTGAAATGGTTAAATCCGCTCCTTGTTCGATTAATAAGGCAACAAGTGCTTCATTACAGTCAGCCGGTTCAACCGGAGTGGCTAATTGCAAGGGGGTATTACAGCAATGATCTGGTCTATTGATATGATTGATAGCTTCAGGCTCTTGATTGATTTTCTTTAATAAATTTTTAGCAATAATTATATTTTTATATTTGACTGCAGCATGCAAATGCGTTTGGCCTTCAGCATAACTTTGTAGCCAAATTTTGTACCCTGGCTGATTGGGATCAAGCTGCCGGCTTGAGATTTCAAGCAGGTTATTTGCTATGTCCACGAAGTTTTTTTGAATGGCATAATATAAACAATCTTTATTTTCCCCATTTTTTCTAAAAAGCAAATCGTTATTATCTCCCTGTAACTCTAATAGTCGATCCGCCACTTTTTTTAAACTGTTCTCTAACGCAGTGCTCAAGAAGCTTTTTCCATTGTCATCATAAGAATTAAGACGAGCTGCCGGATCTTTTCGAATAAGGGTAATAAGCGTCAGCGCCTGTTCGGTATTTTGTTTCTCAATTGCTTGCTGTAATGCTGTTTCTAGTATATTTCTATCCTGCATATGAACACCTATTTATTATGTAACTATTTCGCCCCAGGAAAGAAACGTCCATATTTGACCAAGCGCCGAATAGTTACTTATTTTATATATATACAACGAGGTTGTTGCTTAATTTTAAGACAATACTAGTCGAAATTGTCTATAAAAAAAACAATTTAAAACAGGATTTTTATTAAATTTTGATTAAATAATGAATGGCGAAACGAAAAGGGTTAATTTAACACTTAACCCTGATGTTTGAATGACTGTTACTGCTTATCTAAAGAAACGACGCCGCTTGCTGTCGCCATGAGGATGACATCTGCCGGCTTGTTAGCAAAAAGACCATTTCCTACTACGCCTGGCAAACAATTAATTTGATCCTCTAATTTTTTTGGCTGGAGTATGGAAAGATTGTAGACATCGAGAATGATGTTGCCATTATCTGTAATGAAATCTTCACGATAAACTGGGCTGCCTCCTAATTTAACGAGTTCTCTTGCAACAAAGCTTCTCGCCATTGGGATGACTTCGACTGGCAATGGACTTTGGCTGCCCAAAAGGTCGACTTTTTTTGTTTCATCAATAATGCAAATAAATTTTTTTGCTACAGTAGCTAATATTTTTTCACGAGTCAGCGCCCCGCCCTTTCCCTTGATTAAGTAAAAATAGGCATTAGCTTCATCTGCTCCATCTACATAAAGTGAAACCTGATCAACCGTATTCAGATCATAAACAGGAATACCCAGCGATTTAAGCGCGGTTTCCGTTGCCTTAGAGCTGGCTACCGTTCCTTCAATTTTATTTTTAACCTTGCTAAGGGCCTCAATGAAATAATGCACAGTGGAGCCCGTGCCTACCCCTACAATTCCTTCTTCTGGAAGCGATTGCAATGCGGCTTCCGCTGCTTGCTTTTTCATTTCTTCTTGATTCATCATTTCTTCCTTATTGATTATGAATACCACTATGGCGCAACAAAGCTTCAACCTTCGGCTCTCGACCACGAAAGGCAACAAACAATTCCATGGGATCTTTTGCTCCTCCTTGTTCGAGTATGCTAGTTAAAAATTCTCGTCCCGTTTTTTCATCAAAAATACCCTTTTCCTCAAACTTTGAAAAAGCATCACTGGATAAAACCTCTGCCCATTTATAACTATAGTAGCCAGCTGCATACCCCCCTGCGAAAATATGCGAAAAGCCATGCTGAAAACGGTTGAATTCTGGAACCGGAATGACGCAAACTTTTTCCCTTGCCTCATCCAAAAAACGCTGTATTTGCAATTGCTCTTTTTCATCAAAAAATAAATGCAAATGAAAATCAAATATTGCAAATTCTAATTGCCTAACCATATGCATAGCAGATTGAAAATTTTTAGCCGCTATCATTTTATCAAATAGCGCATCCGGTAAAGGCTCTTTGGTTTGATAATGACAAGCAATACTTTGCAGCGCAGCTTTTTCCCAACACCAATTTTCAAGAAATTGGCTTGGCAACTCTACTGCATCCCAAGGTACACCATTGATGCCTGATACATCAGCATAATCAATTTTTGTCAATAGATGATGAAGACCATGACCAAATTCATGGAATAAAGTAATCACATCATCGTGAGTCAATAAGGCAGGGTCTTTGCCAACAGGCGCATTAAAATTACAGGTTAAATAGGCGATAGGAGTCTGAATTTTATCCGCTACTTTTCGGCGAACTCGACATTCATCCATCCAAGCTCCCCCTCTTTTATTGGGTCTTGCATAAAGATCCAAATAAAACTGACCTCGAAGCTCTCCTTGTTCAGAATAAATTTCAAAAAAGCGCACAGCTTTATGCCAACTATCTACCTGATTCACTTCTTGAACCGTCATACCAAAAAGCTTGTTAACCACTTTAAATAACCCTTCCAGTACCTGATTTTCAGGAAAATAAGGTCGAAGGTCTTCTTGTGAAATGTGGTAGCGATGTTTTTGTAACTTCTCACTATAGTAAGCAATATCCCAAGCTGCTAATTGGGTCACGCCATAATTTTCTTTGGCAAAGGCTTTTAGTTCATTGAATTCTTCTTTTGCCTTACCCACGCTTGCAAGTGCAAGCGCATTTAAAAAATGCAAGACCTCCTCTGGTTTTTTTGCCATTTTAGGAACCAATGATAGTGCAGCATAATTCGGATAGCCAAGTAGCAAGGCCAGCTTTCTGCGTGCCGCTAAAATTTGTTCAATTACCTCTGTGTTATCCCACTTCCCGGCATTAGGTCCTTGATCAGAGCTTCTTGTCACATAGGCGGTATATATCTCGTGTCTTAATTTTGCACAATCTGCATAGGTAATGACCGCCACATAGGCGGGTTGCTCTAAAGTAAAGACGTAACCGGGCAGTCCAAGTTTTTCTGCTGCTTCTTTAGCTGTGGCAATGGCAATTTTGGGTATCCCTGACAAGTCGGCTTCTTTGGTAATATGTTTGTACCAGCCTTGTGTCGCATCCATGAGATTATGTTCAAATTTGGCTGTTAACTTAGATAATTGTTGTTGAAGTTCTCCATATCGCTTTTTAGACTCAGGAGAGAGATTCACCCCCGCTAATTGAAAATCACGCAATTCATTTTCAATCACCTTTTGTTGTGCCGCATCAAGAGAATTAAATTCGCTGTCTTCCTTTAAGGACTTGATCGCATTATATAACGCGATATTTTGTCCCATTTCTGTCGAATAATCAGATAATTTAGGCAAGCAAGCATCATAGGCTTCACGCAAGGCAGGAGTAGAGGCAACCGCATTGAGATGACTGACCCTGGACCACATTTGACTGAGCCGATCATCGACTTCTTCTAATGGAACCATCAAATTTTCCCAGGTTCTATGCTGTTGTTTATTGATGATTTTTTCCACATCCTCTCGATTTTCTTGCAAGACTTTATTCAGCGTTGGTTCGATTTGCTCCGGCTTAATTTCACTAAACTTCGGAAGGGAAAATCGATCAAGCAATGGATTGGACATGGCATACCCCATAATTTTTTTTTGTTAAAAATTGTAGTTCAGGAATAGTAACAAATAAATATAGATTCCCATATTAATGGGAATTGCTATAAAATGTCACCGATTCTTCCCGCCTCTTTTCTCTAAGACATGATGGTTCATAAGGATATAAGATGAAGAAATGGATTCAAATACTGGCTTGCCTGGGTTATTTCACGCCGGTATTTGGCACAGCACATGATACCTTTATGGTAACCGGCGATGAGCTACAGGAAGTTTCAAACTTTCCACATTATTTGCAAACCCCAAATTTTTTTACTCATGTTTACCCAGAAAACATCAACCCAAATTTAGTGTTAATTACCAGGACAAATCGCGGATTTGCGTTTGGTGTCACCGGATTTTCCTCGCGAATCTTTGATAATCAAACTGATTATGCCATCGTTGATTTTGCCGATGCCTCTGGAGCGGTTTTTACACCCAGTTTAGCCTCGAGCATTAAGGCCATTCCTCCTGAATCCCATTTTGGTTATGGCGCTTACCTAGGATATGTTTATCCCTATACCGGTAAAGATATTTTTTTAGATTTTTCAATTATCGATGGGGCGCGCTCAAATACAACAGATAAGCCATTTCATGGGTCTATATGGACTCCCTTGGCGCTTTATGATCGCAGTATTACTGCAAAAGGGGTAATGGCAAGATACTCGACAAATATTCAACAAGCGAAGCTGCTCGTTGGAGAAGAAATACGTCCCGGCACACGCTTTCGGTTTCACCCCTCTTTCGGTGCAAAATATGCCGAGATCAATCGCAAATTGTCAACCAGCTATCTTGAAGCCGCTGGCATATTAGAAGATCCACATGGCAATACGGTGGTCAGGGAAAAAAGCGAATTTCGAGGAATTGGACCCGCAATTCAATTAGATGGCGCCTATTTTTTTGCGCCACATCTGGGCCTAACAGCCCATGCGTTGACAGCCATTATAGTTGGAACGATCCAAAGTAGTATACGCGTCAATGATCTTCAAGTCCCTCCACTTGAAGCGGTTCCCCCTTCTAACACCCAAATTAATTTAAAATCCACTGACCGCACCGTACCGAATATTACTGGAAAAATTGGGCTGGTTTACGAATATCCTTTATGCGGCAGCTTAATGAAAATTGATTTGGAAGTAGGTTATCAGTTCGACCACTTTTTTAACGCGATTGATATTTATCGCAGCACAGGAAGCGTGATTCTTGCAGATTCCTTAGTCACCACCGCCTCTACCACTTATATTGATACTCCGCTTCATATTAAACGGCCCAACGATTTGACACTGGCAGGCCCTTATCTTTCCTTCGGCATCTCTGGCATCTCATGTCCAAGTGATAGTGTAATCGATCCTGTCTGTCTCACCGTTCCAAGACAAGAAGGCGGCTTCGTGTTTGGTATCGGCCCTGTTTATTATCGAATTCAAACCAATCAACAAGATTTTTCTATTTCTGAACCCAATTTATTGCAACCGGTTAATATCGCCCCCATCGATCTTTTATCCCCACAACCGCTTTTTATACCTAGCATACAATCATCACTTAAAAATGTGAGATCAAATAATGCAGGAGGCTTGCTCATCACTGGCGGATATATTTTTCGCGATTCGCCTTATGATATTACTGCCCATTTTGAGGGTGCGAAAACTCAGAATCGGAAAACGGCTAAGCAATCTAATGACAATAAATCCGTCATCATTTGGCCAATATTATCGATTCCTTTCTTAGACCCCAGTGCCAACCGAGTTTTTGCAAGCGATGCTAAAACTAATGCCAAGTATAGCTATAGCGAATTCCATGTTGACATTGGTCAAGCGATTAACGGCGATTCTCTTTTTTGGGCCAGACTATTTGCAGGAATACAGTATGCGCTGATAAAACAAAATTTTAATGTCACTTATGATAATCTGACCACTGTGCCAATCTTTCCTGGGACAGGAAGCACCAATGTTCCGATTCCCCTCTTTTTTCCTCAAGAACAAATTGTTCAGGAAAGTAACTTTAGCGGAATTGGTCCACGTGTTGGTTTGGATTTTGGCCTACCATTTGGCAATCTGTCCCTGGTTTCTGAACTGGCAACTGGCTTTTTAGCAGGAAATGTCGATGCCAGTTATAAAGATGCAGTCCAACCCGGATTTTTACCCAATCCTGTACTAGGAGGTCAACCCATCCCGGTCATTCCCTTCCGGGTTCTGGGGACAAAAGTGGAAGGAGATCACCCCTATTCACCTTTTTTTGATTTAAAAATTGCGCTGGCTTACACCTGGAATTTTTTCTCAGGTACTAAATGGTCGGTGGAACTCGGTTATCGGGCGATCCATTACTTTAATGCCCTCACCACCTTTACCCATCTTACTAACAACGCTGCAGTTTTTGCTAAGCAGATTGGAGACGTGAGTTTAGATGGCCCCTATCTTAACTTAACTGTTTTTGGCTTCGATGCTTGCCCACCTGATTGCGCTCCTAAAGGACCTTTCTGTGTCTATGTTCCAGAGCTTAAAGGGGGGATTGAATTAGCTTTTGAATGGCTTTATGCAAAGCCACACGCTACCAACATTGACTTTGGCATTCTTGATCCTACGCCGGTCATTATTCCAGTCGTTGAGACCTCCCCTCCCGGTATTTATCCGCAAGGTATTCCGCTAAATCCAAGCGCCGCCTCAGCCATGAAGGTGCTAAGCCCAAGATCTCACTCTGGTGGCAGGGTGCATTTGGGTTATATTTTTCCTTTGACTTCAAACGACCTTTCAGTCAATGCCACCCTTTTCAATGAAAAAAATTACAAATTCATCACGGCCAAAACTCCCGGCGTGATTTGGACAATTAACAACGGTAATGTTGGAATTCAAAATCCCTTAGCCCAATCTTTTTTTCCGGTACTTGCTAATCGCGCCGACGTCAGTGTTAAATTCAAATGGTTAACAGATAATGTCGAGTTTGGAAAACGGATCAAATTTCATCAACTCATGACAAGATTTTTTGCAGGCCTCAGCTATGCAAAAATTAAGGAAGGGATCACCATTGTTTACAGTGAAGGGCTCACCAACTTTTTGAATCCTACCGCCACCTTCGTTCCCCTTGATACGATTAACCAACTTAATGATTTTTGGGGTGTGGGCCCTCGTTTCGGCCTAGCTGGAGATTTAGCGTTGGGTTGTGGCTTTTCTTTAATCGGCCAAATAGCGACAGATTTACTCGTTGGCAAATTCGATAGCCATTATATTGAGCAGTCCTCATATGGCCAGGTGGATGTGTTAAACCCAAACAAACGAAATCGCTTTGTGCCAGAATTAGATGGCAAATTCGGCGCAGCTTATACTGTTGTGTTAAAAAATTGTTCTCAAGTCAGTCTCGAAGGGGGCTATAGCGCGAATCATTACTTTAAGGTCAAAGATAGTCTGCGCTTTACTGGCGCTGTTTCAAGCTTTCTTAAACAAAATCAAGATATTAGCTTTAGCGGTCCCTATGTAAGGCTGCAAATTGATTTTTAGTAAAGCCGCTTAACGCATCCATTCAGCATCAAGCTGAGCTTTATTAAGTTGTAGCCACTGAATGCCAATAATTGTTAGTGAACTTTTTATTCTGCCTTCTGCGAGTAACTCGAAGGCTTTTTCCGTTTTAACGGCATGAACAAAAATATCTTCTTGCTCATTTTTCAATCCATGTATTCCGCCAGCCGATTCCGTATCAATTTTGGCACAAAATAAAGTTAGGTATTCATTACTTGAACCAGGCGTCACCCAATATTCATAAATCTTTTTTAAATCTAGAACTTGGACGCCTGCTTCTTCCACCATTTCTCGCAACATAAGCGCTTCAGGTGATTCATCTTTAGAATTAGCAATGCCAGCCACAAATTCTAGTAACCATGGATGTGAATTTTCCATCGCCCCGGTACGAAACTGCTCAATTAAAATCACTTCGTCACGATAAGGATCATAAGGGATAGCCGCGGCGACATGTGTCCTGACGAGAACCTCGCGCTCGATTAATTCACTCCAACCACCAGCAAATAGCCGATGTTTTATTTGAAATTTTTTCAGCTCAAAAAAACCTTGGTAGCAATTCTCTGTGGCAATTATTTTAAGGTCTTTTTGAGTTAGCTTATTATCTTTCATCCCAAACGCGCCTTGCCCATTAAATGTATCACATATAGGAAATATAGAATGAAGCGATGCCAAGATCAATAAAACAACAGAAGAACCAAAAAACATGCATTATATTTGCTGAAATTAATATTAAGTTGATACAATTCCAAGTTAGGGATTGAAGTAAGTGGCTTGGTTTAAACAGGGGTTTATTTTGATGGATGGTTGCCTGCCTACGCGGGCATGACAGGGTTTTTGTCATGGGAAATGTAATGAAGCAGGATGTTTTTGCCCAATTATCGCTTAATAACCACAAAGGCCTGGAGATTGCCAGGGTCAATATGCTTAAGCAACAGATTAGGACCTGGGATGTACTAGACGATAAAATACTTTCACTTTTTTATTCCACCCCACGCGAAGATTTCGTGCCTCAAAAATATCAACCTCTCGCCTTTGCAGACTTCTGTATCCCTTTAAATCGTGATAAAAAAATGATGCTGCCTAGAGAGGAAGCGAAAATTCTTCAGGAATTTGCATTTAATGGAGAGGAAAAAGTGCTGGTTCTGGGCGGAGATAGCGGTTTCCTCGTCGCGCTTCTCGCCAAGCTTTCAAAGGAAGTTTATTATTTCGAGAGCAATCTCACCGATCTTGAGCAAATAAGAACAAAGTTAGCGCCGTATAAATTTTCCAATATTGTAACATTAATCGGTAACCTCAATGAGGGTTGGCAAGATCTTTGCCCATTCGATGTGATCCTCCTAACAGGTTCAATGCCCTCGATACCCGAGTTTCTCAAAAATTCTCTTTCTATGAACGGTCGTCTCTTTGTGGTGATTGGGCAGCTCCCCATTATGGAAGCGACTTTAATTATTCGATCCTCAAATTTGACTTGGGCAGAAAAAAAACTTTTTGAAACAGAACGTCCACGCTTGCAAGATAGTATCGAAGAAGAACAATTTTTATTCTGATCATTTCCTTTCTTTATTTTTATTTTATTAAATGAGCTAATTGATGGCAAAAATTCTCTGTTTTATTCTTAGCAGCTTATTATGCTGGTCTTCAGCCGCTAGTGCAGCGGATTTAATCGATGTATATTGTGAAGCAGTAGCGTGTGATCCAAAATTCAATGCAGATTATGCCGCGCTGTTAGCAAATCGCCAAGCCATCCCAATTAGCCGCGCTGAGCTTCTTCCTCGATTAGATATTCATGCTGAAGTGTCAAGAGAGAAAACTAAGCTACAAGGGATTAACTTTTCTGATTTTCAATCAACAGGTGTTTTTATACCCCATGAGTCAACAAAAACCTTTTATCAAAACGTGGTTTATTATTATCTCAAACTTTCTCAACCGGTTTTCAATTATAAAAGCTTCTCGCAGTTAAAGCAGTCAAAAGCCACCGTGTTACAAGCGGAGGCGACATTCTGCGCTTCGACTCAAGATTTAATCTCCAGGGTGGCACGCGCCTATTTCGACATATTAATTGCTGATACAAATTTATTTTATACTCGCCAACACAAAAAAGCCGTAGCTGAACAATTAAGACAAACACGAATAGAGTTTAAAGTAGGCACCGTTCCGATTACCAATGTTTATGAAGCAAAGGCAGCTTATGACCTGGTTGTCGCACAAGAAGTATCAGATCGCTACGCGCTTGCATCAAAAATTGAAGTATTACGTACGATCACAGGACACCTCTATTGCAATTTGAAAGGATTAAGTGCGTATCTACCGCTTATCGTCCCAGACCCAAAAGATATCAATGGATGGGCTTGCTCAGCAGAAAAACAAAACTGGCAATTATTAGCGGCGCGTTACAGCGCTTTGGCAACAAGAGAAAATATCAAGATTCAAGCAAGTGATAGCTTGCCCGTTATCAATTCTTATGGCCAATATACTTTTAATTATCTCAGTAATTTTCAAGGAAGCGGGATATTAAGTAGGGAAAGAGATATCGAAGCAGGGGTTGAATTAAACTGGAGTCCAATTAGAGGCGGAGGGATTAGAGCAAGAACCACACAAGCTCAATACCAATACCAACAGGCAATGGATCAGCAAGAACAAATACACCGAAAAGTAGTGTCAGATGCAAGAAATGCTTATTTGGGTATCTTCACAGGAATTGCCGAGGTCAAAGCCTACCGAGAAGCAGTGCGATCAGGTGAGGTCTCTTTAAAAGCAACCATTGAAAGCTATAAAGTTGGATTGAGAACGATTTTGGATGTACTCAATCAAGAAACTCAACTTTATCAGGCAGAGAAAAATTTTGCCCAAGCACGTTATGATTATATTTATCAAATAATTTTATTAAAACAAGCAGCGGGCACCCTAAATTTGACTGATTTGCAGCATATTAATACGTGGCTGTATTCTACCGTCGATATTGCAAATTACGATGCCTTACTAGACGGCTGCTTAGATGCACAGTTTTGATGAATTATACTAACAGGTTTGATATAGCTTGTAGGTGGCGATCAGTCGCGCCTTGATTTTTTTCAATCACGCCAAAACCTTTTTCACCGATATGGTGGCTAAAAGCTTTATCCTTCAATAAGCCCTTAGCAATCGTGGTGATAGCGGTAGTGTTAGCGCCAATCTGAAGCGCCCCCGTTTCTTGCAGTAAGCGGCTAATTAAAGTGAAATTGAAAAGGTGAGGTCCTGTAACCAGGGGCAACCTTAAGCATGCAGGCTCTAGTAAATTATGCCCTCCTACTGGGACGAGGCTTCCACCTACAAAGGCGAGGTCTGCAAGCCCGTAATAAAAATATAGCTCTCCCATTGAATCCCCTAAAAACACCTGGGTTTGTGCAGTAGGTAGCGATTGATGGCTTCTTCTAGCTACAACATATTTTCTTTTGAGACACAAATTTGCTACTTCATCGAAGCGTTCAGGGTGCCTTGGGACTAAGATTAGCAATATATTGGGGAATTCTATTCGTAAATTTTCATAAACTTCCAGTAACTGCTCCTCTTCATTCGAGTGGGTACTGGCAGCAACAAAAATATGATCGAAGGGCAATCGCTTTCTAAATGCTTGACTCGCTTTTATCTGAGATTCTGGTGGTTGAATATCAAATTTCAAATTACCCAATACCTTGATTTGAGTTTCTGATGCGCCAAGCGCCAAAAATCGCGCGGCATCTTCCTGGCTTTGTGCTGCAATAATCGATAGCTGCTTAAGCAATGCAGCAATCATGAAGGAGATTTTTTGATAACCTGTTAATGATTTGGGAGATAATCTTGCATTAGCCAGCAAAAGAGGAAGCCCCTTTTTCCCTGCAGTAGCAAGTAAGTTTGGCCATAGTTCAGTTTCCATGATTATCCCGATTTTTGGATGAAAATAATCGAAAAATCGATTAAATGCAGCGGGAAAATCATAAGGCAGGTAGTGATGATGTATTTGCGTATCCTTCAGCCAGGTTGTCTGAACCCTCAAAGCACCAGTTACAGTCATAGTGGTGATAACGATTGGCATTTTTGGATAGGCAATTTTAAGTTTCTTTAATAAGGGTTCTGCAGCCACTGCCTCACCATATGAAACAGCATGCAGCCAAATTGATTGATTCATATTTTTGCCCGAATAAAACCCCAGGCGCTCTTTTAAACGAAAGAGTTGATCTTTATTTTTTCTCGCACGCCAAGCCGCTCGAGCAAGAATAAAAGGCAATAAGAGATAAAGAGCAAATGTATAAATTTTTCTCATGGCTAATCTTAATGATATTCATTTGGGGTTATTGTATAGTGAGTCGCATCGAATTGATAGTTGAGCGATAATCATATGGATTTTTTATTATTTCGAAAAATGTTAATGCCATTATTAACACAATTTCTTTTCTGGTTAGGATTGATAACCTGTATTGCAGGTGCTTTCTATAGTTTTCTACATCATGCTTACCACCATGGCTTAGAGGTGTTAATTTTGGGCCCCATTATCTTGCGGCTTTTTTGTGAATTTTTAATCGTAATTTTTAGAATTAATGAGACGCTAACAGAACTAAAAAATGCTGTACAACGAAGAGTTTAAGGTGTACAAAGCTCAAGTGCGTTTCATTTGGAGTCGTTTGGTATGTTGAAAAAGTTAATCCCGCAAGAGAAAGGCTTTTTTGTTTTTTTTCAAGAAGTTGCTGAAAGGGCATTACATGCTGCTGGGCATTTTAGTCGTCTAATTTGCAACTTGGAACAGCCTGATGCACATGTTGCCATGATTGAACAAGATGCAAAAGAAGGCGACGAAATTACGCGACAAACATTTGATTTGTTGCACCAAAGTTTTATTACTCCTTTTGACAGATATGATATTCATAAGTTGGCCAGTAACTTGGATGATGTTCTGGACTTACTGAATACCACTGCACAAAAGATCATTCTCTATCAAATACAAAATCTTAGGCAAGAGATAGCCAATTTAGCGGAATTATTTCTACAAATTGCCAAGCTTGTTAAATTGGCGGTAGGTCATTTACACTCCCTTAAAAAAGGCGATCAAATTTTACAATATTGTCGTGATATTCTTAAACTTCGAAATGAAAGTGAGGATCTGGTATTGAGGGGAGTGGCTAAATTATTCGAAGAAGAAACAGATATAAAAAATCTTTTAAAAACCAAAGAAATTTTCGAATCGATTAAACGCATGACCGATAAATCTCAAAACCTAGCGAATATCATGAAGGGCATCGTTCTCGAGTATGCATAGTATGATCATTTTTGTCGTTTTTATTATTGTTTTAGCGCTGTTCTTCGATTTCCTTAATGGATTTCATGATGCCGCGAATTCTATCGCCACCATTGTATCAACTCGCGTCTTAAAACCTTACTTGGCAGTAGCGTGGGCAGCTTTTTTTAACTTCATTGCTTTTTTATTTTTTAAATTAGATGTGGCAACTACCATCGGAACCGGCATTATCGATCCCGCTATTATCAATCCACATTTAGTTTGCGCTGCATTAGTAGGTGCTATCATCTGGAACATTATTACCTGGTATTATGGCTTGCCTTCCAGTTCTTCCCATGCGCTGTTTGGCGGACTACTCGGCGCAGGTCTTGCAAGTGCTCATGGAAATTTGCATGTCATCAATATAGTGGGGATCACAAAGATTTTTTCTGCTATTTTTCTCTCGCCGGTGCTCGGATTTTTCTTTGGCATCGCGCTGATGTTTATCATTGTTCATCTTTTCTGGCGAATGCCGCGCTTTAAATCCGACAAACTATTTAAAAGACTCCAACTGATCTCTGCTGCCTTAATCAGTTTAGGGCATGGCGGCAACGATGCACAAAAAACCATGGGTGTGATTGCTGTACTACTTTTTTCCAGCCATTTGATCGGCAATAAATTTTTTGTTCCGATATGGGTAGTGATTACTTGCAATTTTTTTATGGCGCTTGGCACGCTTTTTGGTGGCTGGAAAATAGTGAGAACAATGGGAATGCGAATTACGAAATTGAGACCCGTGAGTGGTTTTTGTGCTGAAACAGCCAGTTCGCTTACTTTATTTTTAGCCACTCATCTTGGAATTCCTGTTTCTACCACTCATACCATTGCCGGCTCGATTTTTGGAGCAGGCAGCCTTTCTAGCTTTTCAGCGGTACGCTGGGGAATTGCTAAACGAATCGTTTGGGCTTGGATTATCACCGTCCCAGCCTCTGCCCTGGTTGCCCTCTGCTCATGGTGGTTCCTGTATTTTATTCCAGGTATTTGAACTCCCTTCGCTCGCCTAGCCTAAAAATCTGTTCATAGATAGATGGTCTACACTTAAATGATCAATATATCGAAGGAACAAATTATGTGCCGCTTCATTGCCTATGTTGGAAACCCTATACTGCTAGATGATATCTTATATAAACCGCGAAATTCCTTAATACAACAAAGCATCCGCGCCAGGGAAACTGAAGAACCACTTAATGGAGATGGATTTGGAATAGGCTGGTACGCACATGAAATTAATGTTACTCCCGCTATCTATGCCTCTATTTCGCCCGCATGGAATGATCGCAACCTACATTATATGTCTAAAAAAATTCGTTCTAATTGTATTTTTGCCCATGTCAGAGCAGCAAGTACGGGAGGCGTTTCTTTTTTTAACTGTCACCCTTTTCACTATCATCGGTTTTTATTTATGCACAATGGAGATATAGCGGATTTCGCTAAAATTAAACGACAATTACGACGAGGATTAACTGATAGCACTTATTCTTGGATCCAAGGTCAAACTGACTCCGAACACCTATTTGCAAAATATATCGATATCTTCAACAAGCGAGCTTATCACTATACAGCGGAAGAAATGGCCGATGCACTAATAGAAACGATTGATGAAATCAAACATCTTCAACATAAACAGCACGTAAGAGGGGTAAACTACATTAACGCCGCGATTACCGATGGAAGAAGTATCGTGGCAATACGCTATGTTTCTAATAAAAAACAGAAAGCCCCTTCGTTACACTTTTCTGAAGGGAGCCACTTTATCTACGACAACCACGCCTGCCACATGCGACCTTCAACAGGAGAAAATGGTGCGGTATTGGTTGTTTCAGAGGTATTAAATAGTTTTAAAGCCGAATGGCAAGAAATTCCCACTAATCATATTTTATTAGTAAGAGATGATTTGAGTGTCAAGTTATCTCCCATCAAGTAGCTGCCATCCGAAAGCATGGGTCAAATCGTATTACACATTGGTATAATTAAAACTCAATACGTCAGCAATATGTTTTTTACCTAGCGCTATACAAATTAATCGATCGACACCCAGTGCCACGCCAGCACAAAATGGTAAGCTTGCAAGTGCTTGGAGCAATAATTCGTCAATGGGGATGATTTCCAGGTTTTTGCTTTTTCTGATCGCATTATCCTGTTCAAAACGTATTCTTTGTTCCTGAGGGTGGCTTAACTCCTGATAACCATTTGCAAGCTCCATACCTTGATAGTAAAGCTCGAACCTTTCCCCCACCGCATAGTTTTCTTCCATTCTAATTTTGGCTAACGCAGCCTGATCTGCAGGATAATCATAAATAAAGATGGGTTTTTGGGATCCGAGTTCAGGCTCGATAAGATGAGTTAACAAGAGATCTAGCCAAAGACTCTTGGTTTCTTCTTGATCGCTTTGCAAGTCAATGCCATGCTGTATCGCCAATTTTTTTAAAACTGTATGAGTAGCCGTATGTGGATTGATGCCGACATACGATTCAAAAAGCTTTCGGTAGGATATTCTGTCAGCAGGTTTGGTTTTTAAAATTAGATCAAGCAATTCATCAATTTCATCCATTAATGAGTGATAAGTCATGCCAACTCGATACCATTCAAGCATGGTGAATTCTGGGTTATGTTTGCTACCGCATTCATTATTTCTAAACACCTTACCCATTTGGTAAATCGAACCATAGCCTGCAGCGAGCATACGCTTCATAGGGAATTCTGGTGATGTCTGAAGGTAGACGGATTTCGATAGGCAAGGGCCAGAACTATGTAGGGTGGTTTTAAAACTTTCTAAATGAGGATCGGTAGCCGTACTGTGATAAAGCAGTGGCGTTTCAACTTCTAAGACATTGCGCTTTTCAAAAAAACAACGAATTTTTTTTATAATGTTTGCTCTTTGCTGGAGAGCAGAAAGCGAAGCAGTAGGTTTCCACATTTATTTTACTCGAGAAACATAATCTCCGGTTCGTGTATCCACTTTTAACACATCTCCAGTATCAACAAATAAGGGTACTTTGATGACTGCACCTGTTTCAAGGGTAGCTGGCTTATTGCCACCACTTACGGTATCACCTTTAATTCCCGGATCTGTTTCAATCACTTTGAGATTGACAAAGTTAGGAGCGGCGACAGTGAGAGGGTAGCCATTCCACATGGTAACGGTACAATAATCTTGTTCTTTTAGCCATTGCTTAGCCTCGCCCACGATATTTTCCGAAGCGACATGCTGTTCAAAGGTATCCGGTGACATGAAATGCCAAAACTCCCCATCATTGTAAAGGTATTGCATTTCAGTTTCACTGACATCCGCACCAGGCAAGGTATCCCCTGATTTAAATGTTTTATCAAGTGTTCGACCTGTTTTGAGATTGCGGTATTTTACGCGATTAAAAGCCTGACCTTTGCCAGGTTTTACGTATTCATTTTCCAAAATAGAACATGGATCATTGTCGATAATAACCTTTAATCCGCCCTTGAAGTCATTCGTGCTATATGTCCCCATTAAATTATTCCTTACCATTTTTACCTATTTAAAATAGTTACTTAAATTCTTCATCCGCCTGTTCAATTTGCCGCTGAGCATATCGTCTAAACAAGAGAGGATGGGGAATATTAGGAAATGGATCCTTACTTCCTCCCGTTCCACTTACAATAATCGTACCATAATCGAAAAAACGACCGATGATTGATTGATAAACATGAATACTTTCAACACGCTGTAATAATATTTCCAGAGACATTCGACTAATAAAGCCAACTTTCATTAAAATTCGTCGATTTGTGATGCCATATTCTGATGTCTGATAAACCACGTAAGCCATCGTTCCTGAGATGGCAGATACAATGAGTACAAAGATTCCTAATAAATCAGTTAATGAATAACTTCCATATAAAGGTGAATTGGCAAATGGATATTGTGGAGCAAATATAAAAATACAAATAGCCAAGAAGAACCAGCCAATCGCAGGAGTGAAAATTATCCAATGAGGCTTAGTTCGATAAAGCAATCTTTCATCTCGAATTAATGTCTCCTCGATATAGCTCATTTCAAGCTTCCTTCTTTGACACCTAATCGGGTAGCGAGTCTTATTCCCCGCGGCAAAATTTGACCTCTTCTTGCACGCTCTCCCTGGTAACTAGCTAGGTCTTTTGGTTTGATTATCAGTTGCTTTGTATCTGCAAACACAATCAAGGATTGATTGGCACTAAGCGTTTGAATATCGACCAGGTATTCGCCCGGTAGCACGCCTTTAGCCGGAGGTAAATTTATCATTTTATTGCCCTTACCACGGGGTAATTGTGGTAAATCGGAAACAGGAAATATCAGTAGATGCCCGCTTGACGAAAGCAATGCGACAACATCCTCTTTTTGTGATTGCACCAACCTTGGTATCAAACCTTTAGCATTTTTAGGCAAGGTCAACACAGTTTTTCCTGCTCGATTTTTACTGTATAAATTTTGCAGTTCACAAATAAACCCATAGCCCGCATTCGACGCCAATAATACCAATTGTGAAGGCTCTCCTATCAGCACACCAGTAAATATCGCATTATCGGGCGGGTTAAAGCGCCCAGTCAACGGCTCACCTTGCCCCCTTGCCGAAGGCAACGAATGTGCCAGAAGCGAATAGCTGCGGCCCGTTGAATCCAGTAATACGGCTTGTTGATTACTTCTGCCTTTTGCACTCATCAAAAAACCATCACCTGCCTTATAGTTCAAGGTCAAGGGGTCAATTTCATGTCCTTTTCCAGCACGTATCCATCCTTTTTCCGAAAGGATGACAGTGATGAGCTCGGTTGGCAGCACTTCCTCTTCTCGCAAAGCATGCGCTTCTTCTCGCCTGACAAGCATGGAATTGCGTTCATCACCATACTTTTCCCTATCCTCAAGCATTTCCTCTCGAATCATTAAGTTTAGGCGTTGTTGAGAGCTTAATGTTTTCTCTATTTCTACTTTCTCTTGACTTAATTCCCGTTGTTCTCCCTTAATTTTCACCTCTTCTAATTTAGCCAGTTGTTTTAATTTTAACTCTAAGATGGCTTCAGCTTGTATGACGGTTAAATTAAAACGCGTGATTAATTTTGCTTTAGGATCATCTTCGTGCCGAATAATTGCGATCACTTCATCGAGGTTAAGAAAAGCAATAAGGAGACCATCTAAAATATGCAATCGCGATAAGACCTTGTCTAGACGATATTCTAAACGCTTTCGTAATGTCTGCACTCGAAATGCCAACCACTCCTGAAGTAGGTATAAAAGATTTTTAATCTGTGGCTTATCATTAGTGCCAATCATATTCAGATTGACGCGATAGCTTCTCTCAAGATCTGTTGTGGCAAACAAGTGCGCCATCAAAGCATCGATGTCTATTCGATTAGAACGCGGCGTAATCACTAATCGAGTGGGATTTTCATGATCAGATTCGTCGCGTAAGTCGGCAATCATAGGTAATTTTTTTGCTTGCATTTGCGCGGCAATTTGCTCGAGTATCTTGGATCCAGAAGTTTGATGAGGCAGCGCCGTGATAATAATATCTTCCTCCTCTTTCTGAAAAACTGCCCGCATTCGTAAGTTACCCGTTCCTTTTCGGTAAATTTCAACAATTTCTTCATGGGCTGTAATGATTTCGGCCTTGGTTGGAAAATCTGGTCCTTGTATATACTGGCAGATATCTTCAAGTGTCGCTTTAGGATGATCAATTAAATGAAGCAAGGCGTCCACCACCTCCCGAAGGTTGTGAGGGGGGATGTCTGTTGTCATGCCTACCGCAATTCCAGTCGCACCATTTAGGAGGAGGTTAGGTAACCTTGCAGGTAACAAGGTCGGTTCCTCGAGCGTGCCATCGAAATTGGGCAGCCAATCGACCGTGCCCTGTTCAACTTCTGCCAATAACACATCAGCATATCTAGAAAGACGAGATTCTGTATAACGCATAGCAGCAAAAGATTTTGGATCATCGGGTGATCCCCAGTTTCCCTGACCATCAATTAAGGGATAGCGATAGGAAAAATCTTGCGCCATTAACACCATGGCCTCGTAGCAAGCAGCATCTCCATGAGGATGAAATTTCCCCAGCACATCGCCCACCGCTCGTGCTGATTTTTTATATTTTGCACCCGCTTTTAAGCCTAAATCAGACATGGCATAAATGATTCTTCTTTGCACAGGTTTCAGACCATCGCCGATATGGGGAAGTGCTCGGTCCAATATGACATACATTGAATAATCAAGATAAGCTTTTTCTGTGAATTCCTTTAATGGTAAATTTTCGAATTCGATGGTAGTCATCTCAATAAACCTAATATATATTAATTAGGTAACTATTCAGCACAGGATTGAGTCCATAGCTGAATAATTACTTTGAATCAGCAAGTGTAACGATTGATTCAATGAGATGCAAACCAGGTTTAAAGGGCTTTGAGTGAGGATAAATGTATAAGCGTAACCTATCGATACTAGATCATTTCATCATTGCGGTGGATAATGGCGTGCGCTCAATATTTAGTCATCCAACTGCTAGTCGAAATAATCCCGCTGACGGTATAAAAGAACCCCTCTTAACTCCCAGCGAAAAAAAACATAGTCGCGCATTGATGCGCATTAATCATGCTGGAGAAATCTCTGCGCAGGCTTTGTATTATGGTCAGGCAGAAGCGGCTCGCAGCCCAAATATTAAAGCAATTTTACTGCAATCCGGAGAAGAAGAATCCGATCATTTAGCTTGGTGTCAAGAACGATTGACAGAACTCCAGGGCCATACGAGTTTTTTCAATCCCCTTTGGTATATCAGCTCCTACCTACTAGGCCTTATTATGGGCGCAATCAATGATAAATGGAGTTTAGGCTTTGTGGTCGAAACAGAACGTCAAGTAGAAGAACATTTGAAAAAACAATTAATGCAATTGCCATTGGGTGATCATAAAAGTGAACGCATCATCCAACAAATGCGCGAAGATGAGTCTCATCATGCCACCAATGCTATTGCTGCCGGGGCAATCGAATTGCCCTTAGCCATCAAGCAGTTGATGAAGGTTCTGTCAAAAATAATGATAAAAATCACTTATTATATATAAAATTTTCAACTATTCAGCACAAATGCTAGCACTCGCTAAACGTTCAGATTTTAGCCAGATTCGGATAAAAAATTTAATGAATAATGCTAACTAACTCAGCCTTCAACCGCGCAATAGTGGCCTGATAATCATCGGCATGAAAAATCCCCGTTCCTAAAACGAAAGTATCCGCTCCTTCCTTTGCTATCTGCGCAATGTTTTCTATTTTTACTCCCCCATCCACTTCAAGACGAATAGGGTGTTCTGCTTGTTGAATAATTTGATAAGCCTGCCGAATTTTTCTCAAGCTTTGCGAGATAAAAGCTTGTCCACCAAAACCGGGATTAACGGACATCAGTAATACCATATCTAATTTATCAAGGGTGTGATCTAAATAACTGAGGGGAGTACTGGGATTAAAAGCTAGGCCTGCAAAGCATCCAAGATCTCTAATTAACTGCAAGCTTCGATCGAGATGAAAACTGGCTTCAGGATGAATGGTAATATAGGTTGCACCAGCTTTAGCAAATTCAACAATTAATGAATCAACTGGAGTAGTCATTAGATGAACATCAATTGGAGCATCAATTCCAAATTTTCTAAGCGCCGAACAAACCATTGGTCCTATAGTTAAACTTGGCACATAGTGATTATCCATTACATCGAAATGAATTAAATCTGCTCCTGCTGCCAACACTTTTTCCACGTCTTCACCCAAATTTGCAAAATCAGCAGAAAGTATGGAAGCCGCAATTTTAAAATATTTCATGATCTCTATCTCCTAGCCTTACAAATAGTTTCATACGCCAGTTTAATTTCCTGTGTTTTTTGGGTGGCTAATTTAATCATTTCTTCCGGTAGTCCTTTTGATACTAATTTATCAGGATGATTTTGACTCATTAATTTTCGATAAGCTTTTTTAACCTCGCCATCATTGGTTGAGGAAGTCACCCCTAGGGTGCGATAGGCTTTTTCAAGTTGATTTGCTGCCCTCAATGGGGGTTCATAGCGACCTTGGCGTGAGCCATTACTTTGATATCGCGTATTATATTGGAAGAAAAAGTCATTAGGATTAAGATTCAAGCGATAACAGATATGTTCTAAAATTCGTTGCTTGGAACGACTCGAGTATTCCCTCTGCAAAAGCGGCTTGTAATTGAATCTCGACAAAAAGATGTAATAAATTTCTTTGATTGAGGCAAGCTTCTGCTAATTGGCTTAACATCATGTCTAGATTAAGATCGGCTTGCTTTCCTTCGTGGAAATACTGAATGGCCTGTTGTTTTTGAGTAGCACTCAGCATCATGTTTTGCATGATCTGAGTCGCTGCACGAATTTCATTTTCAGAAACTCGACCGTCTGACTTTGCAATGTATCCCATGATTGCGAAAGTAGAACGAAAAAAAAACGGTTTGAGCTTGATTTTGTTGTTGTCGATTCGCTGGAAAAAGTGACCAATGCCCTTTAAGCGCTAAATCAAAATAATGACCTAAAATTAAACCCAAGACAGCACCGAAAGGCCCGGCTATCATGTAGCCAAAAAGCACTCCTAAAAATTTACCTAGCCAAAACATAATTTACAACTTATAAAAGAGTATTTGAACGAGCATAATGCTATTAACCGTAACCGCACTTAAGGATCTCTATGTCTCTTGTGGATTCAAATAATATTCCCCATCTTATCACGTCATTGCAAGGACCGTTACTACAATTAGAACGGCATTTTTTATCCCATCAAATAGTCATTGAATCCTGGTTCAGAAAACAACTACGGCTCACTCCTCCACCTATTCATTGCTCTGTTGATTTACGCAATGCCGGTTTTAAAATAGCGCCAGTTGATACAAATTTATTTCCCGGTGGATTTAATAATTTAAATCCAGACTGTATTCCGCTTTGCATACAAGCCGTTCAATCGACAATGGAACAAATCTGCCCAAACGCAAAGAAGGTATTGATTATACCTGAAAATCATACTAGAAATATTCATTATTATGAAAATATTGCCATACTACAACGTATTTTTACCAAAGCAGGATTTGAAGTCAAAATTGGAACGCTATTACCAGAAATCACCTCCCCAAAAGAACTCGCCCTACCCTCTCAAAAAAAAATCGTATTAGAGCCAATTTCTCGTGAAGGTAACACGATAGCAGTCAATCACTTCCAGCCTTGCCTAATATTATTAAATAATGACCTCTCTGCGGGTGTGCCTGAAATTTTACTCAATTTAAACCAGTTAATTCTCCCGCCCGTTATTGCGGGCTGGCACACACGACTCAAATCCAAACATTTTCAACATTATCAAGCAGTGGCTAAAGAATTTGCAAAGGCTTTAGATCTTGATCCTTGGCTTATTTCCCCGCTGTTTCGTTATAGTGAACAAGTAGATTTTATTGAAATGAAAGGAGAAAAATGTCTCGTAGAAGAAGCTCATCAATTACTTCGAAGCTATTCGATCTAAATATAAAGAATACCAGATAGATAAAAAACCCTACTTAGTGGTAAAGGCGGATAGAGGCACTTACGGGATGGCCGTGATGATGATTCAACAGCCAGAGGAATTATTACAGATGAGTCGCAAGGAACGATTAAAAATGGCAAATATCAAGGGTGGGCAGGAAGTCAGCGAGGTATTAATTCAAGAAGGGGTGCATACTGAAGAAACCTGGGGAGAAAACTCTGCTTCCGCAGAACCTGTGATTTATATGATTGGCAAATATGTCGTAGGAGGATTTTATCGAGTACATGCGAATAGGGGGGTAGATGAAAATTTAAACGCGCCCGGCATGAACTTCGAACCGCTTGCTTTTAGCACTTCTTGTAATGATCCTGATGAAGTACTCGGAAGTTGTACCAATCGATTTTATGCTTATGGGGTGATTGGTCGGCTTGCGATGATTGCTGCAGCAAGAGAACTAGGAGCAAATCATGACTAAGCGCTTGCAAATGGCTGTCATCATGGATCCTATCGAGAGAATTAACTATAAAAAGGATACGACGTTAGCGTTAATGCTGGAGGCACAAAAACGAGATTGGGATATTTTTTATCTGGAACAAAGGGGGGTTTATCTTAAGGACGGAAGGGCCTTTGGTAAGGGACTAAATTTAAAGGTAGTTGAAAATCCCAAATGCTGGTACCAGGCCATAGAAACACAAATCCGCCCACTAGGTGAGTTTGATATAATTTTAATGCGCAAAGACCCGCCTTTCGACATGGAATATATCTACACCACCTATATTTTGCAATTTGCTCAAGAAGAAGGGGCGCATATCGTTAATGATCCACAGGGCTTAAGAGATGCAAATGAAAAATTATTTGCCCAATGGTTCAAAGACTGCATGCCACCCACAATTACCACCAAGGATGGTCAGCTACTTAGGGATTTTATCGAAGACCACCAAGACGTGGTATTAAAACCCCTTCACTCGATGGGAGGTGGGTCCATTTTTCATTTAAAATGGGGAGACGATAATATCAATGTTGCTATTGAAGTATTAACCGAAAATGGTCACCGTCACATTATGGCACAACGTTTTATCCCAGAAATCACAAGTAGTGGTGATAAACGTATCTTTTTGATAGATGGCAACCCTTTGCCTTACGGATTGGCAAGATTCCCTGCGCCAGGAGAAATTAGAGGTAATCTTGCAGCTGGAGGAGAAGCAAAGGGCATACCCTTATCTCCTGAGGACTTGCACATTTGCAAAAAAGTGGGACCTACCCTGCGTAAAAAGGGGCTTTTCTTTGTTGGGTTGGATGTAATTGGCGGCTATTTAACTGAAATTAATGTTACCAGCCCAACGTGTGTGAGAGAACTTGAAGCTTTCTATTCAGTTAACGTTTGCGAACAGTTTTTTAGCGTATTAGAAAAAAATTATTTGTTCCGTTAAATGCTTTCATTTTGTTTTCTAATTCGCTGTCTTTCCAGTATCAATTTTGCCTTGCTTCCTGGAATTTTATCAGGATAGAGCGTTGCCATTGAAACGGATAACCCATTTTGAGTCTTCATGCGAGTATGTGTACGATTAAGTTCTCTTGGCTCTTTGATACCACAGGAATGACAAATCACGCCAATCTCGTAATTCATGTTCATAGCATAATTGTAGACACGAACCGCCTTGTTTGTGGGATCAAGACCATAAGTATAACGCGGATCGTTTGACGTGATTCCAGTAGGACAGGTGTTTAAGTGACAACGTAGCGCTTGAATGCATCCCAATGAAAACATAAAGCCTCGTGCTGAATTCACAAAGTCCGCACCCACGCAAAGCGACCAGACGACCTCTGCGGCAGTGATCAATTTACCGGATGCAATGATTTTAATTCGATCTTTTAATCCATACTCTACAAGTGTATCAACTAATACAGGCAGGGCTTCTGTTATTGGGATACCCATGTAATCCATTAAGCTCATTGGGGCAGCACCGGTGCCACCCCCTGCCCCATCCAAAGTAATAAAGTCTGGAGCAGAGTCAAGGCCTCTCTCTAGAATCAGGGTACATAATTCTTCCAGCCACTCGAAACCACCTAAACAAATCTTAAATCCAGTAGGCTTTCCAGTCACGTCTCGGACATGATTGATAAAATCAAGAAGTTCGGCTGAGTTGCCAATTTCAGGATGTCGATTTGGGCTAATTGAGTCTTCGTGAATGGGTATACCCCGGATTGTGGCAATTTCTTCGTTCACTTTGATTGCAGGCAATAATCCTCCCTTACCCGGTTTTGCTCCTTGACTTAATTTCACTTCAAACATCACAACCTGATCGTGTGCTGCGACTTCTAGTAATTTTTCATCGCTAAGTTTGCCATCTAATGTCCGAAAGCCATATTTTGCAGTACCAATTTGGGCAATAATATCAGCGCCTCCTTCCAGATGATAGGGCGAAACGCCGCCCTCACCTGTATTGAGCCAGCAGCCGGCCATTTTTGCGCCACGTGACAAGGCAAGGATTGCATTTTTAGATAAGGCGCCATAACTCATGGCAGAAATATTAAAAATTGAAGTGGCAATATAAGGCTTTGGACATTGCGGCCCAATAGTCACTGGTTGACTGGCCACAGCGTCCTCATTCAGTGTCGGGAAGGGCGCATCAACAAAATAAATGGTGCCGGTCGGTTTTAAATTTCGTGTAGAACCAAAGCTAATTGTATTATTTAAGTCTTTTGCAGCGCGATATACCCAAGAACGCTGCGCGCGATTGAAAGGGAGCTCATTCCGATCACCTTCAAACCAATATTGACGCAAATAAACGCCCAAATCTTCAGTGATATAGCGAAGATGACCGATAACCGGATAATTTCTTAATATGGCACGATTTTTTTGTTTTCGGTCATAAAGATACAAAGCGGTTAAACCTAGCGCGAAAACAATAAGAACAAAAAGTAAGAAGGAATCGCTAATTTTTTGCAATTCCATGGAGACTATTTTCAATAAAGCACGGTCAAACATAATCACTCCCTTTATGTGCCATGCAAAGAGCATAGCATAGATATACCCTTGGTGAGTGGATTTAGGCTAAGGTATCGATTACTGACCAGATTTAATTTGTAGGTGACGACTATCCATGGCACCAAAAATCTGATGGGTTTGAGGATCAATTAGAATTCCACTCACCGCACCCCATAACTCGGTTCCGTAAGGAGAACCAAGCTGCAACACATAGCCCATTTTATGCAATAAATTCCGGCTATCTTTGCAGATGGAAAAACGCTCCATAAAAATTTTATCGGGTATCGCCTGCATGTGGATACGCGGCATATCTTCTGCTTCTTGTATATCCATATCATATTCAATGACGTTCAATATGACATTGACGAGTTGTGAAGGGATGGTAGAGCCTCCCGGCGTGCCAATTATCAAGAACGGTAGGGAATGTTTAAGCACAAAAGTCGGCGCCATGGAACTCAACGGTCTTTTGTCTCCTTGGATCAGATTTTTTGATCCTTGAACCAAACCATAAGCATTGGCACTGCCCGGTTTAATAGTAAAATCTGCTAGTTCATTATTTAAGAAAAAACCTTTATCACCAGCGATAACCTTGGCGCCAAAATAATCGTTTAATGTATAAGTAACCGAAACAGCATTGCCTGCTTTATCCACAACAACAAAGGAAGTCGTATTCTTGCCTTCCACTTTTTGAGCTGTTGCGATATCGATAGTAGGGGTAGCCTTATCTCGGTGAATGTGACTTCTAATCATTTCAATGTGTTTTCGCGAAAGCAGAAATTCAATTGGATTATGAATAAAGCGTGGATCGCCTAAATAAAAGTTGCGATCTAAATAAGCAAAGCGTAAAGCCTCTACCAGATAATGAATGCTCATGGCAGAGTGAAAGCCCAAGCGAGCGAGAGGATAGGCTTCCAAAATTTTTAGTGTTTCACAGATTGTCACACCTGAACCTGGAGGAGGAGCGGTGGCAATCTGATAATTTTTATACTGGCAAAGAAGAGGAGGACGTTCTACTACCTGATAATTTTGTAAATCATTGACAGTGATTAACCCGCCATGCGCCCGACTCGCCGCTACTATGGCTTTCGCAATACTACCGCGATAGAAGGCAGCTGGCCCTTGATTCGCAATTTTTTTTAATGTGGCAGCAAGATTTTTTTGCAGTAATTTTTCCGAAGCACGATAGGTCCGATTATTCTTGAGAAAAATGGCCTTAACGTTTGGCTCTTTCTTAAAACTTTCTTCACCTAATTTCAATACCGCTGCATCTTGGTCATTCAGGATGTAGCCATTTTCTGCCAGATGAATTGCTGGCTCCATTACCGCCGCTCGTGAGAAAGTTCCATATTTTTTTAAAGCATAATCCAGGCCTTTAACTGTGCCAGGTACACCAATTGCAAGATAAGGCTTGCTGAGTCCTCCTGCAATATGCTTTGAACTTAAATAATCGTCTCGTACTTTTCCTGATTGGTCAAGATAGAGGGAGGGGCGAGCCTGATGAGGCGCTTTTTCTCTAAAATCGATAAAGGTCATCTTGCCATTGGCTAGACGAATTAACATCAATCCGCCTCCCCCAATATTACCGCAACAGGGATGGACAACAGCCAAGGCATAGCCAATTGCTACTGCACTATCAATTGCATTTCCTCCTTTCTGCAATATCGCCATACCAATTTCAGTGGCATAATGCTGAGCGCTAACCGCCATTCCCTGATTGTTGACAACCGGCGCGGGCGCAGCAGCTTTAGCGGATGAGGAAATTAATAAAGCAAGTAGAAAAAAATAATGCATAGCAACCGCCCTGTCATTTACGTAGAAGATCCTTCTCGAGTCATTGAAGGGAAACATTTATCCCATCATACCGGATTACCCTTGGTTCAAAACCCTCAAGACTATTTATTTGTGCTGACGCTAACCAAAAATCGATTAGAGCTGCGTGTTAGAGATGAGAAATTTAAGCCCATCGCTATAGATTTTTTATCCAAACAAATGAACCATCGTCTCAACCAAGCAAGAAAGGGTAATGAGCTGATTGCCCGCGCTATTGGGTTAACATCACATTTTTCCCCTACGGTGGTGGATGCTACAGCAGGTTTCGCACAAGATGCATTGATTTTGGCCCACCTTGGATGCCAGGTAATGATGCTAGAGCGATCCCCTATTCTCAGCGCGCTCATTGTCGACGCCCTGCTAAGGGCAAAAAAAGTTATGCCGGAGTGGATTGACCGGCTTCAATTTTATGAAATAGAAGCTTGTGCTTTTTTACAATCGCAACTAGCCCAGCAAATCACTATCGATGCTATCTACTTGGATCCCATGTTCCCCATCCGAAAAAAAACGGCGCAGGTAAAAAAGGAGATGCAGGTATTGCAATCACTAGTTGGAATTGACAACGATACCAACGACTTATTCGCATTAGCTATAGAAATCGCAAAAAAAAGAGTCGTGGTTAAAAGACCCCTGCATGCAGACACGTTAACAAAGATACCCCCGACAATACAATATAGGGGAAGGAGTTGCCGCTTTGATGTCTATTTAACCTCAGTACGGAAATGACCTATTACCAGTTAGTCAGAAACTACTAAAAGGCCTTCCTTGCGCCAAGCGCCAAAACCTCCTTTCAGCGACCAAACATTTTTATAACCCATTTTTTGAATGGCATCTGCTGCTAAGGCAGAGCGAAATCCGCCCCCACAATAAAGCACAAGCGCAGCTTCTTTCTGCGGGATAAGGTCGACGATATCGCGTTCAATTGTACCCTTGCATAAATGAATTGCATCCGGCAAATGCCCTTGGTCCCATTCTGTTTCTTCACGAACGTCGATAAGTTGTGGCGGAGTTGATGAGTTAATCTCGGTAATTAACTCCATTACAGATAATTCTTTGATGCGTGTACGCGCGTCTTCTACTAAGGCAAGAAATTCTTCATGATGTTTCATTATTGCACCTCCGCTAAGTCACCCTTTTTTTCTAACCAGCTTTTACGATCTGCTACTCTTTTTTTGGACAGCAACATATCAAGTAAATCTTCTGTTTTATCACCCTCTTCCACAATCAACTGAATCAGTCGCCGTGTTTCAGGAGCCATGGTCGTTTCTCTTAATTGTAATGGGTTCATTTCCCCCAAACCTTTGAAACGTTGTATATGAACCGTCCCTTTTCTTTTTTCTGCTGCAATTCGTTCTAAAATGCCTTTTTTTTCTGCATCATCTAAAGCATAGAACACTTCTTTTCCTACATCAATTCGATAAAGTGGCGGCATTGCTACATAGACGTGACCAGCCAAGACCAAAGGCCGGAAGTGTTTTAAAAATAAAGCGCAAAGCAAGGTGGCAATATGTTGACCATCAGAATCCGCATCAGCGAGTATGCAAATTTTATTATATCTTAAATCTTCAAGGCTTTCAGTGCCAGGTGTCACTCCAATTGCAACAGAAATATCATGAATTTCCTGAGAACTCAGAATGACATTTGCATTCACTTCCCAAGTATTTAAAATTTTACCGCGCAGCGGCATCACTGCTTGAAACTCTCGATTACGTGCTTGTTTTGCAGAGCCACCTGCAGAGTCTCCTTCAACTAAAAATAATTCGCTAAATGGTGAATTTGTCGAGCTGCAATCTGCCAATTTTCCGGGCAGAGCTGGACCTGCAGTGACTTTTTTTCTGATAATTTTTTTACTATCGCGAAATCGTCGCTGCGCATTATTAATCACCAGTTCTGCTAGGCTTTCGCCAATTGAAACGTGTTGATTTAAAAATAGGCTGAACGCATCTTTAACCACACCTGACACAAATGCAGCGCATTCTCTTGAAGACAAACGCTCCTTGGTTTGGCCAGAAAACTGCGGTTCTTGTAATTTAACAGATAAAATATAATTACAGTTATCCCAGATATCTTCCACATTCAACTTTAAGCCACGAGGCAAAAGTTTTCTAATTTCACAAAATTCGCGCATGGCTTCAAGTAATCCCGTCCTCAAGCCATTGACGTGTGTTCCACCTTGAATAGTTGGGATTAAATTAACGTAGCTTTCTGCAATCTGTGAATTCTCTTCTGTTAACCATAACAGTGCCCAATCTGCTGCTTCTGTTGGACCTGAAAAACTTCCAATAAAAGGCTGATCAGGTATGCAGTTATCCGTCTCCAAAGACTGACTTAAATAATCTGATAATCCATTTTCATAACACCATTCTTCAGTTTTATTGACGATTTCATCATAATAATGAATATGTAGCCCTGGACAAAGCACGGCTTTAGCACGCAAGACATGGATCAGCTCTGTGCGAGAAAATTTGCCATTATCAAAATATTCACTATCTGGCCAAAATCGCACAGTGGTTCCCGTTTCGCGCTTATTCACTTTACCGACTTCTTTTAAGTCCTCGACTTTCTCCCCATTTTCAAAACTAATTTGATAAATTTTGCCATCTCGCTTGACATTAACTTGTAATTTTAAAGACAGCGCATTGACAACAGAAATGCCAACTCCATGCAAACCGCCGGAATACTGATAACTTTTATTGGAAAATTTTGCCCCAGCATGTAGGCGAGTTAAGATTAATTCTACCCCGGATATTCCTTCCTCTTTATGAATATCAACGGGTATGCCCCTGCCGTCATCGATCACTTCCAGGGAACCGTCTTTATATACCGAAATCATAATATTATGCGCATGGCCAGCTATTGCTTCATCCATGCTATTATCAATCACTTCCCAAGCTAGGTGGTTAGGATTGCGAGTATTGGTATACATGCCCGGTCTTTTACGAACAGGATCAAGGCCACTATATACTTCAATTGCTTGAGCGGTATATTCGTTTTGTGCCATCATTTCAACTCTACGATTTTTTTTTCCAGTTTTTTATTGTCACTTGCCTAGCACGGCCTACTGTTAGCTCTCCAGCTGGCGGGTCTTTAGTAATTGTTGATCCAGCACCGATATAAGCATTTTCACCGACTATAAGAGGTGCAACCAATTCCGTGCCAGAACCGATAAAAGCACCCGCTTTAATTACAGTAGTATATTTGTTCACGCCATCATAGTTACAAGTAATGGTACCCGCACCAACATTTACGCCCTTACCCACAATCGCATCGCCAAGATACGTTAAGTGATTAATTTTACTACCCTGATCAACTTCCGCATTTTTTAACTCTACAAAGTTACCGACATGTACATCAGATTGCAATTTCGTGTTTGGCCTAATTCTAGCAAAAGGTCCAATAATACAGTTATCAGCAATAACAGCATCCTCAATTACGCAATGGGATTTAATGACGACATTGTTACCAATAAGTGAATTTTTGACTAGGGTATTGGGGCCAATTATCGTACCTTTTCCCACTTTGTTATTACCCTCGAAAATGACATTCACATCAATAGTGACGTCCTGTTCTGTTTCTATTTGACCCCGAAAATCCACACGTTTAGCGTCATATAATGTGACGCCTTTCTCCATCAAGGTCTCTGCTTTTCGTCTCTGATAATGGCGTTCTGCAGCCATTAATTGCTGCCTGGTATTAATTCCTTCCACTTCCCAAAGATTTGCCTTGGTACTCACTACCTTTCGTTTTTCTTCCACTGCTTTTGAAATGATGTCCGTCAAATAATATTCCCGCTGTGCATTATTAGATTTAAGTGATGGCAACCAATTTTTTAACAAACTTGCTTTTGCGACAAGAATGCCTGAGTTAAATTCCCGGATAGTGAGTTGATCTGTTGTCGCATCTCTCTGCTCGACAATCGCCATAATTTGATTTTCATCATTTCGGACTATCCTGCCTAAGCCCTGTGGATTTTTAGTCTCTGCAACTATAATGCCAATTTGTTCTACTGCAGTCGAAGCCAATAATTTTTCTAGGGTGGCTGTTTTAATAAGCGGGACATCCCCATATAGTACTAAAACTCTTGCATCAGGATGGATAGTAGGCATCGCCTGCATTAAGGCATGTCCTGTTCCAAGTGGAGGATCTTGTAAGACCCAATTCACGTCCAAATCGCTTAGCATCTCGCTAATTTGTTGTTTGTCTTTTCCATAAACAACATGAATTGAGTGTGGTTTTAATGTTCTTGCTGTTTCTACCACATGAGAAAGTAAGGGAATACCACCTAGAGGATGTAAAACCTTGTGCAATTGAGAGTGCATGCGCTTGCTAGCACCTGCAGCGAGAATAACGATATCTAGCATGCTAAGAATCGCTATGACCGTATTTCTTACGAAGCTGCTTAATTTGTCTAATGGCACGCAATTGTGCAGCGGTTTCTGCTAATTCGCTCAATGTTTTTGAATATTCAATGTCATTTTTGCGTGAAGCAGCGGCTTCTTCCGCCTGTTCTCTGGCTTGAATCGCTGCCAACTCATCTAAGTCTTGTGCGCGAATAGCAGTATCGGCAAGGATGGTTGCCACTTCAGGCTGAACTTCAAGCGTCCCACCTGACACATAGAAAACTTCTTCCTTCCCACCTTGTAAAACCACACGAATCAGACCAGGTTTGATAAAGGTCAAAAGTGGTGTATGACCAGGCATAATACCCAGCTCACCCCAAATACCAGAGACAGAAATAGATTCTGCACGTCCAGAAAAAACTTCTCCTTCTGCACTTACAATATCCAAATGAAGCGTCATTGCCATGCTAACACCTTACTCTTGTATCTCTTTGGCCCTTTCTACTGCTTCTTCAATCGTACCCACCATATAGAATGCCTGCTCAGGAAGATGGTCATATTCGCCATTAATGATTGATTTAAAGCCACGAATTGTATCTTTCAATGAAACATATTTTCCTGGTGAACCAGTAAAGACTTCGGCGACAAAGAAAGGTTGAGAAAGAAAACGTTGTATTCTTCGCGCTCGACGAACGGAAGTTTTATCTTCTTCTGATAATTCATCCATACCAAGAATGGCAATAATATCTTTAAGTTCTTTATAACGTTGCAACGTACCTTGTACCGCTCGCGCCACATCATAATGTTCTTGACCGATGACCAATGGATCGAGCTGACGACTGGTGGAATCCAGTGGATCAATAGCAGGGTAAATTCCCAGCTCAGCAATCTGTCTTGAAAGTACCACTGTTGCATCTAAATGTGCAAAAGTAGTCGCAGGCGAGGGATCGGTTAAATCGTCAGCCGGAACATAGACGGCCTGAATCGAAGTAATTGACCCTGTTTTCGTTGAAGTGATCCGCTCTTGTAACATCCCCATTTCTTCAGCTAAAGTCGGCTGATACCCAACCGCAGAAGGCATCCGCCCTAATAAGGCAGAAACTTCTGTTCCTGCTAGGGTGTAACGGTAAATGTTATCGATAAACAACAACACATCTCGTCCTTCATCTCGAAAAGCTTCTGCAATCGTCAAACCGGTTAATGCTACTCGCAGGCGGTTTCCAGGGGGTTCATTCATTTGCCCATAAACCAATGACACTTTGTCTAATACACTGGACTCCTTCATTTCATGATAGAAATCGTTACCTTCACGCGTTCGTTCACCGACTCCTGCAAAAACAGAATATCCACTATGTTCCAGTGCAATATTTCGTATTAATTCCATCATGTTAACTGTCTTGCCGACACCTGCGCCTCCAAAAAGACCCACCTTACCGCCCTTTGCAAAGGGACAAAGCAAATCAATGACTTTGATTCCTGTTTCTAGAAGTTCAGCATTTACCGCTTGATCGGTAAATTTAGGAGCAGCACGGTGGATGGCAAGAAATTGACTAGATTTAATTTCGCCTGCTTCATCAATTGGATTACCCAAAACGTCCATGATACGACCCAGGGTTTCTTTTCCCACGGGGACCTTAATTGGATCACCGGTATCAACCACTTCCATTCCGCGTTTTAATCCATCAGAAGGCCCCATAGCAATCGTTCTGACTACCCCATCGCCAAGCTGCTGCTGCACTTCCAAAACCAGCTGAGTTTCGATGACTTTTAATGCATGATAAACCTTCGGGACGTGACCACTAGGAAACTCGACGTCGACAACCGCACCGATAACTTCTACAATTTTGCCGCCATTAATGTTTACAGTCATGTTGATTCAATCCCCTTTAATGCTAGACAGCAGCTGCACCCGCAACGATTTCTGCAATTTCTTGCGTAATCGCCGCCTGTCTGGCCTTGTTATAAATTAATTGCAGATCTTTAATAATGTCCCCTGCATTCTCTGTTGCATTTTTCATTGCTACCATTCTTGCCGATTGTTCACAGGCAATATTTTCCATCACTGCCGTATAAACTTCCGACTCAATGTAACGAATCAAAAGTACATTAAGTAGTTCTCTTGCGTCAGGCTCATAAATATAATCCCAATATTTCGATTCAGCCTTATTTTTTGGTATGCGAATGGGTAATAAGCTAGATATTTTCGGTTTCTGTGTCATCGTATTAACAAATTCATTAGAGGCTAAATAAATGGCATCAATACTACCATTATCATAACTATCCAGCATGATTTTGATAATACCAATCAGCTGGTTGACGCTTGGCCTATCTCCCAAATGATCTGCTTTTGCGATAATATTTCCTCCAATGCGGTGAAAAAAATTTTCACCTTTTTGCCCAATTACACATAAGCTATTTTCAACATTTTTTTTCTGCCAGTTTTGCATATCGGTAAGCACGGCGCGAAATAAATTAATATTCAACCCACCACACAATCCACGATCTGTAGAAACAATAATATAACCGACTTTTTTAATGTCTTTTCTTGGTACTAGATAAGGATGATGGTACTCACTATGACTCCAGGCAACATTTCCCATTATCCGTTCAGTTGCTTCAGCATAAGGACGCGCCTTCTGCATAAGCTCTTGAGCTTTACGCATTTTACTAACCGCAACCAATTGCATCGCACTGGTTATTTTTTTTGTTTTTTCAATGCTTCTGATCTTGGTTTTGATTTCTCTCCCAACTGCCATTTCATACTACCATGATTGATTTTTTTTAAAATCTTGAACTGCTTCATGAAGCTTTTTACCAATCTCATCGCTGTATGAAGGATTGTCATTTATCGTTTGTAGTAAATCCCCATATTTATCATGCATAAATTGACGTAATTCTTCTTCAAAGCTGACCACTTTTTTAATTTCAACATCATCGAGATAACCTTGATCCGTGATAAATAAGCTTACCGCCATATCTGCTACTGAAAGAGGAAGATATTGTTTTTGCTTGAGAATTTCAGTACTTCGTTGACCACGCTCTAATTGTTTGCGTGTTGTTTCATCAAGATCAGAAGAAAATTGAGCAAAAGCTTCAAGCTCTCGATATTGCGCTTGCGCTAAACGAAGACCACCACCAAATTTTTTGATGATTTTGGTTTGTGCCGCGCCTCCGACGCGAGAAACAGAAAGTCCTGCATTGATTGCTGGCCTAATGCCTGAATTAAACAAATCGGTATCTAGATAAATTTGACCATCTGTAATTGAAATAACATTAGTAGGAACAAAGGCAGAAACGTCTCCTGCTTGTGTTTCAATAATAGGCAATGCGGTTAATGACCCCGTTCGTCCTTTCACCTTGCCATTTGTCATTTTTTCGACATATTCTTCATTAACACGTGCGGCCCGCTCTAAAAGTCGGGAGTGGATATAGAAAACATCTCCAGGATATGCTTCACGCCCTGGTGGCCTTTTTAGCAAAAGTGAAATTTGGCGATAAGCCCAAGCTTGTTTAGAGAGATCATCATAAATAATTAAGGCATCTCTCCCACTGTCTCGAAAATATTCACCCATCGAACAACCAGCATAAGGAGCAATGAATTGCAATGAGGCAGACTCAGAGGCAGAGGCTGCAACAATAATGGTGTATTCCATTGCGCCATATTCTTCAAGTTTACGAACGATATTCGCAATAGTTGAGGACTTTTGACCGATGGCTACGTAAACGCAAAATACATCCTTCCCTTTTTGATTAATAATGGTATCGATTGCAATCGCTGTTTTACCTGTTTGACGATCACCAATAATCAGTTCTCTTTGGCCCCGACCAATTGGCACTAACGCATCAATCGACTTTAGCCCTGTTTGCAAAGGCTGGCTAACGGATTGCCGAGTAATCACACCGGGTGCAACTTTTTCGATTGGGGAAGTGAGTTCTGTTTCAATGGGACCCTTGCCATCAATTGGCAAACCCAGTGCATTGACTACTCTTCCCAGCAAAGCTTCACCCACAGGCACTTCAAGAATGCGTCCTGTACATTTTACCGTCTGACCTTCAGCAAGATGCTCATAGGGGCCGAGAATAACTGCACCTACAGAATCACGCTCTAAGTTTAAGGCCATACCATACGTTTGACCTTCAAATTCAAGCATTTCACCATTCATCGCTTCTTCTAAGCCATGAATTTGAGCAATACCATCCTGTAATTTAACAATTCTACCCTGTAATGAAAATTCAGAACTTAATTTAGCGTTCTCTAAACGCTTTTGGATTAGCTCACTAATTTCAGATGGGCTTAACTGCATTTTTGTTTGCATCTCGAATATTCTCCCCTAACTACACAAACTTTCAGAAAGCTTTTTCAATTTAGTACGTAGTGATCCATCAATAACGCGATCACCCGCATAAATAATGATACCACCCAGTAGGTTCTTATCTACCGCACACTCTAAAACGATTTGACGTTTTAAATGGTTTTGCAATGCATGAGTCAATCGTTGCAAACGAATTTCATCAATCGGGTAAGCGCTGATCACTTTTACTTCAGCTCTCTTCTCACGCTCTGCCAAGTATTTTTCATAGCGACTAGCAATAGCCGGCAACAAGTTGAGGCGTTTTTTTTCTATTAGAATTTGAATTAAATTGGTTACCTGATGTGCCCTGCCCCCATCGATGCAAGTGACAATATCCATAAAAACAGCACTCAAATCTTTTTTCGATATCAATGGGTTATTCAATACTGTTTGCATATTTTGATCTTCAACAATTCCAGCAAGCATGGCCAGTTCTTTGGACCAATCTTTTAAAGTCTGATTTAGCAATGCCGTTTCAAAAATCGCTTTCGCATAGGGCCTTGCAATAGTAGATAATTCAGCCATGATTAAATCTCATCGATTAACTGGTCAACCAATCGGTTATTCACTGACTCATCAACCTTTGTTTCTAAGATCTTTTCTGCAGCAGAAATGGCCATACCGGTGATTTGTTCCAATAACTGTTGTTTAGCCGTATGCATTTCTTGATCAATTTGTTCTTTTGCAAGACCAATTAAACGTTCACCTTCCAGACGCGCCTTCTCCTTTGCTTCCTCAACCATTCGAGTGGCACGTTGCATCGCTTGATCAATCACCTTACCCGCCTCAATCTTTGCGTCGCGAAGTTGTTCCACCGCTTTGTGCCTTGCAAGCTCCAGTTCATGATGACCTCTTTCGGCCGCTTCTAATCCAGCTGCAATTTGTTTACGGCGATCTTCAAGCGCCTTCATCATCGGAGGCCAGATATACTTCATTGTTACCCCGACCAGAACCATAAAGGTAATCATTTGGCCCAATAAAGTAAGATTTATATTCACGGTCGTGACCCCTAATTAAATTTATTGTGCAACCTTCGTCACGTGCTCTAATAATGCCGCAACAAATGGACTGTCAACTGTAAACCAAAGTGCAATCCCCACCCCAATCATTGTCACAGCATCAAGCAAGCCCGCTACAATAAACATTTTAACTTGAAGTTGTGGAATCATTTCGGGTTGTCTTGCAGAACCCTCAAGAAATTTACCACCTAACAAACCAAATCCAATTGCCGTACCAAGCGCACCCAGCCCAATTAATAGACCGACGGCAATAGCTGTCATACCTTGAATATGTGCAATATATTGCAATGTTTCCATTGTTTTTCCTTCTCTAGTTACTAAAAAATCATCGAAAATATTAAGATGTCACCTTGTCTAAGGGTAACTATTCAGCACAAATGCTAGAAGCCGCCGAGTAGTTACCTCTAATGATCCTCATGCGCCAAACTAAGGTAGACGATGGTCAACATCATAAAAATAAAAGCTTGCAATGTGATAATAAGAATATGGAACAAGGCCCACGGACCTCCCAATACCCATTGTATCCAAGCAGGTAATAACGCAATTAAAATAAATATTAATTCACCAGCATACATGTTTCCGAAAAGTCGCAAAGAAAGGGAAATCGGTTTCGCGCCTTCCTCAATAAATCTCAAAAAGAAATTAAAAGGCATGACTAATATGTTCCAGGGAAATGGATAAGGACCAAATGGTTTGCAAAAATACTCATTGGCTACGCCACGCAATCCCTTGATTTTAAAGCTGTAAAAAAGAATCAAAAAATAAACCGACAAAGATAACCCAAAAGTTACACCTAGATCATTGGTTGGCACCACTCTTAAATAAGGAATGCCGGCATAATGCGCAATATGTGGCAATAAATCCACCGGCAGCAAATCCATGGCATTCATTAAAAACACCCATACAAATATGGTTAATGCCAAAGGGGCAATCACGGCACTGCGGCCATGAAAAGTATCTTTCACCTGGGTGTTGACGAATTCTAAAATGACTTCAACAAAATTTTGTAATCCACCTGGTGCTTGAGGTGTTGCTTTTTTAGCTACGCTTCTGAAAACGAATAAAAATAGCAAACCAAGAACAATCGAAAAAAATAAAGTATCAAGATTTAATGTCCAAAACCCGCCATTCCCCATTGTCATGGTCTTCAAATTAAATTGAAGGTTAGTGAGGTGATGTTGTATATATTCGGATGTAGTTGGATTATCAACATTCATAATCTGTTAGCCGTTTGATTTTTAATTAATGTCGTCAGCCAAAAAGTAAATAATGCCATGATATAGCCTAAGAAAAGGGCCAATTTATTAGTGTTAAAAAATTTAAATATTATCGTGAATAATAAGATTGTAATGATAAATTTAACAACTTCGCCTAGATAGAATGATATTACTATTTCCCTTGTAGCTTGTGCACCCGTTTTTTTAAACAGGTTATGGGCAAAATAAGCATTGGGAAGAACATTAACTATTCCTCCCAAGAGAAAAGAATAGGCTGCAATATTATTATCTAACAGAAATAATAGGATGCTTATTAGCAATACCACGATTACTTGGATGAGAACGTAGCTAAAAGCAAGACGCCGCATTGCGCCCAAAGCAATTTTAGACACGCACACCTCAATGCCATCAAACCTGGCGGAGTATATTATATTTTTTTATTCAGGACAACCGGTTACTTACTTATTCTGGTTATCGCTATCCAGATGCTGCAAGATAGTGTCGAGTTGTGTTTTTGATTTATAATGAACAATTAATTTGCCTTTATTTTCATCTTTATTCTTGATGGTTACTCTTGCGCCAAGACGTTTACTGAGCGATTTTTCGATTTGAACCAGATTTTGATCCCTTTCTACACGAATAGGAATATCATAAAGATTAATTAACCGACGAATATAAAGTTCTGTCTCTCGAACCGACATGCCTTTTAAAACTATTTGCGCTGCAACTTGACACTGTCTTTCTTCATCAAGTGATAACAATGCTCTTGCATGACCCATTTCTATCTCGCCTTTTTCGACCATCCGCTTGACTTCAGGGGGCAATACCAACAATCGCAACAAGTTACTAATTGTGGCCCGAGATTTGCCTACTATAGTTGCGATTTGTTGATGAGTGAGTGAAAATTCTTGACTCAAGCGATGCAGGGCCATCGCTTCTTCAATAGCATTCAGATCTTCTCTTTGAATATTTTCAATTAACGCTACTGCAATCGCGGCTTCATCTGGAATTTCTTTGATTAAAGCAGGGATTTCTTTTAATCCTGCTAGTTGAGCTGCACGCCAACGCCTTTCCCCAGCTACGATTTCATATTTATCATTTCCAACTAAGCGAATAACAATGGGTTGAATTATGCCTTGTGATCGAATGGATTCGGCAAGTTCTTCTAATCCGGTAGAATCTACATCCCGTCTTGGTTGGTACTTTCCTGGTTGAATCCTATCGAGGGGTACCTGCTTCAAATCGGATTCTTGCAGCTGGTTAGTCTTGGGTTTTTCCTGCGTATTTTCAGATGTCATGCGACTGAGTAATTCATTTAAACCCAGGTCATGCAAACTGCGACCCAGGCCTCTTTTTTTAACCGACATTAACTGCTTCCTCCTGGGTCATCCGCCTGCGAATTAATTCACCTGCTAATGCGAGATAGGCTGCCGCGCCTTGCGATTTATCATCGTAAAGTATAATAGGCAATCCATGACTCGGTGCTTCTGCCAAGCGTACATTTCTTGGAATAACTGTTTGAAATATTTTGTCTTTAAATAAATGGCTTAATTGCTCTGACACTTCGACGGTCAAACGATTTCGACCATCATACATGGTACGGAGCAATCCTTCGATTTTCAAAGTAGGATTAACCGATTGCTGTAGTTGCTCAATCGTTGTTAATAATCCCGCTAAACCTTCCATCGCATAGTATTCACATTGCATAGGAATAAGGACTGAATCGGCTGCAACCAGTGCGTTTACAGTCAACATATTGAGAGCAGGTGGACAATCGATAATAATGAAATCATAAGCATCTAACAGTATGGCTAAACTTTCTTTAAGAAAATACTCGCGGTTTTCCTCTTTAAGCAAGCGAATTTCTGCGACAGTCAACAAATGATTAGCAGGAATCATATCATAATTCCCTGATGTCTTTTGTCTTACCTCTAATAAGGTATTCTCTTTCAGCAATACTTGATTTATTGTCAATGACTCGGGAGTGAGCTTAATTCCGCTTCCTACGGTGGCATTGCCTTGAGGATCCAAATCGATGAGTAATATACGACGTTTCGTCGCAGCAAGAGAGGCAGCAAGATTAACAGATGTAGTGGTTTTCCCAACGCCACCTTTTTGATTAGCAACTGCAATCACCTTATTCATTAATCTACCCTTATGCGAACTAAATGGCGCCTCTCATCAAGAAACGGAATAATTAAGCGATGAACTTTAGCACGATTAGGTAGATTTTGCAGCTCTGCTTGCGGATAGGCTCCTTTCATAATCAATAATTCGCCGTCATGGCAAAGTAATTTTTTGGTCACTTGCAGTATGTTTTCGATAGAAGAATAGGCCCTAGCAGTGATGCAATCAAAACAAAAAGCGGGCTGATATTTTTCAATTCGATTTTGAACAATCTCCACATTATGAATACCTAACTCAGCTGCCGCCTGCGTTAAAAATCTTGTCTTCTTACCATTGCTATCTAGTAATACCACTTGAACCTGTTCTTTTATTAAAGCACATGGTAGCCCAGGAAATCCTGCTCCTGAACCCACATCAAGCAAGCGCGTGCCATGGAGAAAGGCAATAATGCTGAGACTATCAAGAATATGATGAGTAATAATTTCGTTAGGTTCGGTAATGGCGGTGAGATTGAATACTTTATTCCATTTTATTAGAAGCTGCATATATTGCATAAGCTTTTCTGCGTTAACTTCTGTGATGGTTAACCCTAATTGCTCGATTCCCAAATAAAGTTTAGCTAACAATCGGTTGTAATTTTGCATGTTTTTTAATATGTATCAGCAACAACGAAATTGCCGCAGGAGTGACCCCTGGAATGCGAGAAGCTTGTCCAATTGTGGTAGGTTTAATCAAATTTAATTTTTGTTTCACTTCATTTGACAACCCTGGCACTTTTTCAAAATCCATCCGCTTTGGAATAGGGGTATTTTCATTTTTACGTTGTCTTTGTATTTCTTCCTCTTGGCGCTTGATATAACCTTCATATTTCGCTTGTATTTCGACCTGAGTCGCCACCTCCTGATCTAATACTTTTTCAATCCCCACTAATGAAATTAAATTTTCATATTTCGCTTCAGGTCGTTTCAATAAATCTATTATTCGATATTCGCGCTCAAGTGGTTTTCCAAATAATTCGCCAAGCTTTAAACTATTTTCATGATTTGGTCTTACCCAGATTGAGTGAAGGCGGGTAATTTCGTTATTTAATGTGGTTTGTTTATGCTCAAATCGTTGCCAACGCTTATCATCCACTAACCCCAACTCTCTTCCAATAGGAGTTAACCGAAGATCTGCATTGTCTTCTCTTAAAGTTAACCGATATTCTGCTCGGCTAGTAAACATTCGATAAGGTTCTTGTGTACCCGCTGTGATGAGATCATCAATTAACACGCCAATATAAGCCTCGTCTCTTTTCGGATACCAGCCAGCTAATCCTTTAGCACGACGCGCCGCATTAAGTCCTGCAATTAAACCTTGTGCACCCGCCTCTTCATACCCGGTTGTTCCGTTAATCTGTCCTGCAAAATATAAACCAGCAATCTTTTTTGTTTCTAAGTAAGGAGAAAGATCTCGCGGATCAAAAAAATCATATTCAATCGCATATCCTGGACGGGTAATATGGGCATTTTCTAAGCCAACAATTGAGTGAATAAATTTTTCTTGAACGTCAAAAGGTAGGCTGGTAGAAACGCCATTTGGATAAACTTCATGAGTAGAAAGCCCTTCTGGTTCAATAAAAATTTGATGGCTTAATTTGTCCGCAAAACGCACAACTTTATCTTCAATTGACGGACAATATCGTGGCCCAACTCCTTCTATTACACCGGTATACATGGGTGAACGGTCAAAATTTTCCAGGATGTAGGCATGAGTTTTTTCATTAGTTTGAGTAATATAGCAGTTAATTTGCGCAGGATGTGCAGGGATATTTAGAAAAGAAAAATGGGGAATAGGTGTGTCGCCGGGTTGAACCTGCAACTTGGTGTAATCAATGGTCCTACCATCTAAACGTGGCGGCGTACCTGTTTTGAGGCGATTGACTCGAAAAGGTAATTCACGAAGGCGTGCTGCCAAGGATAACGAAGGAGAATCTCCCGCCCTTCCACCTTGATGATTTTCAAGCCCAATATGAATTTTTCCATTCAAAAATGTACCAGCGGTTAGGACGACTTGCCTTGCATAGAAGGCTACACCCATCTCTGTTTTTACCCCTACTACTTGATCACCTTCTAATAAAATATCCTCAACGGGTTGTTGAAAAATTCTAAGATTTGGTTGGCTTTCAAGTTTAGATCTGATTGCTCGCTTATAAAGCATGCGATCTGCCTGTGCCCGTGTTGCTTGAACTGCCGGGCCCTTGCTTGAATTAAGGATTCTAAAATGAATACCCGCTTCATCAATCGCTTCAGCCATCACACCGCCTAGGGCATCGATTTCTTTCACCAGCTGTCCCTTGCCAAGACCACCAATAGCAGGATTACAAGACATTTGGCCGATTGTTTCAATATTATGTGTCAATAATAAAGTATTCGCACCCAGCCTAGCAGCAGCTGAAGCAGCTTCAGTTCCAGCGTGACCGCCGCCAACAATAATTACATCAAAATGGTAAATTGACATTTATCACTTTCCTATGCAGAAAGAAGAAAAAATTTCACCTAATAAATCATCTGCCGTAAAAATTCCGGTAATTTCAGATAAAGCTTGCTGTGCATTGCGAAGTTCTTCCGCTAGAAGTTCTCCTGCAGTCAATTGTGCCGTTGCCTCCTGAAAATGTTGTAATGCACGTATTAAGGCATTGAGATGTCGACTCCTCGCACTAAAGAGCGTATTTTCACAGGTATATCCCATGCATTTTTTTAGATGAGCTTTTAAAAGCGGTAAACCTAAGGCCGTTTTAGCTGAAATCTGAATCACTGGTAGATTTAATTTTTCAAGCTGATAACTAATTGCAGATTCTTCTGTTAAATCAATTTTATTTTTAACAATTATAAGGCGATCGAAATGATCGCTGAATTGTTGTACCAAGGGATGATTTTCAAAATTAAACTGATCCTCTTGTGCATCTAAAATTAGCAATATTCTATCTGCATTGGATATTTCATTCAGCGCGCGATTGACTCCTTCTAATTCAATTGCATCTTCTGTTTGACGTAAACCTGCTGTATCTAATAAATACAATGGCATCCCATCTATCAGGATGGTCTCACGAATAACATCTCGAGTGGTTCCTGCTGTGCTACTCACAATGGCTGCATCAATACCAGCTAGCGCATTCAACAGGCTCGATTTGCCTGCATTAGGATGCCCAACAATCACTACCTTCATCCCCTCTTTCAAGGTAGCACCTTGTCTTGCTTCTGCCAAAATAGTGCGGGTTTGCGAAATCAATTCTTCAAGTTTTTCTTTAATTCTTCCCTCTGACAAAAAATCGACTTCTTCTTCAGGAAAATCAATTGCAGCTTCGACATAAGTACGTAAACGCGTAACCGCCTCAACTAGGGTAGTAATTTTTCTTGAAAAAACTCCCTGCAACGACCTCATCGCACTACGCGCTGCTTCTTGCGATTGGGCAGCAATCACATCTGCAGTGGCTTCTGCTTGAGTAAGATCCATTTTTCCGTTTAAAAAAGCTCTTTCAGTAAATTCTCCTGGACGAGCAAGGCGTGCACCAAGCTCAATGACTCGTTGTAATACTAAGTCCAAGATAAAAACACCACCATGCCCATGCAATTCAAGCACGTCTTCTCCGGTAAAAGAATGCGGTTTATTGAAGAATATCGCGAGTCCTTCATCAAGGATATGATTTTCACCATCTACAAAACGGGCAAAAGTGGCATGCCTAGGATCCGGAATTTCACCTAAAATCGCCTTAGCAATGGGCTGACAAAGTTGTCCAGAAATTCTTATAATTCCTACTCCGCCCATGCCAGAAGCTGTAGCACGAGCGGCAATTGTATCACTAGACGACACGCGGAGCCTTTATTGGCTTTCTTTTACCGGCATTTTCAACTTTTCGCATAATGTACCATTGTTGCAAAATGGATAAACAGTTATTCACAATCCAATATAACACTAAGCCAGCAGGAAAACTGACGAATAAAATGGTGAACACCACGGGAAATAGCATCATGATTTTAGCTTGAACCGGATCGGGTGGTGGAGGATTAAGCTTTTGCTGCACCATCCAACTTAACCCCATTAAAATAGGTAATACATAGTAAGGATCTTTCACCGATAAGTCATGTATCCAGAAAATAAAAGGCGCCTGCCTTAATTGTACGCTTTCAATTAAGACATAATACAAAGCAATGAACACAGGAATCTGGATAATCATCGGCAAGCAACCACCTAAGGGATTGACTTTTTCTTTCCGATAAAGCTCCATGGTGGCTTGACTGAGTTTCGCGCGATCGTCTGCATAACGCTCTTTCAAAGCCAATAAATTTGGCTGTAAATTACGCATCCTCGCCATTGATCGATAGCTGGTTTCAGAAAGTTTGTAAAACAACAGCTTGATGAATACAGTGACCAAGATAATCGCAAGCCCCCAGTTATGCACAAAGCGATAAATGAGATCCATGATTTTAAAAATGGGGTCTGAAAATATCCAAAGCCAACCATAATCAATGACTAAATCTAAATGCGGAGCAACTTGTTGTAGATTATTTTTTAGTTCTGGACCTGAATAAAGTTTGGTACTAAAAGTTTGGTCTCCCTTTGCCGGAATCTTCACCTCTGGAGTTTCAAAGCCAACAGTGTAAATACGATCCACGGGCTTATTTGTCTCTCCTATGGCTTGCGTTTTACTATAGTATCGCAATGTTTCATCGGCAGGGGGTACCCAGGCGCTTGCGAAATAGCGCTGCTGCATCGCTATCCAGCCTCCTTTAATCATGCGATCCAAATTTTCTTTATCTAATTTACTGTAACTTAGCTTCTCATAAGGTGTTTGTGGACTAGAAATCGCGGCACCGGAATAGGTATGCAGTCCTAACATATTTCCGCCATCAGAGATGCCTCTTCTAGTGATATCTGTCTTCATTACCACGTTAAGCGGAGTGTTTGATCGATTTACCAGCGAATAATTCACGCTAATGTCATATTTTCCTGGCTTAAAAACATAGGTTTTCTGAATAGTTTTTTCTTTATCCTTCCAGGTTAATACCACAGAAAGTTCCTTACTATCTGGGGCAAGACGATAATGCATTTGAGGTGAGGTAAATAGTAATTGTTGAGTGTTTTGATCATTATTCAAAACTAGATTATTTTGTGCTGCATAGTACTGACTGGGGTTTTCAGTGAGTAAGGTTACGGGAGTATTGGGAGTTTCATAAGCAACAGGATAATCAGGCAGCTGCAAAGAAATAATATTGCCACCTAATTTATCAATTTTGACAGCTAATGTATCGGTATTCACTTCTATCGTTCGGTCCTGAGAAGAGGAAACGGGTTGTGTTGAAATTGTTGTAGCTTGCTGCTGTTGATGCGCAGAAGCAGGCACTGCCGCGATATGATTAAAACTTACCTCAGCTTGAGGCTTTGGATAATCTTTTTGCCAAGCGGTCCAGAATAAAAACCCTACAATGGCAAGTGAAAAATAAAGGAGAATTTTTTTATCGAACATGACTTTTTACTTTTGAGTGATTAATAAATTTATTTGCAATAACGGGGTCGTACCCACCAGGACCAAATGGATGACAACGTAGTAATCGCCATGTAATTAACATGACTGCTTTAACCAGATGATGGGTTTCGAGCGCCTCAATGGCATAATCCGAACAAGAGGGAAAAAACCGGCATCGATGCCCTATTAATGGGCTAACCACATACTGATAGCCACGTAGACTACCAATCACTCCTTTCCGAAGTATCTGATTAGCTTTTCCCACACAATATCTAAACATGCTTTGATCTCAAGGTTATTCTGCAAAGACGTATCGAAGTAAACTTGAAACACCATATCAAGGTGGATCATCTGTTTATGATTCCATTGCCTAAAACTTTCCCTGATTATTCTTTTGATTCGATTGCGATCAACTGCCAGGCGCACTTGCTTTTTAGGTATGGAAATACCAACTCGACTATGAGTTTGTTCATTTCTACAAACTAGTGCGGTTATTCCTTGATACCGAAATTTCTTGGATTGCTTGAAGACTCGCTGAAAACTTGTAGCGTGACTTAACCTTACTTCCCTAGGAAAGGTATGCTTTTTAAGCACTTAGACGTTTTCTACCCTTGCTTCTTCGATTTTTTATTACTTGCCGGCCTTTAGCCGTTGCCATTCTGGCTAAAAAGCCATGCACGCGTTTTCGTTTCAAGTTACTTGGCTGAAAGGTTCTTTTCATAACGTATCTCTTAATTTCAGATAAAACACTTAAGGATAACAGGATGAAAAAATTTTTCAACAGAAGAATGGCAAGAAGTATTTACTCATCTTGCGCATGACCAAGCGCCTATCATGCTCGTAAAGAAGGTATCCATCCATTAACTAAGCAACAATAATAATTATAATTATATATATTATTGTTGTTATTAAGTGAATGTTTTTTGTGGATAACTTTATTTATTTAAACTAAATCAAATAGTTACAAACGATTTAAGCGTTTTATCCTTGTGGATAATCAGGGGGCGAACACTTAACAACATTGTGATAAGTTTACTGTGAACAAAGCGACTACAATTTACTAACAGAAAAATAACAAGATATCCTATACACTCTCATCAAATCACGAATGGGTATATTGCTCCCAAGGCTCTGGTGCAATCACTAGCCTTCTGGTATATTTTTAGCTATTCAGCACAGGGTTGAAACGTCCATATTTTTGCCATCTTCGAACAAAAAATTTAATTAAAACTGCTCACATACTTTTGTATGCTCCGCTTTTTAATTAAATTTTTTGTCCGAATCTGGCTAAAATCTGAACGTTTAGCAACTTCTAGCATTTGTGCTGAATAGTTGCTATTTTTAGGTAACAATTTGTCTGGATCGGTTAATTTTTCAAGGAAGGTCAAATGGAAAAGTATCAGAAAATTTTGTTGGCGTTAGAACTGAATCAAACCTGTGATAATCTCCCTAGTCAGCGAGCGATGCAATTAGTGGCTGACTTTAATGCAGAGCTTTATCTTTTGCATGTTATTGAGCATCTCAGCAGTTACGGCGCGGCTTATGGCGTTGCGGCAGGCGCGGATATTGAAGAAACATTGATGCAAAATGCCCGAGAAGAAATATACAAGGTTGCAAAAAAGCTTAATGTTTCAGAAAGTAACCAGTTGATTAAAGTTGGACCTGCTAAATCTGTTATCTTAGAAGAAGCAGAAGACCTTGGGATTGATTTGATCATAGTTGGCAGTCACGGTAGGCATGGCATCCGTTTGTTGCTTGGCTCTACTGCAAATGCCGTTTTACATGGCGCAAAATGTGATGTGTTAGCTGTTAGGGTATAGTTCTGGGGTTCGCATCACGCAAGATGTTAATGCAATAAAGAAATGTCAGCGATCTGCAAAAATAAATTTTGAAGAAGATGCAGTAAAACTAAACGATTATTTCGTTGCTTTTCATCATCTGTCAAAACCATGACTTGATCGAAAAATTTATCAATAGGGGCTTTTAAGGTTGAAAGTAAGATTAATGCTTCTTGGTATTGATGTTTTATACAAAATTCTGTAATTTTTATTGTTTGCTGTTCAATCAGGGTGGCTAACTCTTTTTCTGCTTCATGTTCAAAAAGCTCAGGATTCAGCCCTCGGCCTGAAAGAAAATTAGCCTGTCTTAAAATATTACTCACCCGCTTATTCGCTGCAGACAGCGCTTTTGCCTCGGGTAAGGTTTGAAAGAAATTTACCGCTTGAATTCGTTGATTAAAGTCTAATGGAGAGGTGGGGTATCTTGAAAAAACACTGTTAAAAATTGTCGTATCCATTCCTTTTTCCACATACCCTGCACGTAATCGTTCCATCATAAAGCTTAGTGTCTCTGTTACTGTTGCCGGATTTTCAAGTGGTGGATAATTGTTAACCGCTAATTCAATCAGCTCGCCTAAATCAAAAGAAAGATTTCGTTCAATTAAAATGCGATTGATAGCTAGTGCTGCGCGGCGAAGACCAAAAGGATCTTTTTCCCCTGTTGGGGCTTGATTGATACCAAAAATACCCACTAAGGTATCTAGCTTATCTGCGATAGCAATGAGGCTCGCCAGTTTTTCTGTCGGAATCCTATCACCAGAAAAGCGCGGTAAGTAATGCTCTTTTATCGCCGTTGCTACATCGTGAGAAATATTATCTTCAAGTGCATAGTAGTAACCCATAATGCCTTGTAACTCAGGAAATTCTCCCACCATTTCACTGGTCAGATCCGCTTTACAAAGCAATCCTGCACGATGTGCTTTTTGAGGATCGATCTCTATTTTTTCTGCTAGGGTCACAGCCAGTTTGGCAATCCTTAACGACTTATCATAAACAGTACCTAGTTTATGTTGAAAAATTACTGTTTTTAATTGAGTTAACTGCTTTTCAATTCCTTGCTTCAAATCCGTTTGATAGAAAAATTCTGCATCGGCAAGTCGGGCTCTCATTACACGTTCATTACCGACAATCACTGTTTGAGGATCTTTGCTGTTAATATTGGCGATGGTAATGAAATAAGGTAATAAATTTCCTTCTTCATCGATAAGTGGAAAACATTTTTGATGAGTTTTCATTGATGAGATAAGCGCTTCCTGTGGAACAGCGAGGAAACGTTTATCAAAACTTCCCATCAAAGCATTTGGCCATTCGACAATGCTGGTCACTTCCTCTAGAAGAGAATCATCGACTAAAGCGCTTCCCTTCGATAAGGTCAATTTTTGAATTTGGTCCAGAATACAGGTTTTTCTTTTTTGATAATCTGCAATCACAAAATTTTTTTCTAACGTTGCGGCATAATCCGAAGAACACTGAATCGTGATAGTTGAGGGTGAATGAAATCGATGTCCAAAACTCTGATTATCCGCGTCTAGATCAAAATATCTGAATGGGATAACTTCTGCTCCATACATAACGACTAACGAATGTACTGGCCGTAAAAAAGCGGTGGAGTGATTGCCCCATAGCATAGGTTTGGGAATGGGTAGTTGGTTCAGCGCTTTTCGAATAACGGTTGGCGCGACCTCAAAGATAGACTTACCAGAAACTTGAGTTTGATAGTAGAGACATTTTCCCTTTGGAGTTTCAACGGTTTTGAGGGAGTCAGGAGTAATGCCGCAAGATTTAGCAAAACCAATTGCTGCAGAAGTTGGTTTTCCTTCTTGATCATAAGCCAAATCGACATTTGGACCAATTTTTTCTGTCAGACGTTCCATTTGCTTTTTTGCTGCTTTTTTAACGAGTACCGCAATACGTCTTGGAGTGGCGAAAAATTGTATTTCTTCAAATGGAAGATTGGCGGCGTTAAACCCCGATTCGATTCCATTTGCAAAAAAAGTGGCCAGATTAACCAGGGATTTAGGTGGTAGCTCTTCCGTTCCAATTTCAACTAAAAAATCTTGGCTATGAGTCATTTGAAATCCTCTAAAAATCGCTTACTCAGCGGAAGCTATTGAATAAGATGTGGTTTGTTCTTGTGACCCGACATGATGAGGAGGCTTTTTATTTTTTAAAAGTAAGGGGAAATTTAATTTCTCTCTTACTGCATAATAAGATTTAGCGACGGCGAATGCGAGTTTTCGTACTCTTAAGATATATCGTTGACGTTCGGTCACTGAAATTGCATGTCTTGCATCGAGCAAGTTAAAAGCATGTGAAGCTTTTAGCACCATTTCATAGGCTGGTAAGGGGAGGTTAGCTTCTATCAGTTTTTGACATTCTGATTCATAATAGTCAAATTCTTTTAATAAATGATCAACATTGGCGTATTGAAAATTATACGTAGACATTTCTACTTCATTTTGATGAAACACATCGCCGTAAGTCACTGTACCATTGGGTGTTTCAGCCCAAACCAAATCAAAAATACTCTCAACTCCTTGAAGATACATGGCAATACGTTCTAAGCCGTAAGTAATTTCCCCAGTAATCGGATGACAGGCTACCCCCCCTACTTGTTGAAAATAAGTAAATTGTGTGATTTCCATGCCATTTTGCCAAATTTCCCAGCCTAATCCCCACGCTCCAAGAGTAGGCGATTCCCAGTTATCTTCAACAAAGCGAATATCGTGAAGTAAGGGGTCGATACCTAAATATCGTAAGGAACCTAAATAAAGTTCTTGAATATTATCTGGTGAAGGTTTTAGAAGAACTTGAAATTGATAGTAATGTTGAGTTCGGTTAGGGCTTTCTCCATAACGACCATCTTTCGGCCTTCGAGAAGGTTGCACATAAGCAGCATTCCAAGGTTCTGGACCAATTGCCCTTAAAAATGTCGCGGTATGAAAGGTACCTGCACCCACTTCTAAATCATAAGGTTGTAGCAAAATGCAGCCTTGTTCTACCCAATAGTGTTGGAGGGCTAATATCATGCCTTGAAAGGTCTTAACATTCATTTCGTTCAAATTGACTTATACCTCTATATTTGAGGAGTGACGAAAATTCTGCGAAGGGGAAAGGTTTTCTTTCCCCTTGAGGTTTATTTTCTGACTTGTTTAATTGCTTGCTTCACACTATCCGTTGTCACTACGCCTGGTAAGTATTCTACATGTGTTCCAATGCGATTCCCGATAAAAAAGGCAGGGGTACCAAGCAGGCCGAGATCTTGTGCTAATTTGAAATTATCGTTTAATTGATTTTCAATCTCTTTATTCTTCATGTCAGTTTGCAATTGCTGAACATTCAGACCTACTTTTTTTGCCGTTTCATTCACTTTTTCATCAGTTAAAGGAAGTGGCATTTCAAGTAATGCTCGGTGAAAAGCCAGAAATTTGTCTTGTCCTTGTTTGATTGCTGCAATAGATGCTTGCGCTGCATATTTTGAAGAGCCGCCGAATATAGGCAGTTGTTTTACCACAATACGAACTTTATTGTCTGATTTAATCAGAGAGTCGATCACCATAGACATCTCACGACAATGGGTGCACTGATAATCTAAAAATTCTACAACTGAGACATCTCCTTCCTTGTTACCCACTGTTGGGCTACTTAGAGAATTAAATAAAGGCTTTGCATTTTTTAAGACCGCTTGTTGGGTCTTAGTTTTTGCTTTTGCAAATTCTTGATCTTGATAAGCTTGAGAAGCCTCTACTAATACTTGGGGATTTTTAACCAGATAGTCATGAACGATATTTTGTATTCCTTTAACTTGTGCATCATTAAAATTAGCTTGGTTATTAACCAAACTTTTAGGCAAAGGAGTGGGGGGAGTAGTTGTCGCTGCCATTAAGTTTTGGCTAGTAAGTAGAGCAAGGGCAAGTAGCCCAGTAGAAAATATTGACCTCATTTTATCCTATCCTCACAGTTATAAACAATTAAACAGTAGCATGGTTAGGGGGTATGTCAAATCCATTCAAGAAGGGCATGGTGACGAAAATTGTCAGTTATCAAGTATTGCTTTGATTTTGTTCATTGCATTTTTTTCTAATTGCCGAATTCTTTCGGCAGTCACATTGTATTCGCTTGCAAGCTCGTGAAGTGTTGCTTTTTGGTCAATAAGCCAGCGCCTTTTTATTATTTCTTGACTTCGTTGATCTAGGCTTTTCATGGCGTGATATAATTTACTTTCTTGATCTGTTGACCAATCTTCTGCTTCTAATCTTTTGGCAGGATCATAGCGCTGATCTTCAAGATAATGAACGGGTGAGAATCCTTGTTCGTTCTCGTTTAATAAAGGATCATATGTTTCATCGGGTAATTGCAGTCTGGCTTCCATTTTGCGAACTTCATTTTCGCTTACATCTAAGTTTTTTGCTAAATCTGTCACTTCTTTAGCCGTAAACCAATTTAAGTGCTTGGTTGCCTTCCGTAGATTAAAAAATAGTTTACGCTGCGCTTTTGTCGTCGCAATTTTTACTATTTTCCAATTTTTTAGGATGAACTCATGAATTTCAGCCTTAATCCAATGAACTGCAAAAGAAACTAATCGGACGCCAACTTGAGGATTAAATCGCTTAACAGCCTTCATTAATCCAATAGTGCCTTCTTGAATAAGGTCGGATTGCGAGAGGCCATAACCTGCATACCCCTTCGCAACGCGAACGACAAAACGAAGATGGGCTAATACTAAGCGCCTAGCGGCTTCTAGATCACCTCTAAAATACAAGTCATCGGCTAATTGTTTTTCTTCTTCTTCAGTTAATAAAGGAATTTTATTTACCCAATGAATATAAGCATCTAAACTGCCAATCGGTGCAGCAAATTGCAATTTTTGTAAACTTTTCTCCATACAAACCTCAAGCGAATATGTTCACGCAGGTCAATTTAGACCGTCGATAAAATTCCCCAATTGTACCATAATGATGAAAAATGTGTAAACCCCTCAAGGGGTTGCCCCGATTCAGGGCTCCTTAGGTGCAGGCGTTGCAAATAATGCATTGACAAACGCTTCTTTATCAAAGGGAAGCAGATCATCAATTTGTTCCCCAACACCAATAAAGTAGATGGGGATTTTCATCTTGTCGGCAATGGCAAAAACAATTCCACCTTTAGCTGTTCCGTCCAATTTAGTAATGATGATACCGGTTATTCCCATTGCTTGATGGAATATTTCTGCCTGTTTTAAAGCATTTTGTCCAGTTGTGGCATCGAGTACGAGTAGGACTTCATGCGGAGCTTCACTATCAATTTTTTGTAATACGCGTTTTATTTTTTTTAACTCTTCCATTAAATGCGTTTGCGTATGCAGGCGACCTGCAGTATCTGCAATAAGCAAATCAAAATCACGAGATTTTGCAGCGGTGTATGCATCGAAAATAACAGAGGCACTGTCTGCTCCTATATGCTGAGCAATAACAGGGATATGATTTCTTTCTCCCCATACTTGCAACTGATCAATTGCTGCGGCACGAAAAGTATCCCCAGCCGCTAACATGACCTTCATTTTTTTTTCTTGAAAAAATTTTGCCAATTTTCCAATACTTGTGGTTTTACCTGTGCCGTTCACCCCGATGACTAAAATCGCAGACGGCCGATGGAAATTTTCAAGTAATGTTTGATCAAGGGAAGGATTTAGGATGGAAAGTAATTGCTGCTTAAGTGCTTCATATAAGGCTTCAGAATCATTTAATTCTTTGCGAGAAACTTGTTTAGTGAGGTTGTTAATGATCTTTTGAGTCACCTCAACGCCAACATCAGCAAGAATAAGCTGGGTTTCTATTTCTTCCATTAAGCTTTGATCAATGACTTTTTTTCCAAGAAATAAATTGCCGAGACCGCTGGATAAATGATCACGGGTTTTTTTTAATCCGCGTGTAAATGAAGAAAAAAAACCACCTTTTTTTTCCTCATTTTTTTTTGATTTCAATAAATTTAACATTTAAAAGACCTTTTATTCTGCTTTGGAAACAGCGACAAATCAGCTATCCTATATTGCTCGTAAAACTATTCAGCGCAAATGCTAGCTATCTAAAGGTATAAACAAGATGCGTATTTATATATTACTATGTACTTTTATTTTCGGCTTTATCTGTCACGTCACTTATGCTGAGTCAAAAATCAATGAATATCAACTTCCAAATGGATTAAAAGTTTTAATCAAGGAAGATCATCGGTTACCTGTTGTGGTAACAGAGGTTTGGTATAGAGTCGGCTCGAGTTATGAACCGAATGGAATTACCGGTATTTCTCATGTTCTCGAGCATATGATGTTTAAAGGCACTAAGGCGTATGGCCCGGGTGTTTTTTCAAAAATTGTGGCTGAAAATGGTGGAGAAGAGAATGCTTTTACTGCCGATGATTACACTGCATATTACCAGAGGGTGGAGGCCAAGAAATTACCCATCAGCTTAGAGTTAGAAGCAGATCGCATGCGTAATTTACTTTTAAGCCAAAATGAATTTGTTAAAGAAATTGAAGTGGTCAAAGAGGAAAGAAGACTTCGTACTGATGATAATCCACAAAGTTTGACCTATGAACGCTTTGGAGCAGCTGCCAATGTGGGTAGTCCCTATCATCATCCGGTAATCGGATGGATGTGGGATTTGAATCACCTGAAGGTTGAAGACGTTCAAAAATGGTATCGTACCTGGTATGCGCCAAGCAACGCGGTTTTAGTCATTGTTGGCGACGTGAATCCTAAAGAAACAATTAAACTTGTTCGTCGCTATTTTGACCCATTACAAACCCCAGCCTTACCAGTTAGCAAGACACCTAGTGAATTTAAAGATTTCGGCGAGCGTCGCCTCGTTGTTCAAACGCCAGCAAAATTACCTTTACTAATAATGGGTTACAATACTCCTTCGTTTAAAACTGCAGAGAATAAGGAAGAGGCGTATGCGTTAGTGGTTCTGTCTTCCCTTTTAGATGGGGGGGATAGTGCGAGATTACCGACTCGAATTGTAAGGGGAAAGCAACTCGCAAGTGATGTTGATGTGGGTTACGATATTTTTAGTCGCCTGGATAATATCTTTACAATTACTGCTATTCCTTCTTCGGGACGAACCCCGCAAGAAGTAGAGCAAGCCATCACAGCTGAAATTAACGATTTAAAAAATAAACCAGTAGATAGTAAAGAATTGGCTCGTGTTAAAGCACAAATTATCGCTAATAAAATTTACGAAAAAGATTCAATCATGAATCAAGCAAATGAGATTGGCGCTTTGGAAGCCGTGAATCTTTCTTGGAAAGATGCGGATACTTACTTAGAGCAAATTAAAAAAGTTACGCCAGCTCAAATTCAAGCTGTGGCGAAAAAATATTTTTCACCGAATAAATTGACCGTTGCAATTTTAAAGCCACTTCCGATTGATGCAAAAACGCAAGATAAGCCGGTGTTAACGACCGGAGGAGAGCAAAATGTTCGCTAATTTTATACGACTCATTTGCTTATTATCCGTGATTTTTGAGTGTGCAAGCAGCTTTGCTACTGAAAAGTCTATCCTCCCTATCAAAACCTGGAAAACAAAGGTTGGCACACCTGTTTTTTATGTTTATGAACCTGAGTTGCCGATGATCGATATCCAGGTCGCATTTGATGCCGGGTCAGCGCGTGATGGAAATCAAGCAGGCATTGCTAAATTAACGAATGAATCACTGTCAGTAGGCACGACAACTCAATCCGTGGATGCAATTGCAGCGGCTTTTGAAAATGTTGGAGCAATCTATTCTAATGCGATAAATCGTGACATGGCAGTAGTGGCACTTCGGTCTCTGTCAGACCCTCATGCTTTTCAACCTGCCTTAGCTACCTTTACTGAAGTGCTTACCAAGGCTAATTTTCCATCTCACGAGTTTTCACGTGTTCAGAAACAGTTACTCCGGACATTGGAAGAGCAAGAAGAGTTACCTGCTTCCATTGCTTTAAAAAGTTTCTACCATGCACTTTATGATAATCTACCCTACGGTCATCCTATTTCGGGGTATCTTAATACCGTTAATCTGTTAGCTGCGAAAGATTCACTCAAGTTTTATCAACAATTTTATACGGCTCAAAATTGTTTGATTGCTATTGTTGGAGACATTGATGAATCTAATGCTCATCTTATTGCCGAAAATTTATCAAAAAACATGCAACAAGGTAAAAAAATACCAATGTTTGCTACAAAAAAAATGAATTCGGGAGCGATCAAAAAGCATATCTCATTTCCGTCAAGTCAAACCAATGTTTTAATGGGCCAAATAGGAATAACACGATCAGATCCAGATTATTATACGGTTGTGGTGGGCAATTATATCCTAGGAGGAGGGTCGCTTACTTCTCGCTTGTTTGATGAGGTAAGAGAAAAGAGAGGGCTTGCTTATACGGTGAGAAGCCAATTTAATGCATTAAAAGAACGCGGACCTTTTCTTATCGAATTGCAAACTCGTAATAGCGAAGCAAAAAACGCTATTAATGTTGTCAGCCATACTTTGAATAATTTCATTAGCAATGGCCCGACCAATCAGGAGCTTGCTGGTGCAAAAGAGAATCTTGCCCATGGCTTTGTCTTGAAATTAGCAAGTAATTCAGCAATCATCTCTCAACTGCTTAATATTGGCTTTTATCATTTATCACTGGATTATCTGGATACTTATGCTGACAATATTAATAAGGTGACGGATCAATCCATCAAGCAAGTTTTTAACAGGATCATCCATCCCAATAACCTGGTAACAATTACTGTTGGTAAGGAAATGAATGAGCAAGAAGCAGGTACGAAGACCTAAATTAGGTCAAGTCCGCATCATTGGCGGGGAGCTTCGCAGTCGCATTATTCATTTTCCTATTATTCCAGGACTGCGCCCCACACCGAATCGAATTCGGGAAACGTTGTTTAATTGGCTTACACCCATCATACCTGGTGCTTGTTGTTTGGATATGTTTGCAGGCAGTGGTGCATTAAGTTTTGAAGCCAAATCAAGAGGGGCTGGTTACTCCTTGCTGTTTGATGCTTCTGCAGAAATTATTCAGGCGTTAAAAAAAAATATTCAAAAATTAAACATAAAAGAAATAGAAGTCTTTCATGCTACATTTCCCTATCATCTTTCTTCATCAACTAAGCAATACGATGTTATTTTTATTGATCCTCCTTTTCATCAAAACTACGTGCAATTAGCACTTGATTGGCTTGATCAACAAAATATTCTGAAAGATCATGCGCTTATTTATATAGAGTCAGAGGCTGACGCGGAGGTTTTCAATTTACCCAGTCAATGGCGACTAATAAAAGATAAAAAGGCGGGGCTTGTGCGTTACAGCCTTGTTCAAACATAGCTTAAAGCCTAACATTCATTCACAACGGTATATTTCCTAGTAAAGGTGCTGTCGCTTGAATATAATTTTCGTGTATTTCTTTTTTAGCCACTTCAAAAAAGGTGCAAGCTACACGCATTTGAATTTCAGATGGTAAACTAATCAAGTTTGAATTATTACGATGAGCAAGAAAAGAAATAGCCTTCATTTTTGCTGCTTCAATCTCTTGTTTTTTTTGAAAAATTTGTTTAGCTAACTCACGAACACTCTCGTTTGTATTCCATTTATAAAATAATTCTTTTGGCCTTTGGCTGAAATCAGTATGGAATATATCACCTAGAATTAGGGCATCAGCATCCTTGGTATATTCATTAGGGTCCTCCCAGCATAATTTTTTGTCCATCCAATTAATAACAACAGCTAAATTATCTATAACAAAATGGGCGACTCCGATGCCATATTCTTGTTCTTTTTCAATAAATAATTCTTCATTTAATTTTTTTTCAAATTGGGCTTTATTGTAAATGTTTCCCAACAGGTAAAGTTTGATTTTTTCTAATTGTTGCTGCATGCCTTGCCTTAGTATTTAATAAAATAAAAAAAAATTTATACATCAATATTACTTGCATATAATGCATTTTCTTCAATAAAAGCACGTCTTGGTTCAACATTATCGCCCATTAATGTATTAAAAATCTGATCTGTTGCGATCATATCTTCAATTCTTACTTTTAGCAGGCGTCTTGTCATTGGATCCATGGTGGTTTCCCATAATTGATCGGGATTCATCTCACCTAAACCTTTGTAACGTTGTATCGTAAATCCTCTTCTAGCCTCTTCTAACATCCATTGAATGGCTTCTTGTAGGTTATGGATAGCCTGTTTTTGTTCATTACGTTTTATATAGGCGCCAGGTGCAATCCCGCCTTCAATTAAATGAGTAAAATTAATTATATTTCGATAGTCATTTGATTGAAAAAAATCTTTTTTTAGCAAATAAGGCGTCGAAATTCCATGTTCTTTTACAATAAATTTTGGCAAATATAATTCAGATTCTTCTTGCAAGGAGTATGAAATTCCACTGCCATTTTTTTTTGTTATAGTTAAGCAGTAATTCTGAATAGCTTGCATCCATTGTAAAACCTCTTCTCTATTGACAAGATTTGCAGGGATTAATGATGGAACATGAAGCAAACTTTCAAGTAGAATTAAGGGATATCGGTTTGATAATTTTTTTATTGTTTTTCTGAGCTCACGGTATCGTGTTGCAATATCTTCGAGTTGATTTCTTTGTATAATCTGGTTTTGGGTATTAGCTGTATGGATCTCGGTATTATCAAGCGCGAGTTGCAATAAATAACTTTCTAAAGCCTCGTCGTCTTTTATGTATTGCTCTTGCTTGCCTTTTTTTACTTTATAGAGAGGGGGTTGTGCAATATAAACATGCCCACGTTCTATTAGCTCGGGCATTTGTCGGTAGAAGAAGGTCAGTAACAATGTGCGAATATGGGAACCATCGACATCTGCATCAGTCATAATGATAATTGAATGGTAACGGAGTTTATCTGGGTTATATTCATCTTTACCAATCCCACAACCTAGTGCAGTAATTAATGTAGCTAATTCTGCTGATGACAACATTTTGTCGAAACGCGCCTTTTCAACATTAAGTATCTTACCTTTAAGTGGTAAGATAGCCTGGTTTTTTCGATCACGTGCCTGTTTAGCAGAGCCGCCTGCGGAATCTCCCTCTACAATGAAAATTTCTGAAAATTGTGGATCTCGTTCCTGACAATCAGCGAGTTTGCCAGGTAAGCCAGCTATATCGAGTACACTTTTTCGTCGTGTCATTTCTCTAGCTTTTCTGGCCGCTTCTCGTGCTCTTGCTGCATCAACTATTTTCAATATGATTGCTTTGGCTTGTTGCGGATTTTCGAGTAAATATTCTTGGAGTTTATCTGCCATTAGTGACTCAACGATGGGCTTAACTTCAGAAGAAACGAGTTTGTCCTTCGTCTGAGAAGAGAATTTCGGGTCAGGAGCTTTTACTGAAACAATGGCGGTGAGCCCTTCTCTTGAATCATCTCCCGAAATACTAATTTTATGCTTCTTACCTAGGCCTTCTTTTTCAATATAAGTGTTAAGTGTTCTGGTCAAAGCACTTCTAAATCCTACCAGGTGTGCGCCACCATCGCGCTGAGGAATGTTATTGGTGTAGCAGAAAATATTTTCTTGGAAGCTATCGTTCCACTGTAAGCCAACCTCGACAGCAATACCCTCTTTTTCAGCGAGAAAATAAAATACTTTATCATTGACCAATGATTTATTTTTGTTCAAAAACAGTACAAACGCCCGAATTCCACCCTCATATTCAAATAAATCCTCACGTCCCGTACGCTCATCGATTAGATGAATGCCAACACCAGAGTTTAAAAAAGAAAGTTCCCGCAATCTTTTAGCAAGAATATCATAGTGAAACTCCACTACATTTTTAAAAATTTTCAAACTTGGTTTAAATCGTATTTCGGTTCCTGTTTCCTGAGTTTCGCCCACTGCAGCGAGCGGTTCGTTTGGCTCACCCATATGATAAACTTGCTTGTAAACTTTACCATTTTTCTTAATAGTTAGGTCTAGTTCCTCTGATAAAGCATTGACCACTGATACACCAACACCATGCAACCCGCCAGAAACTTTGTAAGCATTGTTATCAAATTTGCCACCTGCATGCAGTACCGTCATTATGACTTCTGCTGCTGAACGCCCTTCTTCAGCATGAAGATCAACAGGAATCCCGCGTCCGTTATCTTTTACAGAAACAGAATTATCAATATGCAAAGTGACGGTTATTTTTGAGCAAAATCCCGCTAAAGCTTCATCGATAGAATTATCAACTACCTCAAAAACTAAGTGATGTAATCCCGTGCCGTCATCTGTATCACCAATATACATTCCAGGTCTTACTCTCACGGCCTCTAAGCCTTTGTATATTTTAATGTTCGAAGAGTCATAGGAAGTGTTGGTGGGCGTCATAATTTGCTCTAGCTGTTAATGGTTAATAACAGTAGCTTCCAGCACAGGATAAAAACGTCTTATTGGCGATCTTCAAATAAAAAACTTACAAAAAACAGAATACATATCAGCGTGTATACAATTTTCAGGAAATTTTTTTTGAATCTGGCTCAAAATTAAATGTTTTAGTAATGAGCTGAATAGATACCTTTAAACCAAATAGGATAACACATTTTAAGAGAAGTTGCCTTGTATTTAAGGCTAGGTATTCATTACCTCTATTTGACCACGTTTCACGTGGAACGTCCTTACATCTTGCATGCGTGTTAAGTCGAGCAGCTGTTCGCGTGCTATGCAGCTGATAAAGATTTGTGAATCCATCGAACTTAACCTATCTGTGATGAGCCTTCTATTTGATATATCTAATTCAGAGGCTAAGTCGTCAACGATAAAGAGGCAATGGGAATTGCTGTGTATTTTAAATGTAATTGCTTGTGCAAAACGCAGGCCGTATGTCAGCATTTTTTGTTGGCCTTGCGATAAAATTTCATGAGCAGGCGCATCTGCAACTCTTAGCCGTAAATCAGCTCGATGAGGTCCAAGATGAGTATACCCTAGTTGCTTGTCTTTATTAAAATTTAGAGAAAGAAGTTCATTGAGGGGGTGTTGTGTGTTCCAGCCAGGATAATACTGTAAATCAATAGACAAATTTGGAAGAAACGCTGCTGCGAGGGGCTGGAATTGTTGTTTTAATAAATGATAATAATTGGTGCGATAATCGTGTAGTAGATTGGCAATGTGGGCAAGCTCGATATCCCAAGTTTGTAACTCTTGACGAGAAGAGGTGGATTTTAATAAGGCGTTGCGCTGTTTGAGCAAGCGATTAGCTCGCTGCCATTGTAGGTGAAAAGTGGGTTCCACGTGGAACGTACCCCAGTCGAGAAACTGACGCCTCACAGTTGGCCCTGACCCAATAAGGAGGTGACTGTCTGCATTTAGCAGTTGAACGGGGATTAATTTCGCTATTTCTACAAGGGAGTGAACGGGTTTTCCGTCAATCCGTATAATATAGTCTTGAGCAGTCCTTCCTCTTTCAATTCCAACAGTCAGCGATAAATTTTGATTAGTGAGTTTAGCAACTAATCTGAAATTGGTTGAGTCATAATCTATGATTCTATTTAAGTTTCGGCATCTAAACGAACGGCAAAGTGCTAGATAATAAAGCGCTTCGAGGAGACTGGTTTTTCCGCTACCATTTTCCCCATAAAAAACATTTAAATGTTGGCTGAATTCGAGAGAGGCTCGCTTGATATTTCTAAAGTTGTAAACTTCAAAGGCGCTAATTTTCATGTGGAGATTTGTCGTAATTTTTGGCTATATTTTCATCGGCATGACAACAAAAAGACTCATGTTTTCTGATTTTTCACCTTCAACTAAAATACTGCTGGTTGAATCAGACAAGGTCATTGTTACCATCTCTTCATTGATCGTATCTAAAACATCTATTAAATATTTAACATTGAAATTGATATCTAGATTGTCATATTGGTAGTCAATGTTAATTTCTTCTTCTGCTTCTTCGCTTTCAGGATTGTTAGCAATAATACGAAGCAATCCTGTTCTGAGCTGTAACTGAATGCCCCGAATTTTTTCATTGGATAGAATGGATGCTCGAGTAAGCGATTGCTTCAGCGCTTCGCGAGGTATAGAAACGGTTTTATCTCCGCCTTTAGGAATAACCCTTTCGTAATCAGGAAAGCGACCGTCAATTAATTTTGAAGTAAATACAAACTTACTTCCCGAAACCTGAAAATGATTAGACATGATGGTGACGATAATTTCTTCATCAGAATCATCGAGAAATTTTAATAATTCAATTACTCCTTTTCGAGGAATAATAATTTGGGAAAAAACATTGTTGATTATTGCCGCCTCAATCACATTTAGCGATAGGCGGTGACCATCAGTAGCAACGCTGCGAACCGTGCCCTGCTTAATTTCCAGTAGCATGCCATTCAAATAATAACGCACATCCTGCACAGCCATAGCAAAATAAGTTCTTTGTAGTAAAAATCGGAGATTTTTTTGCTCGATTGAAAATTCAAGTAAATGTTCTGTTTGTTCCAAGCAAGGAAATTCTTCAGCGGGTAATGTAGCCAAGGTAAAACGACTTTTGCCTGATTGAATTAATAACTTCTTGTTATCAATTGATAAATGAATAATAGACTGGTCAGGTAATGATCGGCAAATATCAACCAGCTTTCGTGCTGGAACAGTTATCGCACAGGATGAATGAGGTTGAGTAAGCGGTAAGTGGGTATGTAGCTCAACTTCAAGATCAGTTGCAATAATCGATAAATTCTCATCTATTTTTAGCAAAACATTAGATAAAATCGGTTTGGTTTGGCGCTTTTCGGCAATGCCGCTGACAAGTTGCAGTGGTTTTAAAAGCTCTTCCCGGTTGATTGATAATCTCATGTTGTACTCTTTCTCTAGTTAAGTAGTATGTCACTCTTCAGCGCGTTAATTAAAGTGGCAAAATCGTTCAAATGATTAATAATTACGTGGAAAGTATACGCAGTAGAACCATATAATCTTCTTTTATGTTGATTGTTTCTGCAATCAATTCTTTAATTTTTCTACAAGCATGGAGAACTGTCGTGTGATCGCGGCCACCAAAAGCTTCGCCAATTTCAGGCAAGCTATGATTAGTTAACTCTTTAGCGAGAGCCATAGCAATTTGACGCGCCCTAGCTAGATGGCGACTTCTTCGTTTTGACAATAACTCGGTAATTTTGATTTTATAATATTCTGCGACAGTTTTTTGGATGTTTTCAATAGATACTAACTTAGCTTGTATTGCCAGAAGGTCTTTCAGTGCTTCACGAGCGAAGTCAAGAGTGATCGATTGTCCAGTAAAATGAGCATTAGCAATGACTCGTTTTAATGCACCTTCGAGCTCTCTCACATTGGATTGAATACGTTTTGCTATAAAAAAAGCCACTTCAGGGGGTAAATCTACATTAGAAAGCTCGGCTTTGCTCATTAAGATTGCTACGCGTGTTTCTAATTCGGGCGGCTCAACTGCAACCGTCAATCCCCAACCGAAACGCGATTTCAAGCGATCTTCTAGTCCTTGAATTTCTTTAGGGTAATTGTCGCAAGAAAGCACAATTTGACGCCCGCCTTCTAGTAAGGCATTGAATGTATGGAAGAATTCCTCTTGAGAGCGATCTTTTCCAGCAAAAAATTGAATATCATCGATTAACAAGGCGTCCAGCGAACGATAGCGACGTTTAAAATCGTTCATTAAATTACGTTGCAGGGCTTTAACCATATCTGCGACAAAGCGTTCAGCATGAAGATAAAGAACATTTGCATAGGGTTTATTTTCAAGAATAATGTTGCCAACTGCATGCATGAGATGGGTTTTTCCAAGCCCCACTCCACCATAAAGCAATAGAGGATTATAACCTGTTCCTGGGTTTTCACCAACTTGTAAGGCAGCAGCTCTAGCTAACTGGTTTGATTTGCCTTCAACAAAATTATTAAAATTGAAGAGAGGATTGACATTATTGCTATTAGAAAAGGGAGAAGGTGCAGCTTGATTGGCGGTAACGGGAGGGGTTGTCGGGATTCTCGATGTTTTTTGAGTAGAGCCAATCTCGATCTTTACTAAGTAACTATTTGAACCGCTAATTTTCTTGGCCAAGAGAGCAATTTTTTGTAGAAAATGTTCATTAATCCAATCAACTACAAAGCGATTGGGGGCAAGTAGTGTCAAACAATTTTGTTCTTCTTGTGGCTGTAGAGGACGAATCCAAGTACTAAACTGATGCCCAGGAATTTCTTCTTGCAAATGGCTTAAACACTGATGCCAAACTTGCGAATCAGTTGGGCTGTTTGAATTTAAGTGTTGCAGCGCTGACATGTAATTCACCTATAAGTGTAAGAAAATTGAGAACCATTCAGCATTTTTTATTCGAATCTGGCTCAAATCTGATGAATAGTTACAAAATAGATATCACAGTGAGAAGTCGTCACCGATCAATGCATAGTTTAAGCAGGAGGCAGAATGATCTCAAAAAGCGCTTGATTAATCAATTTCTATACGAAAAAATAATCGTTGACTGTGCTTAATATACATACAACAGGTTTTTCATTCCAAGGAAGAGTTACTGGAGAATTCAATGGCAATGATACGTTACATACATGTTTTATTAGGCGTAACGCTAGCAGGTTTTTTTGTTGGCAACTATTTTTATATTAATCTAGCGATTCAGCAAAATTGCAGAATGACATTACGTTTTATTTTAAGTAAATCATTACTAGTCGACTGTATTTTATTTTTACCTATCATTGTCATAGTTTTAGCAACAGGTAGCTACCAAGTTATTTTTTTGAATTTATCGCTGACTACTCCCTGGATCCTCTCAGCCTATTTGTTTTTTTTAGTTTTTATTATTCTCTGGTTAAGTTTGTTTTGTCTAAAAAGTTATAACTACATTTTTGTTAAAGATTACAAAATTTTATTTAAAGGAGAGATCCTTTTCCATTGTATTAATCTCATTAGCATTATTTTATTTATAGTTATCATCCACGATGCAATTAGAAAGGTTACATTTGTTCCTTGGGCGCATTTTATGCATAGGTATGCACTATCCTAAAATGCTATGGGGATGAAAAATGAAAAATGAACGAATATTAATCACAGGTGGCTATGGCTTTATAGGAAGCTATATTGTTTCAGTTTTACTTAGCCAAGGTTATGAGGTCATTATTTGTGGAAGAGGAGTTAAAAGATTCAAAAAAAGATTTCCAAATGTAAAAAGCTTAGAAATTGACTTCGCTAAAGCGCCGATGAAAGCAGGAATGAATGTACTAAATGAATTTGATTTTATTGATGTTTTGATTAATTGCGTGGGAATACTCCAAGGCAAAAAAAAGGAAATATGGAATGTACATTACTTCATGCCTAAGGCATTAATTCAGGCGGCGTTAAATAAAAATTTACAGCAAATTATTCAAATTTCTGCATTGGGAGTGGAGAAAATTGATATTCCATTTACTGAAAGTAAGCGGGCATTAGATAACTATTTATTAACTTTAACTATCCCAGTCCAAATACTTAGGCCTTCTCTCGTTTATGCCTCCGGATCTTATGGGGGAACTTCCATGATGCGCGGTTTAGCAGGGCTCCCTGGCGTCATTCCCGTGCCAGGAAAAGAAGGACAACGTTTTCAGCCAATACATATTGAAGATCTAAGCCTTGCTGTCATGAGCCTGCTACACAATAAAAACAGCGGAATTTTGGATGCAGTAGGGCCTAAACAATATTCTTTATTTGAAATTGTAAAATTATTTAGAGAGTGGTTAGGATTTAAACATGCTTTTAAAATTTTTATGCCAATTAACCTCGTGATAATAGCTGAAAAATTAATGAAAATTTTTCATATTAACTCAACTTTAATAAGTATGCTGACTCAAGATATTGTGACTTCTGAAAAAGAAACAAAAAAATTTGAGCAAACAATAGGATTTATCCCCAAAAATTTTGAACAGGGTTTATTTCATTTGCCTAGCTACGTACAGGATAGATGGCATGCTAGGCTTTATTTTTTGAGGCCTTTGCTGCGTATCTCGATAGGATTGGTTTGGATTGGAACAGGCATGACCTCCCTGTTTTTCTATCCAGAGCAAAATAGCTTGGCTCTTTTAAACACTATCTGGCCATCGCTAGCAAAATTATTTTTATATGGTTCGAGCCTTCTTGACATTGGATTGGGTTTTGCCACCCTTATCAATTATAAAATTAAAAAAGTGGGGATGAGTGAGATCATATTAATCTTATTTTACACAGTTTTGGCTAGTTTATATTTTCCTGCCCTTTGGCAAGATCCGTTTGGTCCACTGCTAAAAAATGTGCCAATTTTAGTTGCGACCGCTGTGATGATTTATTTGGAAGATAACCGATGAGTTACTCACTATTGAAAATTATCCATGTAATAAGTGCATGCCTGCTATTTGGAACCGGTTTATCGACCGCAATATATATGTATCTCGCCCACCGTAGTCAAAATAGGGAAATTATTGCCAACACTTTTAAAATGATTGTAAAAGGCGATTGGTATTTTACTTTACCATCAGGTTTCATCCAGTTAGCAACGGGTTTATTAATGGTAATACACTGCCGGCTGCCCTTTTTCACTTCTTTTTGGCTATGGGGGTCAACTATAGGCTATTTGATTGCAGCTTTGTGCTGGTTTCCTGTGGTTTACCTACAAATACAATTAAAAAATATTGCCTGCCAGGCTGTGCGAGCAAATATCGGGTTACCTACTCAATATTATCTTAAATTTAAATATTGGTTTTGTTTAGGATTGCCAGCCTTTGGGAGCTTGCTGGTTGTTTTTTACCTGATGGTCAATAGAACTACCCATTTTTCTTTTTTATAAGCTATAATACTTCGGTCAGTTTTGATGTCGTGGTTTTATTATAAAGGAATATAATAATTCCGCAGTTGTACCTGAACAAAGTTAAGAAATTGCTAATTAGTCAATCGGAGAGGTTTTCATGGAAGAAACTTTTCGCCGATCTTCAAAGATGAATCAGAGGGAAGGCAAACCTTCTGCATCCAAGGAGATGCGTAGTACCCTTAGTATCAGAATGTTTAAAGACGATTCAGAATTGCAGCGGATAGAAAACGAATTAAAAGCAACAGCCAAAGCCATTATTGAAGAGTATAAAAATCTGCCAGCCATGAACTATCGCGAACAATTTAATTTGGGCGTGAAGTTAAAACGAAGCATCTTACACGCAAAGCAAAATCTAAAGGCAGTCTTCAGATATCCAGCTCAAGTAGAACAAATGTTTGAAAAAATGTGCAAAAAAACACATAACCATTTGCTCGATGTAGTGGGTGAACAAGCCGATAAATTTGATCATGCATATAAAGATAGTATTCAACAACCTGTATCAAAAACAAATATACCGATCAGTGGCCCTAGATGAATAGTTACGATAACTACAATGAACGTTTGTGCGTTGAACAGGCTCTTACCCAGTGAGCAGTTACTAGTGACGAATTAGGCTAGGTTTGGGACTGTCATGAGTTACGAAATATAATGGCTAACCCAATTATGCCAAGTATTAAATTTACTGAGACGCGATGAATAAAATAACTGTATCCCAGTGTAAAGTTTAATATTACGAGGGCAAGTAAGCTCATTCCAAATCCTAGCCATTTCTTACGGCGATCATTTTTTCTTTGATCTGTTGCTTTTTCAAAAAGACTAGCAAAATTCTGTTGCGGATTAGTTTTTTGCAAATATTGCTCAAGCAGATCAGGCAATACCAGCATTTTATTGATGAGTGAGGGGGCTTGTTGATAGATTTTTTTTAACATGGCACGTGGCCCGATTTGCTGTCTCACCCATTTTTCGAGATAGGGTTTTGCAGTAGACCATAGGTCGAGATCAGGATAAAGTTGACGCCCTAAGCCTTCAACGTTCAACATTGTTTTTTGCAATAAAAAGAATTGTGGTTGTACATCCATCTGAAATTTTCTAGTAGCTTGAAAAATCTTTAATAACAACTTTCCAATAGAGATATCCTTCAGTGGCCTTTCAAAAATGGGTTCACATACTCCTCGAATAGCGGTTTCTAATTCATCTATGCGAATTTTTCCAACCCAACCCGATTCAATGTGTAACTCGGCCACTCTGCGATAATCTCTTCTGAAAAAAGCAAGCAAATTTTCAGCCAGATAACGTTGATCTGTAGGACTTAATGTTCCCATTATTCCGAAATCCACAGCAATATATTGAGGATTTTCTGGATTTTTTTTATTAATAAAGATATTGCCGGGATGCATGTCAGCATGAAAAAAGCTATCGCGCAAAACCTGAGTGAAAAAAATTTCCACCCCTTTTTCCGCTAATTCTTTCAAATTTATTCCAGCCTGTTTGAGTGTTTTAACATCTGAGATTGGAATTCCCGCTATTTTTTCCATGACTAAAATTCGTTGGCTAGAATATTCCCAGAAAACTTGTGGTATATAAAGTAGGGATGAATTAAGAAAATTTCTTCGTAGCTGCGAGGCATTGGCACCTTCATGAAGAAGATCTAATTCGTAGGTGAGAGATTTTTCTAATTCAGCCACAACCTCAATTGCTCGAAGTCTATCTCCATGTGGAAAAAATTTTTCGGTAAATTTTGCCACGCTATAAATAAGACTCATATCTTTATGGATAGTTTTCTCAATATTCGGTCTAATAATTTTTACAACGACTTCTTCGCCACTTTTCAATATTGCCGCGTGGACTTGTGCGATGGAAGCGGAAGCTAAGGGGGTTTCATCAAAAGCGGCAAATATTTCAGTAATCGGTTTTTTATAATAATTTTCAAGTATATTTTTTGCTAAGCTTCCCGAAAAAGGTGGAACCTTATCTTGTAGTTTTTCTAATTCATCAGCTATATCATTCGGTATTAAATCGCGTCTAGTTGAAAGAACTTGGCCAAACTTTACGAAAATCGGACCGAGTTGTTCGAAAGCAAGTCGAATGGATTCGCCTCTTGGTTTATTTTCCTTGTTCAACCAATGCCAGGGATTGAAATAACTAATAAAAGAAAATTGGCGCAAACTTTCAGTTGAAAGAACAACACGGTCTAAACGATTTTTTAAAAGAATAATATTAATCTGAAATAGCCGGATAAGTTGCCTAGGTCTCTTCATTATTTTCATAATTTCTTCCTTAAGCGAGTTAAGCGCATTTCAAAACGCTCGATATCCATTTTAAGCTTTCTTGTTTCTTCAAAAAAATCTTCTACCTCTTCTTGTGTGGGTAAAAGTTGTTTTTCTTCTTGAATAAATTCAATTAAATCTTCGGATGTGCGTTTAACATTGCTGTGACAAGTCTCATAAAAATTATGCCAGATTTGAGTTAACTGTTTGGCAATAACATCTCCTGTCAAATAGGAAAGATATTCTTCGCTATCAATATCAATATCTTGCAATAGCAATTTAAATTGATGCGCTAACTCAAGGTCTCCTTCAACCTGAAGCGTGGTTATTTGATTAAAAGGCAACAAATTTTTAAGGTAAGAAGGAACGGAGCCTTTAATAATAGTGTCTGGTGCTGCATCATAATATTTTTGAACAAAAATTTTTTCTTTGCGAATAAGAAAAAAAAATGATGTGGCAGTTTCTTTTAATTCAAGTTTAATCACTTTGCCAAAATGTCTTTCTTGAAAATGGGTCTTAGTTTGATTGAGTGAAAAAATTAAATTGACTGCGCGTTCTAAAACACCAGTTAGAATAACATTAATCAAAATTTATAGCCCCGATGAATTGCTACTACGCCACCTGTCAAATTATGATAATCACAATTTTCAAACCCAATCTCTTCCATCATTTTACAGAGAGTAAGTTGATCTGGATGCATTCGAATGGATTCTGCTAGGTAGCGATAACTTTTTTCATCACCCACTATGCATTTTCCAAGAAGGGGTAATAGATTAAAAGAATAAAAGTCATAAATTTTATTAAGTGGAGAAAAAGTTGGGCGAGAAAATTCAAGAATAATCACTTTTCCACCTGGTCGTAAGACATGATACATCGAAGCTAATGCTGCTTGTTTATCCGTTACATTTCTAAGCCCGAAACCCATGGTGATGCAATCAATGCTGTTATCAGGAAAGGGAATATTCTCTGCATTCACAATGAGATAATGCGTGTTTGCTGCGATGCCGGCATCGATCAACCGATGACGTGCAAGCTCTAACATGGAAAAATTAATATCTGTAACAAATAATTTGCCAGTATTATCAAGCAGGGGAGCAATCCTTAATGACAGATCTCCTGTTCCAGCCGCAAGATCCAAGATGTTATGATAAGTTTTAATTGATGCCAGTTCTATTGCGATCTTTTTCCAGATTCGATGAATTCCAAGAGACATTAAGTCATTCATTACATCATATTTGCCCGCTACTGAATGAAAAACTTCTGCAACGCGTTCGGTTTTTTCAATAGAAGGAATTTTTTCAAAACCAAAGTGGGTGAAGTTATCTTTGCTCATAAGCGAATTCTCCTCCAAGAAAAGCATATCGGACTTGCCCTTTTAAGGGTTTATCAAGGAATGGAGTGTTATCACCAAATTTTTTACAAATATCTTTCGTCAATATCCAGTTTTTTGCTGGATCAAAAATAATGAAATCAGCCAGTTCATTAATCTTTAGACTGCCTGCGGAAATACCTAATATTTTTGCAGGTCGACAAGTAATATAACTCAATGCTTCAATCCAAGAGAGATTTTCCTCTTCAGCTAACTTAAGCGTTAAAGGCAGCAATAAGGGCCAGGAGGACATCCCAGGTGCGGAATCTTGAAACGGGTGCATTTTTTTATCTCTTGATACCATAAGATGATTACTGCTGATCGCATTAATCATGTTACTTTTAAGTGCATCTCTTAAATATATTTTGTCATCCTCTGTTCTAAGCGGGGGGATGACGTGATACATGCCATTGGTTAGTTCCACTTGTTGTTCAGTAAAAAACAAATGTGAAATTGCTACGTCGCAGGATATCGGCAAAGGGAAGTTGATATTTTTTTCTAGTAATTTTATTGACTTTTCGCTTGAAATGGCATGAAAATGAGCATCAATCCCCACCTCTTCCAGTAATACCAACTCTGTTGCGAGTGCAAATGTTTCAGCAAGTGTAGGAATGCCGGGCAGTCCGAGTTTGAAACTGACCTCGCCTTGATGCATGCAACCATTTTTACTCAGCGCAGGATCTTGAGGGCAAAGATATAATTTAGCGCCAAACATGGATAGGTAATCATAACAGTGTTTTTTAATTAACGTATTTTCGAAAGAAGAATAGCCATTTGAAAAGCCGATACAACCGGCTTGCTGGTGCAAGGCAAGTTCATTCAAGAGCTGCCCTTCTTGTTTTTGTGTAAGAGTTGCAATCAAGTAAGCGCGAGTATAACCAGGTAATTTCTGACTAAGATAACGAATTTCTGATAGAGATAGTTGAGAGGTAAGGGTTGCTACATGCGTAATGCCAACACTGGGTGCCGCTTTTAATTGTGCGGATAATTGCTCAAGGTTTAAAGACGAGAGATCAGCGTAAAGGTCAACAATGCCAGGGCAAGCAGCCAAACCGCCTGCATCAATAATTTTATCCGGAATAAAATCAGCCAAAGGTTTGGGTTGAATGGCTACAATCTTGCCATCTGCTATATAGATATTTGCAATTTGATCAAATTTTGTTTCGGGATTGATTACCCGAGCACCTAGAATGGCTATTTTCACCTTGTCTCCTTTGGGTTCAAAAGTGAAGTCATGGCGGCCATTCTAATGGCAACACCAAATGAGACTTGAGAAAGTATGACTGATCTGGGTCCATCGGCCACTTCAGAACTGATTTCTATCTCTCGATTGAGCGGACCGGGATGCATAATAATGACGTCTTTTTTTGCGCAATGCAGTTTTGTTTCGGTTAAGCCGTAAAGCGTAGAGTATTCTCGTTCATTGGGAAGATAAACGCCAGCCATGCGTTCTTTCTGTAAACGCAAGCTAACAATGACGTCAGCATCCTGAATCCCTTCTTCAAGGCAATAGCTAAGGTTAACACCAAGTGAAGCGGTGTTTTTGGGGATTAATGTCCTTGGGCCTACAACCGTTATTTCGCTTACGCCAAGATTTTTTAATCCAAAAATTAAAGATCTTGCGACCCTTGAATGCAAAATATCGCCGACGATGGCCACTTTAATATTAGGAAAATTCTTTTTGTAATAGCGGATGGTAAAAATATCTAATAAGCCTTGCGTTGGATGTTCATGGCAACCATCACCTGCATTAATAATTGAAGCATCGAACTGAATAGACTTGGCTAGAAATTCCGCTGCGCCGCTCCTCGGACTTCGAATAATAAGCAAGTCGATATTCATCGAAAAAAGGTTGTTGACCGTATCCAGTAGGCTTTCACCTTTTTTGGCTGAAGAGCTAGCAACCGGAATATTGATGACTTCTGCACCTAATCGCTTAGCCGCAATTTCAAAGCTGCTTCGAGTACGAGTGCTGTTTTCAAAAAATAAATTCACTACAACTTTGTTAGTTAATGTATTTTTGATTTTCTCGATTTCAGTCACGCGATGAAAATATTCTGCAAGCTGCAAGATATCAAGAATTTGCTCTGAAGATAATTCCGCTAGTCCAAGTAAATGTTTCATTTAACCCATTAACCCTTTCTCATCCAGTCCTCAAGTATCAATTTAGCAGCAAAACAATCGATTGAAATCTTGCTCAAAGCCTTATACCCGCCTAAATCAAAAAGCTGTTGCCTTGCTTCTACTGTTGTTAATCGCTCATCTACTTCATAAATAGGAAGTTCGAAACGATTTCTTAGCTCATTGGCAAATTTTTTTGCTTTTTTTGTGATTGGCTGCGAGGTGGCGTCCATATTGAGCGGGATGCCTATTATTATTCCTTCAGGCTGCCATTTTGCAATCAACAAAGCGATTGTTTCCCAGCTTGGAACGCCCCATTTAGCAGGTATCGGTGTGAGTGGATTGGCGCTTAGCGTAACCGATTGCCCAACTGCTACACCTATCTTCTTGGTTCCAAAATCAAAGCTTAAAAAGTTAGCCATGCCCAACATCTGTAGATAGACGATCGAGGTCTATTCCCATCAGCTTTGCAGAAGCGCGCCATCGTTCTTGAAAAGGTATTTTAAATAAAATGTCTAGATCAACATCTGCAGAAAGCCAGGCATTATCAGCGAATTCTTGTTCTAGTTGACCTTCTTTCCAAGTGGAATAACCTAGGCATACCAAAAGGTTTTCTGGATGATGCTGGACAATATTTTGTAACACCTCTTTTGAAGCAGAGACAGTAATTTTGTGTTCTTCATCAATCACATCGCCAGGACATAGTTCTGGGTGGGTATGCACAATAAACCCTTGTTCCGAAGCAACCGGCCCGCCCAGCATCACCTGATTTTTATCAATAGATGTGTTTGTGAGGGGAATGTTTAGATGTTCTAAGATTTCACCAATAGTAATATCAAGAGGCTTATTGATTATCAATCCGCTCGCCCCTTTTTCACTATGCTCAAACAACAGGGTAACCGTCTGCTGAAAATAGGGATCATTTAAAGTCGGCATTGCTATCAAAAGACGATTTTTAAAAGTTTGTACTGACATATTCTCTTTCTCATTGAATGATCAAGCGTTTCCGAATGTTATACCATAGTGTGCCAATTTCTGTAATAATCAGTGCATAATTTTAGTTAACCCTGGAGAGTTCTTCATGAATGACACCATTGCTATTTCTCAACATATTGATTTATCCGCATCGGAATTAATCACTAAAGCTCTTGAAAGAGAGGAAGGGGTGTTAAGCGCAAATGAAGCACTGACCGTTAACACCGGAAAAAGAACGGGGCGTTCTCCTAAAGATCGATTTATTGTTAAAGATGAACAAACAGCAGAAACTGTTGACTGGAATGCGATTAATCAACCTTTTGATTCAAAAGATTTTGATTCACTTTGGCAAAAGGCAAAGGATTTTTTAGAAAATAATGAATTTTTTATTTCTCATCTATGGGTGGGTGCTGAACCTCAATATGCTCTTCCAGTTAAGGTGATGACAGAGCTAGCTTGGCATAATCTTTTTGGACAAAACCTTTTCATTAAAGAGTCGATGGGTGAATGGTCAAAAGACAAGGCCTGGACTATTATAAATGTTCCTTCATTTAGCGCGGATCCAAGTTGCGATCATACTCATAGTGATGCCGCGGTCATTCTCGATATGACCAAACGCAAAGTGTTAATTTGTGGAACACTTTATGCGGGTGAAATGAAAAAAGCGATGTTTTCTGTATTAAATTACCTCCTGCCAGCACAGAATGTATTGCCTATGCATTGTGCCGCCAATAAAGGACCCAATGGTGATGTTGCTTTATTTTTTGGCCTGTCAGGAACGGGGAAAACCACACTTTCAGCAGATGCAGAGCGATTTTTAATCGGCGATGATGAGCATGGTTGGAGCGGCAGTGGGGTGTTTAACTTTGAAGGAGGCTGCTATGCAAAATGTATTAATCTTTCAGAGCAAAACGAACCTGTTATTTGGAATGCAATTTCTTATGGCACCATCATGGAAAATGTGGTGCTTCATCCAGAGACCGGCGAGCCGCTTTATGATGATGATCGTCTTACTCAAAATACTCGGGCAGCCTATCCTCGTGAGTTTATTGCAAAACGTGTATTAGAAAATAAAGCTGGCGAGCCAAAAGCTGTTATCTTTTTAACTTGCGATCTTTATGGCATTTTCCCCCCCTGTGTCCTTGCTTAGCAAGGAGCAGGCTGCCTATCATTTTTTGAGTGGCTATACCGCTCACATAGGCAGCACGGAAGTAGGAGGTAGCAAGGGAATTGCCCCCACTTTTAGCACTTGCTTTGGTGCGCCTTTTTTCCCAAGACCGCCACAAGTCTATGCGAATCTCTTGATGCAAAGAATTGAAGAAACAAATTGCCAATTTATTTTGGTCAATACAGGATGGACGGGAGGCGCTTTCGGTAAGGGTGGAGAAAGATTCTCTCTATTCCCACTACTCGTGCAATTATTAGAGCCATTCTTCTTGATGGAATTAAAAATACTGAAACGACGGTATTGCCCGGATTTCATTTTAGCATTCCTAAGTCGATTCCTGGCGTTGATAAGTTATTAAACCCCCAAGCTACTTGGTCAAATCTTGATCACTTTGAAGCCGAAAAGCGGACTTTGATCGCGAAATTTATTGAAAATTTCAAAAAATTCAATGTTAGTCAAAATATTATCGATGCCGGACCCACGCTAGATTAGGAAACCTAATATGAACAAACCGACAATCACCTTCCTGGGTGCAGGAAATATGGCGAGTAGCTTAATTGTTGGGCTTGTTTCCGATCATTATCCTTGTGATAAAATTATTGCTACCAACTCCTCCAGTCCAGAAAAATTAAATAATTTGAAAGAATGTTTTAATGTTCGAGTAACTGCAAGTAATGTCGAAGGTGCTGAACAGGGTGAGATATGGGTGCTTGCTGTCAAACCTACTGCTGTCAAGCAGGTAATAGAAGAAATCAAGCCCTTACTGGAAGTTAAAAAACCGCTAATTATTTCCGTGGTAACAGGCATTCGTTCAAGCACGATAAGCAAGTGGGCTGGGGTTTCTGCTTTATCTATTGTGCGCAGCATGCCGAACACCCCTGCGCTACTGGGGTGTGGAATAACTGGATTATGGAAAAATCATTTTGTTAGCGACGAGGAAGCTCGAATTGCTGAATCAATTTTGCGCGCGGTAGGAATTACGCTATGGGTAGAAAATGAACAAAATTTAGATGCCATTACCGCAATTTCTGGTTCTGGGCCTGCTTATTTCTTTTTAATTATGGAAACTATTATCGATTGGGCATGTAAAATGGGTTTTAGCAAGGAGCAAGCGGAGCTATTAACCATTCACACGGCTTTGGGCGCATCTCGAATGGCTCTAGAAAGTGACAAAGACCTAAAAATTTTACGAGAACAAGTGACTTCTCCTGGAGGAACAACCGAACGAGCAATTAGCGTGCTCGAATCAGGTCAAATTAGAAATTTACTTGATAAAGCATTGCAGGCTGCAAGAGAACGAGCAATTGAAATGTCTCAAATATTGGAATAATAATGATAAATTTTCTTAGTACATTGATGCAATATATTGTTTCTGTTTGCTTTGATTTGATTATTTTCATTGTTTTGTTTTTCTTTCTTATTGAACTCTCAAAAACTCATGTTCATCATCCAATCCGCCAAGCTATTTTACGGTATATGGGACCGCTGATCGATCCTATTCATAAGGCGTTCCCTGTCTACCGAGACATTGATACGGGCTTGTTATTTTTGTTGTTTGTGTTTGAAATAATCAAATTATCACTAATGTTTATTCTTGTGGGGCAGTTTCCTATCATTACCTTGCTTTTCTTTTGGAGCATCCTCATAGTGATTAATGCGTTTCTCAATTTTTGTCTGCTTTTGATGTTGTTTAGACTGATAATCAGCTGGATGTTGCCAATTTATTCCAACCATCCCGCGGTGCAATTATTATTTATATTATCAGAACCCATCCTCAAGCCTATTCGTCACCTTTTTCCAACAATCAAAGGTTTTGACTGGACTCCGCTTGCAGTCATTATTGTATTAAAAATTCTGTCCTCATTAATTGTTTTCATTTTAATGCAATTAGGTGCCCCTGCCTTCATTCTTTAATAAGTGTGATCTTTTCAAGCTTCCGCTGAATAGTTTTCATTCACAAGGGCGCGCCTATTGACTTTTTATGTTCACCACCTATGCTTAGTCAATTTAACGAATGTATAGAATAGTATATGTTTAATTTTGGAGGAGTTTTAATGTCAGAAAACGCAATCGCAATCACCGATAGCAGTTTTGAAAAAGAAGTATTGCAGTCACAACTTCCAGTACTTGTAGATTTTTGGGCAGAATGGTGTGGTCCCTGCAAAATGATCGCCCCTATATTAGAAGAAATTGCAAAGGAACGAAAAAACCAACTCGTTGTTGCCAAAATAAATATTGATGAAAATGCAGAAACGCCTGTCAAATATGGTGTGCTTGGTATCCCTACTTTAATTTTGTTTAAGCAAGGCAAAGTTGAAGCAACAAAGGTAGGCGCATTAACTAAAACACAACTCAGCGCCTTTATCGAAGAAAATATATAACCTGTTTATCTACCCTTTGCGAGTGGATTGTAGACTAGATGCAAGAGATTCTTTCACAAAGGGTATATATTGCAAAATGCTGACAAAGGATCTATGATTGGCTAGTCTTCATTTATCACGTCCGGCGAGCTTCCTGATTATGGTTTCTTCCAGAGCTTACATCTCTGAGTAAGGTCTTTATAATTCCAACCTAAAGTAACTAAACTATGCATATAAATGAACTAAAGAAAAAATCTGCCTCAGAACTGATGGTGATGATTAAAGAGCTAAATATCGACAATATGGCAAGGGCGACGAATTCCGCCATGATCGTCGCGATTATGAGCGAGCATGCCAAGAGGAATATGGATATTTATGGCGACGGTGTACTTGAAATTTTACCTGATGGCTATGGATTTTTACGTTCTCCTGAAAGTTCCTTTATGCCAGCGCCTGACGATATCTATGTTTCGCCGAGTCAAATAAGAAAATTTGGTCTACGTACTGGCGATATGGTATCTGGAAAAATAAGACCTCCCAAAGAAGGCGAGCGCTATTTCGCATTGTTACAGGTAAAAGACATTAATTTTGACACGCCTGATAAGGCCAAAGATAAAATTCTTTTTGAAAATCTCACCCCCTTATTTCCGAATGAACGAATTGTCATGCAAAGAGCAGATGGCAGCACGGAAGATCTTACCGCTCGTTTTATTGATCTTGTTGCTCCAATTGGTAAGGGTCAGCGCGGCTTAATTGTTTCGCCTCCGAAAGCCGGAAAAACCATGATACTGCAGAATATTGCACAATCAATTGCTAAAAATCATCCGGAATGCTATCTGATTGTGCTACTTATTGATGAGCGACCGGAAGAAGTGACCGAAATGGCACGCTCGGTCAAAGGAGAAGTCATTGCGAGTACCTTTGATGAACCTGCCACTCGTCATGTACAAGTAGCGGAAATGGTAATTGAAAAAGCTAAGCGGTTAGTAGAGCATAAGCATGACGTTGTCATTTTGCTTGATTCTATCACCAGGCTTGCACGTGCTTATAACACAGTGATTCCTGCCTCAGGTAAGGTACTGACAGGGGGAGTTGATGCAAATGCCCTTCAAAGGCCTAAGCGATTTTTTGGTGCAGCTAGAAATGTCGAAGGTGGTGGCAGTTTAACGATTTTGGCTACTGCGCTGATTGATACGGGTTCTAAAATGGACGATGTTATCTATGAAGAATTTAAAGGCACAGGTAACAACGAGTTGCATTTATTGCGAGAAGCTGCTGAAAAACGTATTTTCCCTGCCATTGATATTAATCGTTCAGGTACAAGACGTGAAGAATTAATCACCACGCTGGATGAATTACAAAAAATGCGCATTCTTCGAAAATTATTACATTCCATGGATAAAGTGCAAGCCATTGATTTCTTGCGTGATCGCATGAAAAATCGAAAGACAAATGAAGAATTTTTTGAAGATATGAAACGTTAAGGCCTGTCAGTTAAAGGCATGCATTATGAAGATTTGCGTGATTTTTTAAAGATTTTGGCAGAACGTCAAGAGTTGAAGAAAATTCATCTTGAAATAGATCCCAAGTTTGAAATGACGGAAATTAGTGATCGAGTGCTCAAGCAGCAAGGTCCAGCACTGTTATTTGAAAACCCCAAAAATCATACTTATCCTGTGCTAACTAATCTGTTTGGCACCACGTCGCGCATTGCGTTGGCAATGGGGCAAAAAACTATTCACGATCTAAGAGAATTAGGTCAACGCTTAGCCTTTCTTAAAGAACCTGAGCTTCCCCGCGGATTTAAAGATGCCAGGAACAAGCTGCCGATATTGAAGCAAATTCTTAGCTTAAGGCCTAAGCACTTAAAAAAAGGCATCTGCCAGCAAAATGTGCTTCGTGGTAAAGAAGTAGACCTGGGCCAACTGCCGATACAAACCTGTTGGCCTCTTGATGTTGCACCATTAATTACTTGGGGATTAGTCGTCACTCAAGATCCTGATGGCAAGCGACAAAATCTTGGAATTTATCGCCAGCAGCTACTCGACCGAAATAAATTGATTATGCGTTGGCTGGCGCATCGAGGTGGAGCACTTGATTATCAGCGTTGGCAGGCAAAATATCCCGGCGAGCGTTTTCCTATTGTCGTGATAATCGGTGCAGATCCTGCAACCATGCTTGCTGCGGTAACGCCTATCCCCGACAATTTATCAGAATATGCATTTGCTGGGTTATTAAGAGGACATCGTACTGAATTAGCCCCTTCGCTACTTCACCCTAATTTGTCTGTTCCCGCGCGCGCAGAAATTGTGCTGGAAGGATATATTGAACCTGATGAGCTTGCTGAAGAAGGGCCTTATGGAGACCATACCGGTTATTATAATGAAATCGAAAAATTCCCGGTGTTTACTGTTGAAGCCATCACTTTTAGAGATAATCCTATTTACCAAAGCACCTATACAGGAAGGCCACCCGATGAACCGGCGGTACTAGGCCTTGCGTTGAATGAATTATTTATTCCCTTATTGCAGCGACAATACCCTGAGATCGTGGATTTTTATTTGCCTATGGAAGGATGTTCCTATCGTTTTGCCTTGGTCAGCATTAAGAAACAGTACCCCGGACAAGCAAAAAGAGTGATGTTTGGTATTTGGTCTTTTTTAAAACAGTTTATGTATACCAAATTTATTGTAGTTGTCGATGAGGATATTAACATACGCGATTGGCAGGATGTAATCTGGGCGGTTACCACCCGCATGGACCCTGCTCGTGATACCATCTTAATTGAAAATACTCCCATTGATTATTTAGATTTTGCTTCTCCAGTCTCTGGTCTAGGCTCAAAAATTGGATTTGATGCGACAAATAAATGGCGAGGAGAAACAGAACGCGAGTGGGGGCGACCCATTAGAATGAATCAGGAGATAATTACTCGAATCGATAAGCTATGGGCAGAACTTTTTTAACGAGATACTTGTTGTTTCTAATAACAGAAGGAGAAAAGACAGAAATTTATTAAAATATACTATAATTGAATAGTAAAGAAGAGAGGCGAGCTTATGATTGAAAAAGCGCATAGGCGCCAGCATGACTCGACGCTTGCTGTCGACCTGCAGGTTAGGCTTAAAAATCCTACAGTCTATTCCATTTTACGGCAACACTATCCATCGGAAACGACACAGTTGTTAATGGAATTGCGGGAGCTTGATCATTCGGCCCAAGGTAATAAGGTAGACATTATCCTAGCCCTTATTTCCGACTATTCAGAAAAATGTCAACAAAATAAAAAAGTCTCTAACGATTTGATGCAGCATATTTATACATTTCTTGATCCTTTGTTACACGAACTCAATGCTTTAAATAAAAATATTCATGCTAACCAGGTAACCATTACCTGCGCACTAGATGGTTATACTTTAAATAGAACCTGCCACTTAGTTGAAAAAATCGCATCTTTTATTGATAAACACCAACAGCCTCTTGATTTTAAGAGGCAAACCTGGGGTTACCCATCATCCTCAAGCATGTTAAAACCTGCATTCTTATCTTTTAAGACAAAACAGGCAGACAAGGCTGAAATTTCAACTGCAAAAACTTTACTTGATTTTTGCATTCAGCTACGTAATGAAATTGGCAGTCCGGAAACAAAACCAAAGGGACAAGTTATTAATTTTATGGTTATTTTATGCGATTTAAAACAGTCTCCCACTCTTCCTGCAGAACTTTCCCAGATAATTGAGCACGAAGTGGCGTCACTTTATCGATTTTATCCAAAACTTGCAGCAGCAGGAGAAAAGTTACAAAAAGCGATTGCAAATAATCAAATGCAAAAACCATAATAGCAAATGACAACTTATGCTATTGGTGATGTTCAAGGCTGTTTCAAATCCTTGATGAAATTACTAAAATTAATAAATTTCGATCGTGAAAATGATACCCTCTGGTTTACCGGGGATTTAGTCAATCGCGGGCCACAATCATTGGAAGTGCTACGATTCGTTTCTGAATTGCCACGGGTCGTTTGTGTGCTTGGAAATCATGACCTCGCCTTGCTTGTCCTTGCTTATACCCAACAAGTAATAAAGCATCATACGCTCAATGATATTTTAAGCGCACCAGATAAAGAAAAGTTGCTGAATTGGTTAAGAAGACAACCCCTTTTTTACGTTGACTCTCATTTTGACGCGGTGTTAGTGCATGCCGGCATCCCCCCACAATGGAATATAGAAAAAACCCTGCATCATGCCAGCGAAGTTTCTGACTATCTAAGTAGTGATGACTATCAATTACTACTTCAAAATTTATTTGGCAATGAACCTAATCGCTTTAGTGAGTCTCTTTGCCAATTAGATCGTTTTCGCTTCACAATCAACGCGTTAACTCGAATGCGTTTTTGTCGTGAAGATGGTTCTTATGACTTGAATTATAAAGGAACCTTATCTGCTGCCCCCGCATATCTCATTCCTTGGTATCAATTTCCAAGAAGAAAACAAGAAGAAAAAACCGTATTATTCGGACATTGGGCCGCGCTAAAAGGAGCAATTAGCAACCAACACTTGGAAGCACTGGATACAGGATGCTATTGGGGAGGTCAGCTTACTGCGCTTTGCCTAGAAACAAGAAAAAGATTCCAAATTATTTGCGGGGAAAACTGTCATAAATAGATTTTAGGTTTTTCGCTTCAAAATTTGGAAGGTATGACTATAGGGGTTATGAGTATCAGAAATAATTTCTTCCTGTTCTAATACTTCCCAGTTGTCATGATTCCATTTTGGAAAAAAAGCATCTCCCTCGAATTCATGATGGATGATAGTCAAATAAAGTCGATCCACCCTGTCAATGGTTTGCTGATATAACTTAGCGCCGCCTATAATAAAAATTTCTTTTTCATTTTTGTTTTCTTCAAGTGCTTCTTGCAAGCTTCTAAAAACAAAACAACCGGGATAATTGACCTTGCGATGAGTTAACACAATATTTTTGCGACCAGGCAAAGGCCTACCAATCGACTCATAGGTATTTCTTCCCATCACAATTGGTTTTCCCCAAGTAATTCGCTTGAAGCGCAGTAAGTCTGCGGGCAATGACCAGGGAAGGTGATTTTTAATACCAATTACGTGATTCATGTCAAAAGCGGTGATGATAGATAACTGCACAATAACCTCTAAGCGTAATATCTTTTCAATAGATCTTGATAATAATCGTAGAATACCTTTATTATTCGTCAATGTTCTATTAAAAATATACCCTTTGTGAAGGGGGTATACCTCTCAACTCTGAATGAGCCGTATTGGAATAATCGGAAAAAATTTTATAAAAGTGATGAAAAAAAAATCAAGAAGAAAAATTTACGCTGGGATGCTGTTAATATTACTTGCCTGTTCCAGTAATGCTCAAGTTAGCAACCAACATTTAATGAGTCATATTGGGAAATACCCTAATTATCCTAGCCTAGATTATGGAAGTGGCTCGCAAGCAGCGTTGATTAAAAAAGGCGAATATCTTGCTCAAGCAGGGGATTGTATTGCCTGCCATACCAAACCGGGCGGGCTGCCCTTTGCCGGCGGGTTACCTATTGCCACCCCATTTGGCATCATCTATTCTCCAAATATCACTTCGGACAGAAAGCATGGAATTGGCAACTGGTCGCTGGCACAGTTTAGCAAGGCTATGCGTGAAGGGGTGGCGCCTGATGGATCAAATTATTTTCCCGTTTTTCCTTATCCTTATTTTAACAAGCTTTCAGATGAAGATATTGTAGCATTAAAGGCTTATTTTGATGCCACTCCGCCCATCCCGCAAGTGAACAAACCAGTTGATATGCCAATTCCTTTCCGATGGAGATTTTTACAATTTTTCTGGAAAGTGATGTTTTTTGATTCCACTCAAGGCGTTTATAAGCCGGATCCAGAACAATCAAGCCAATGGAATCGTGGTGCCTATTTAGTGCAAGGCCTGGGTCATTGCGGCATGTGCCATACTCCACTTAACCCTCTAGGTGCGCCAGAAGAAAAATACGCGCTAACCGGGGGATTTGGCTCGGGAAGCTATGCGCCAAATATTTCATTTTCACGCTTTGTTAACGTCTCTCTTTCACAGATTGTCAATATATTTGCAAATGACCGACTTTTATCCGGTGGCAAAATCGTGGGCCCAATGGCAGAAGTCATTCATGATAGTCTTGAATATCTTACACAAGAAGACTTAGCGGCGATTGCCACTTACTTGAGAACAGTAAAGAGCGAATTACCTGAATCTGCTTCCACTAAGATTACGCCTAAAACAGGGCAAAAAATCTACGATAAATACTGTGTGGGTTGTCATGGTAGCGGGGCGGGTGGCGCACCTAAAATAGGAGATGCCACTGACTGGTCACCGCGTATTGCGCATGGACTGCCTTTTCTTTATCAAAATGCTATTGTTGGCATTGGCAACATGCCGCCAAAAGGCAGTTGCGGAACCTGTACTGATCCAGAGATAAAAGCCGCTGTCGATTATATTGTAAAAAATAGCGAATCAAATGTTGGCGTAAGCCAAAAGAAAGTATCAAAATTACCTCAACCAACTGAGGCACTAGGTAAAGAAATTTATAATCAAGCATGTGCCGTTTGTCACCAAAATGGAAGGCTTGGCGCTCCAATCACCGGCAATCAAGCACAATGGTCGCCGCTTATTAAGAAAAACATGGATGTATTAATCGAGCACACAATTAACGGCTACAACAACATGCCGGCGAAAGGGGCTTGTTCTAAATGCTCTGATACTGATTTGATTGCCGCTGTGATCTACATGGTTAATCAAAGTCAAGCGGGTGGCGATTATAATCTATGGTAGACCTGTTATCCCTTCCGTGTGCTGCTTTACCTAACATGTTGAATAATTGCGAAAAATATTACTAATTATAAAATTAGGAGAGTCCTCTTATGCGCTTTTCCCGCTTAATTAATTTATTTCTAAGCGCACCCTTACTAGGCTTGTCTTTTAATATTTTTGCTATGCCTCAAATGAATATGAGTCCTGGTGTCACGCCGATAAGCCGAGATATTTATTTTTTGCACATGACCATTTTCTGGATTTGTGTTGTTATTGGCGTCATTGTCTTTGGCGTGATGTTTTATTCTTTACTACGACATAGAAGATCGTTGGGTGTCAAGCCAGCCACATTTCACGAAAATACTAAATTAGAAATCCTGTGGGCAGTTATTCCTTTTTTGATATTAGTAATCATGGCGGTTCCTGCTACGAAAGTTTTGCTTCAAATGGAAGATGATGCGGATGCGGATGTCAACATCAAAATTACCGGATATCAATGGAAATGGCGTTATGAATATTTAGATGAAGGGTTAAACTTTTTTAGCAATCTTTCTACCTCCCCAGAACAAATACAGGGTAAGGCGCCAAAAAATGAATGGTATTTATTAGAAGTTGATAAACCCCTGGTTGTTCCTATTCATAAAAAAATTCGTTTCCTGGTTACTTCTAATGACGTAGTCCATTCTTGGTGGGTGCCGGCTTTAGGAGTAAAACGTGACGCGATACCGGGTTATATTCATGAAGCTTGGGCAAGAATCGATAAGCCCGGTATTTATCGTGGGCAATGTGCAGAACTTTGCGGTTTGAATCACGCTTTTATGCCAATTGTAGTAGATGCCAGGCCCAAGGCAGATTATGATGCATGGGTCAAAGCGCAGAAACTTGCCGCTACACAACCTAAAGGGCCCGTCTCTCCTGCCGCGCCTTTAACAAAAGCAGACCTGTTGGCAAATGGAGCTGATGTATATGGACGCATGTGTTCAGTTTGTCATCAGCCTACTGGAAAGGGCATGCCGCCCGCCTTTCCTGCTCTTGCTGGGGATAAAATTGCAAATGGGCCAGTGGCAGACCATATTAAAGTAGTCCTGAAAGGACGCCCTGGGACAGCGATGCAAGCATTTGAGTTACAGCTTAACGATAAAGATATTGCTTCTGTTATTACCTATGAGCGTAATTCATGGGGTAATGGTCAACCAAGTAAATTTGGCAAAGATGCGGGAGGGGTGGTACAACCCACAGATGTTGCCGCGATTCGTAAACAGCTAGCAAGTCAAAAGGGTGATTAATTATGACTGAAGAAGTGTTAGGGCAAGAACATCATTTACATCATCATGAGCCAGGGATACTAGGTTTTATAAAAAGATGGGTGTTTACTACTAATCATAAAGATATTGGTACGCTCTATCTTTGGCTTGCTTGCTTGATGTTCTTTGTTGGCGGATTCATGGCATTATTAATTCGCACAGAATTGTTTAGCCCAGGGATGCAGCTGCTTACCCCGGATTTATTCAATACCATGACAACCATGCACGGCTTGATCATGATATTTGGCGTAGTCATGCCGGCCTTTGTTGGGCTTGCGAATTGGCAGATACCCATGATGATTGGCGCGCCAGACATGGCATTTCCTCGTCTTAATAATTGGAGCTTTTGGATTTTGCCCTTTGCCTTTACCATTTTGCTTTCCACTCTCTTTATGGAAGGCTCTGCACCAAATTTTGGCTGGACTTTTTATGCCCCACTCTCCACAACTTACGGTCCGCCAAGCACGGATTATCTAATTTTTTCAATACATCTTATGGGGCTTTCCTCAATCCTGGGCGCAATTAATATTATTGCAACCATTCTTAATTTGCGTGCGCCTGGCATGAGCTTTATTAAAATGCCGATGTTCGTTTGGACTTGGCTGATCACCGCTTTCTTGCTCATCGGCATTATGCCTGTTTTAGCTGGCACCGTTACCATGATGTTGACAGATCGTCATTTCGGTACCAGCTTTTTTAACGCTGCAGGAGGCGGAGACCCAATACTTTTCCAGCATTTATTTTGGTTTTTTGGTCATCCAGAAGTTTATGTGCTGATTTTGCCAGCCTTCGGGATCATGTCAGAAATTATTCCTACTTTTAGTCGATAAACCTTTATTTGGTTATCGTTTTATGGTTTATGCATTAATTGGGATTGCCTTTCTTTCTTATATTGTTTGGGCGCATCACATGTTTACGACAGGGATGCCGATTGCTTCAGAATTATTTTTCATGTACGCCACCATGCTAATTGCTGTTCCTACTGGGGTAAAGGTATTCAACTGGGTATCCACCATGTATCGAGGCGCCATCTCATTTGAAACCCCCATGCTATTTGCGATTGCCTTTGTATTTTTATTCACCATAGGTGGATTTTCTGGATTAATGCTTGCCTTAGTCCCTGCAGATTTTCAGTATCAAGATACCTATTTTGTGGTTGCACATTTTCATTATGTGCTTGTACCCGGTGCTATATTTGCCATTATGGCAGGGATCTATTATTGGTTGCCGAAGTGGTGTGGCCATAGGTACAATGAAAGACTAGGCAAATGGCATTTTTGGCTCACTGTCATATCATTGAATATTACTTTTTTCCCCATGCACTTTTTGGGGCTTGCGGGTATGCCAAGAAGAATTCCTGATTATGCCTTACAATTTTCAGATTTTAATGCGGTAGCGAGTGTCGGCGCATTTATTTTTGGATTTTCACAATTAATCTTTTTATACAATGTGATTAAAACAATTTGGCATGGGGCATCTGTACCCTCGAAAGTATGGGAAGGCGCACATGGTTTGGAGTGGACCTTGCCTTCTCCTCCTCCTTACCATTCCTTCACCACTCCTCCTCATGTAGAGTAGGCATAGGTGAATAATAGAAAACTTGCCATTATCTTGTCCGCTGCCGTGATAGGGATGTTTGGATTTGGTTATGCCTTAGTGCCGATTTATAACGTAATGTGTAAAACATTTGGCATTAATGGGAAACCACTTAATGTCGCACAAGCCATTGATAATAGTGTCGATTATTCTCGCACCATCACGGTACAGTTTTTAGCCACAAAAAATGATTATCTTCCCTGGAAATTTCACCCACTCGTGAAGTGGGTGAAAATTCATCCAGGAGAGAATAAAAAAGTGGCATTTTATGCTGAAAATGAAACGGGCGATGATATGATTGTTCAAGCTATTCCAAGTATTACGCCAGGAACTGCAGCTAAGCATCTAAAAAAAACAGAATGTTTCTGTTTTACAAAACAGATGATGAAGGGAAAACAAGGAATGACTTGGCCGCTTCTTTTCCATTTGGATAAAGACCTGCCTAAAAAAGTACGCACGGTCACATTATCCTACACATTATTTGATATCACAAAGACAGCAAAGAATATTAAAGAAAACAAAAATGCTGGTCATTTACCAGGGTAGGAATTTTGCGATAAAAGAGGATAACATGGCAAATAAATATCAAGAAAAATATTATCTTCCCGAGCCAAGCGGCTGGCCAATTATTGGCTCAATTGGACTGTTTTGCTTTATGTTTGGCGCTGCCCATTGGCTTCATGGCCAAACCATCGGCCCATACTTATTTATTCTGGGCGCCTTAATCCTTATATACATGTTGTTTGGTTGGTTTCACCGCGTGATCAAAGAAAATGAAGCGGGGCTATTAAATTCCAAGCAAATGGAGCGTTCTTATCGTTGGGGAATGTGTTGGTTTATTTTTTCTGAAGTCATGTTTTTCAGTGCGTTCTTTGGGGCACTTTTCTATTCTAGGCTGTTCACTGTCCCTTGGCTAGGAGGCGAGGGGTCGGGTGTACTGACACACTTGCTACTCTGGCCAAACTTTCAACCAGAATGGCCTGTCTTTCAAAATCCAAATCCCGCACTGTATATCGCGCCTAAATCTGTTATGGAGACCTGGGGAATTCCAGCACTCAATACCCTGATTCTCTTAACAAGTGGGGTAACCATTACTATTGCGCATTGGAATCTACTAAAAGATAAACGTGTCCCAGCCATAGTTTTTCAAGGATTAACCATCCTTCTTGGGATCACCTTTTTAATCATGCAGGCACATGAATACAGCATTGCGTATTTAGAGAAAGGATTAAAGCTTTCATCTGGTATTTATGGCACCACTTTTTTTATGCTAACAGGGTTTCATGCCTTGCATGTCACTGTCGGTACCATCATGCTGATCGCCATTTTTGGCCGGTTGCTTAAGGGGCATTTCAATTCAAAACATCATTTTGGTTTCGAAGCTGCTGCTTGGTATTGGCATTTTGTAGACGTGGTATGGCTGTTTCTGTTTGTTTTTGTTTACTGGATATAACTCCTACATTACAGCTATTTTCAAGGAAGAAAAAAATGATACAACATCTCGTTTATTTTAAATTTAAGCCTGAAGTAACAGACGCTAAAATATTCGCACTTCTAGATCAACTTGCAGCATTAAAAAAAGATATGCCATCCATGCTTCATTATTCACGTGGAGTAAATTGCAGTATTGAAAATTTAAATAAAGGATTCACTCACGCGATGATGATGACTTTTAAGAATGCGGCAGGAAGAGATGAATATATTAATCATTCTGAGCACAAGCGCGTTGCCGCTGAAATAACACTGCACCTTGTCAATGGCTTAGAATCCGCCATAGTCATCGATTATGAATTTGAAGATGACAAGTAATGCGCTTTAAATCTTTCATCTCTTGCTGCTTATCCCTAAAAGTGGGGTGTGGTTGCCAGATTGCTGTAGCATAGTAAAATTTGCTGCTGTAACGGCTTCATCTTTGGCGTTGGAAAAACTGCTATCGCGAACAGGAAGAATAGCGTCGCTGTTAAATGAAATATCAAAACTTGCTAAACGCTCAGTGAAATTCTGGATGGCTTTCTTTTTAAATGGCTGATTGATCAATTCAAAAAGTGCGATAACCATTTCCAATTGCAATGTGATAGGCAGTTTATTAATTATTTCATTCACTGTTTCACTAACAAGTGGCTGCTTAAAGAAAATATATTCTTGTGTAGTTGAAATAAAATGAGATGGATTCTGATTCTGTTCTGCTAGAGAAATATTTTGGCTATTGACTGCTGCGACACTGAACGTGGTCAGTAAAATGGTCGTAGAGTTCATGGATTGAGTTGTTGTTCTCTTATTATAAAAATCAGGATGATATTTTAGCACTGATTGAGTGAGTTCTGAGTTATTTAATAAAATCTCGAAATCATCAAGCGTGTTTGGCTGCACTAGAAAAAGGCTGCTTACAATTGTTTGTAATGTTTCAACAGGAATTTTTAAATAAAGATGAGGGTAAACTAACAAACAGAATTTCAGATTTTTAAAGGGGGTAGTTAATTGGGTTAACTGTAAGTTATTAATTGGCTCGCAATAAAAATTTAATCTTAAAAAAAATCCGGTAAGGACTTCCTGATTAATTTTTAATAGAAGATCAATTGGAAACAGATACCGAATAAATTCATGATAATGTGAAAAATGAGAGAGTGGATATAAATTGAGTATTGTAATTAAATTTATAAGATGTCTTTCTGAAAAGGAATCATGCTTGGTTAATAAGGCGTGCAATAATAGCAAATAAAATAGTGAATTAGTTTTGTTTTCTATGTCGGGATATTCTGGCTGACAAAAAATATCACACGCTAATTCAAAATAGGTTTCTTTGGCTAGATAGTCCATGGTCAAATTTGGAAAATGCAACGAAAGGTTTATAACAATGGTTATGAAAATTTCTGCATTAACCATTTCTTCCCCATCCACTAATACACTGCTGCTACGATTTAATAAAGTGATTAAAACAGTTCGATAGCGGATATAAAGCATGAAGAAAATATTCAATTCTTCAGTGCCAAATAGGTTATTGTGAAAAAAACTTAACAAATTTTTTGACCAGGTATCAACCTGACTCGCAAGATTTTCAGTAGGAATAGATTCACTCTCCTCAAGGAAAGAATCAACATACTCTTGATCGAGAAGCAAATCTAATTGAAAATTTTCGTGTTCTAAAGATCTCACCGGTGAAACCACAGAAATGGCTGATAATTCTGGCCATTTATTAATGATCTTGTTTTGCAAGTTTTTTGGAAGGTTGATGAGATTTGCTTTGAGAAAATGAAAGATATAAAAATCGGGATTTTCTTTTAGGATATTTAATATCAGCCCATAATCCTCTTCAAGACAAAAAGTGACATAGTCTTCTAAATTAAAAGTGAGTTTCGAAAAAAAAGAAAAATTACAAAAAATCAATTCAGCAAGATAAAAATTTATTTTGACGAGGTGCAATATTTTTTCTTTATCTTGCAATAACTCAAGGATTAAGTCGGAAGAAACAACCTCAAATAAATTTTTTATCACTAGAGGCGCTCTAAAACTTTCAGTTTCAATCCAATTTTGTAAGATTGATAGGGTTAATCCTTCGGTAATATTTGAAGCAATCGATTCTTCGCTCATTAAATAATTAACGATGTCATATTGAGTGATTTGATCAAAATGACTTGATATGCATGCTATTAATTTTGTGGCGATCGATGTGCAATTTGGGTTGTGACATAAAAAAACAAATGTAGCTAGTTTTAACTGATTAATTAAATGAATACAGTTTTCGACATTTAAATTTAGCAACAAAATATTTGCTGTATTTTTTCTGTCTAGTAACATTTCAAGCTGTTTTCGACAAGTGTGATTTGCTGAATTAAATAGTTTCAAAATTAGTAATGGATTTTTACTTATTGGTATCAGCATTTTTTGTAGGCGTATGTCATCAGAAAAAAGCAATGATTGTAGTAATTCATTGTAATTAATCCATTCGATTATTTTTTTTCGTTTTAATGCGCTTCCTAAAACATAATAACTGTTAGAATCTAATGCAGAAAAAAATTTAACTGAATAATAAAAGTTTTTAAGAATAATAGAGAGCAGTGTATCTTTTTCTTCTTTTTTCTTAGGACCTGTGGTTGTTTCTAATTTCTTTGCGTAATCGATGATATGCTTTCCATTTGCAATGGAAATAAATATTGTCAGTAGCTTTAAATTTTTAGCCGACAATTCTTCAGAAAGAAGCAAATCATGGCATAGCCGTTGATTTAAATTAGTTGTATTTTCATAATTCATTCGTAATCTTACTAAAGGATGAAGCGTTTCCACCTCTGTCCTTGCTAATTGTTTTTTCAGTCTTTCCCAATTAGATAAGTTGATTAGAATTAGTGCAAAGTAATTATCCATGCGCTTATCTACATGATGCGCGACATTTTTTTCACTAATGGTGTAAGTTAATTTCAGTCTTGAATAGGAAAAGGAATAGTTGTATTCAACATCACTTTCTTTTGAAAGTGCGGCGAGAAATTCAAAATATATTTTTTCCCAAATGAAATCTTTTTGGCAAATTAAACGATCAAAAAAAGTTCTAAGTAATGGTTCGCGCATGCATTTAATAATTTGCTTTGTTTTTAAATGCAAGGCATTAAAAAAATAATCATTTTCTAAAAGAATAAACAATGCATTAAGATCGTTAATTGCTGCGGTTGATAAATTATTGAGCGTGCTTCTCATTTTAGCGATTAATATATCAAAGAATTTTTTTCTTGCCCCTCCTGCATCATCAAAATGATTTCTAAGATAAGTTATGATTTGCCGTTCGTGATTAGGGTTTCCATTTTCTAAAAGTTTGGCTGTGATGATGATTAGGCGATCAGCGAACCAGGTTTTATTATTTGGATGTTTAGATAATGAAGATAAAAAATTGCATGGATTATCTGCATTTAACAACAAATAAAAAAAATCTTTTTCATTGTTTATGTAATATAAAAATAAATGGGGATAAACCTTAAAAAAAGAAACGAGTTCTCTATTGCAGCAAGAAAATTGCTGATTTAATAACAGGCTTTCTTGAAATAAAGTGCCGGGATAACGAACCCGATTAAAAATAACTCTTAATATTCCTTGCTGATAAATTCCGCAATAATCTAACAATAATAACGTATCTTGTTTTCCTCTTTCAGTAGAAATATTTCTGATGAAAAGCTGTATCATTTCATCCACAGTAAACAGATTTTTTAATTTTTTTGAATAGCTCGCGGCTGAAAACAAGGTGATTGCGTTAGAATTATTGAGAATAATTTTTTTTAAGGTTTTTGTTGGCAAACCTTCTAGGAAGGTTGGGCAATGTTTTTGATAAAGACTAAAAAAACTTTCATCTTGCAAATGTATCAGTAAAAGTTTTTTGGCTTTTTTTCGTATGCTTTTAAGGGTTTGTTGAATATTTTGCAATATATTTCGGGTGTTTTCTGAATTTGTAATTTCATCTTCCCAAGTTTCTTCACATTTTCCTGCTAAAAGCCGCGACAACTCTTTTTGTAAGATTGGATTATTAGCGAGTATTTTCAAAAAAGTAATTTGTTCTTTCTCATTAATGCAAATGCAATTTTCTGCAATGAGAGCAAAAAAAAGATCTGATGTATAAATTGTTATTTTTTTATTTTTTATTACAGTCCAAAGCCTGGCAGTATAAGTCTGTCTTTGGTTTGAATTTTCGTGAAAAACTTGGCGATAAAGATTGAAAATTATTTTTTTACGGGTGGCATCTGTCATGAAGAATGAGTTTTCTACTATTTTATATTTCATCTTGTCACTCTTTTTTGCTTTTTATTGTAACTGCCTGAAATTCATTTGCGATGATTATTAATATCCTTCCAATATTCTTTTTTGAGCAGGTAGATTAAAACAAATAGTACCGCAATAAAGATTAAAACCCAAATACCCATTTTTTCACGGGTATATTTCTTCGGGTCGCTGGCATAAACTAAGAAATTGACTAAATCCCGAGTCATCATATCAAAATTGTCGGGCGTCATGCTTCCTGTTCGTGTCAGTTCAATTACTGTGTAGTAAGGAGGTTTTTCAATAAGTAGAGAATTTTTTACCAATTGTTTTTGCTTTATCAGCAATACTTGTTCACCTTGTAACCCGAGAAATGGATTGGGCATATTTACATCTGGAATCAACAAGTTGTTGCTTCTTGTTGGACGAGTTAAATCAATATAAAAGACATGCAAATAGGTATATAACCAATCTTCTCCGCGTATTCTTGCAATAAGTGATAGATCTGGAGGAGCAGAACCAAACCACCATTGTTGATTTTTTTCTGGCATTTTTCTAGGAGTAATGCCTGCTGCTAAGGCAATATGATCATTTTTCATATAGGTTAAGGTATGGCAGGCCATGCAATATAGCGCAAAGTTTTTAGCGCCATGCTCTATGCTTTTGAGATCGTGCGTATTGAGTTCGGCTTTTTCTAGCCTAATTGAATCTTCTGAAAAAATTGAAATAGAAGTTAAACAGATAATGACTATTGTCCACATTCGTATTTTTTTTATCATCATTCTTCCTTGGAAAGAATCGTCAATCGCCTTGGTGGTGTTTTCGCTTTTTCCATGCGGGTGTAGATTGGCATTAATAGAAAGAAAAGAAAGTATCCTAATGTGAAAATACGACTCAGCCGAACTACCCACTCATTTAAGCCTTGCGTGCCTAAATATCCGAGCCCGATAAAACTGATAACAAAAATGGTTAAGGCAAGTTTTGACATTTTCCCTTTATAGCGAATTGATTTTACAGGGCTTTTATCTAACCAAGGTAGGACAAATAAGATAGCAATCGATGCAGCTAGTGCAAAAATTCCGAATAATTTATTCGGAATGGCTCGCAAAATTGCATAAAACGGAGCGAAATACCAAGCGGGAGCAATGTGCAAAGGGGTTTTTAAAGGATTTGAAGGAATAAAATTTTCTGGTTCTAAAAATAATCCGCCAAATGTTGGGAAATAAAAAACAATTGAAGCAAAAATAAACAGAAAGACCATGACTCCCATCAAATCTTTCACTGTGAAATAAGGATGGAAAGGGATGCCATCAATTGGTTTCCCCTTATTATCAAGCTGTTCTTTTATTTCAATTCCATCAGGATTGTTGGAGCCTACCTTTCTTAAGGCAATCAAATGAATGACGACGACAAATATAATTAAGATTGGGATTGCCGTAACATGATAGGAAAAAAATCGATGCAGGGTGATCGCCGAAACCATGTAGTCACCAAGAAACCAAGCGGACAAAAATTCTCCAATTTTAGGAATGGCCATGACCATGGAACTGATTACTCTGCTAGCCCAAAAGGACATTTGTCCCCAAGGCAGCACATAACCGGTGTAGGCTTCCATCATAATCAATAGATATAAAGTCAGGCCAATCAACCAGAGAAGCTCGCGCGGAAAGCGATATGACCCATACATAATGCAACGATAAATATGCAGATAAAGGACAATAAAAAATGCTGAAGCGCCGGTTGAATGCATGTAGCGGATTAGCCAACCGTAATGAACATTGCGCATGACATGCTCGATTGAACTAAATGCTTCGTTTGCCGTTGGCGTATAATACATAGCCATCCAAATTCCAGTTAAAATTTGATTAACCAAAATAAGAAGAGAAAAGACCCCAAAGTAATACCAAAAATTTAAATTTTTAGGCGCATAATAACCAGTAAAAAAATTTTTCCAGGTATTGGATAGTGGTAGGCGAGTATCAATCCAAGCAATCAAACGTTTTATCTTCTCCATACTTTTCCTTACGCTTTGTTTGGAGGATTCACGCCAATTAGTAAAGTGGTATCATTTAAAAAAGAATAGGATGGAACTTCAAGATTAATCGGGGCTGGTACGCCCTTAAAAACTCTTCCTGCCATATCAAATTTTGAGCCATGGCAACTGCAAAAAAAGCCACCAGGCCAATTTGGACTAATGCTGCCTGGGTCTGGTCGATAAGTAGGAATGCATCCTAAATGAGTGCAAATTCCAACTAAGACCAGATATTCCGGTTTAATTGAACGAAAACGATTTTTGGCGTAAGCCGGCTGCTGCTCTTCTTCAGATTGTGGATCTCGCAGTAAATTTTCATCTCTCACTAAACTTGATAGCGCTTCTTTTGTTCGATAGATAATCCATATGGGACGTCCTCGCCACATCACTGTCAGTTGCTCGCCTGGCTTTAGTTGACTTAGGTCGACTTTCAATGGCGCTGCCGCTTCAGTGATATCTTCACTAGGTAGCATTGATGCAGCAAAGGGAACAGCTGCAGCTAATACGCCAACTGCTCCCATTGCGGTAGAAGCCCTGATTAGAAATTCCCTTCTCTTCTTATCTATTTCATCGACCATGATTCCCTCTCGGGCTTGAATTCGGGGTTTAATATCGATAATGGTCTGGTTTAAATGGACCGTTTTTTTCTACACCGATGTACTCTGCCTGCTGGGGGGTAAGCTTGGTGAGCTGAGCACCGAGTTTTTCTAGATGTAAGTTTGCAACTTTTTCATCTAAATGTTTCGGTAAGAGGTATACGCCAACAGGATAGTCATTCTGCCATAATTCGATTTGTGCCAGAACCTGATTGCAAAATGAAGTAGACATCACAAAGCTTGGGTGACCAGCAGCACAGCCTAAATTAACTAGCCGCCCTTTGGCTAAAACAATGATGCGTTTGCCATCAGGAAAAATAACATGGTCAACTTGTGGCTTGATATTTTCCCAGTGGTAATTTTTTAATGAAGCAATATCAATTTCAGAATCAAAATGTCCGATATTACAAACAATGGCTTCATTTTTCATGGCTAGCATATGGTCATGAGTAATGACATTAATATTGCCTGTTGCAGTAACAAAGATATCGCCTAGTGCTGCTGCTTCTTCCATTCTTACTACGCGGTAACCTTCCATTGCCGCTTGCAGCGCACAAATTGGATCAATTTCTGTTATTAAAACTTGTGCACCTAAGCCTTTCAACGATTGTGCACAACCCTTACCTACCTCTCCATAGCCAAGGACTACCGCTATTTTTCCAGCTATCATCACAGAGGTAGCGCGTTTAATTCCATCGACTAATGATTCACGGCAACCATAAAGATTATCAAACTTTGATTTGGTAACAGAATCATTGACATTGATTGCTGGTATTTTCAAGGTCCCTTTTTTGACCATTTCATAAAGAATGCGAACCCCGGTGGTAGTTTCTTCTGAGATGCCTTTGATTTTAGATATTAATTCTGGATGACGTTTATGTATTGCTTCTGTAGCATCACCGCCATCATCGAGGATAAGGTTGGGTTCCCAACCATTTGGGCCAATTATTGATTGCTCTATGCACCACCAATATTCTTCTTCTGTCTCACCTTTCCAAGCAAAAACAGGCGTTCCTCCTACTGCGATTGCAGCAGCAGCATGGTCTTGAGTTGAAAAAATATTGCAGGAAGACCATCTGACTTCTGCGCCTAGTGCCTTTAAGGTTTCTATTAATACTGCAGTTTGTATCGTCATATGCAAGCAGCCAGTAATTCGTGCCCCAGAAAGCGGTTTTTTTGCTGCAAATTCTTGGCGTATCGCCATGAGTCCTGGCATTTCGGTTTCTGCAATCGCAATTTCTCTTCGGCCCCAATCAGCTAGCTCGATATTGGCAACTCGATAGTCTTCAATTTCTGTAATGATTTCACTCATGTATCATTCCTTCTGTTATTTCTAAGCTGTGATTTTTTACGGCTTCTTTAAGGGAGTTAACTTTATCTAATCGCTCCCAGCTAAAGCTTTCAATATGACGACCAAAATGACCATAAGCTGCGGTTTCCTGATAAATTGGACGAAGAAGATCCAGCATTTGAATAATGCCGCTTGGGCGCAGATTAAAAAATTGTTTAATTAAACGAATTATTATTTCATCTGACACTCGACCTGTCTGGAAGGTATTGACATAAATTGAAACAGGATCTGGAACGCCAATTGCATAAGCAATTTGAATTTCGCAGCGCGCTGCAAGCCCTGCCGCTACTAGGTTTTTGGCGATATAACGACACATATATGCCCCTGAGCGATCTACTTTCGAGGGATCCTTGCCTGAAAAACAACCGCCGCCGTGATGCGCCATCCCGCCATAAGTATCCACAATAATTTTTCGCCCAGTTAATCCGCAGTCGCCTAGCGGTCCTCCGATGACAAATCTGCCAGTCGGATTGATATAAAAGCGGGTAGCTTTATTTAAGAGGTGAGCAGGAATAACGGGTTTGATAATTTCCTCAATGACGGCTTCTTCAATCATTTGATTAGTTATATCTGGATCATGTTGAGTGGATAAAACAATTGCATCCACGCTTACGGGTCGCTGATCGACATAGCGAAAAGTTACTTGGCTTTTTGCATCTGGCCTTAACCAGCTAAGCTGACCTTGCTTACGTAATTGCGCTTGCTTTTCCATTAAACGATGGGCGAAATGTATCGGCGCCGGCATGTAGTCTTCTGTCTCATTAGTGGCATAACCAAACATAATTCCTTGGTCGCCTGCACCCAGCTCGGCGTCACTTCGTTCGTCCACTCCCAATGCGATATCCATGGACTGTTTGCCAATTGCTGTCAATACTGAGCAAGAATTACCATCAAAGCCCAAATTTGCATCGTTATAACCGATATTAATAATGATGTTACGGGTGAGTTGTTCAATATCTACCCAGGCAGAAGTCGTGATCTCTCCAGCAACCAGGACCATTCCGGTTTTTACTAACGTTTCACAAGCAACTCGACATTTCTTATCTTGACGCATAATTGCATCAAGTATGCCATCTGAGATTTGATCAGCGATTTTATCAGGATGACCCTCAGAAACCGATTCTGAGGTAAACAGATATTCTTTAGTCATAATGCTCCATCATTTTTATCTAAAGTATGAAAAGTAACTATTCGCAATGAACAGCCCCAGGGACCCAAAGTCTAACAGATTTTGAAGTTTTGTCCTTTATTATTTAGTAACTTATAGCCATCGCGAATGGATTTTAAATAGGCGCAAGGGGAGCTTTAAGGAAGCGTATAGGGGCAAGATGACCAAGGAGGAGCAACACTTGCAAAGGGTATATTCAGCGCTTAGTTCAAGCTGAGTGGTGCCATTATTTGTTGCAGCTAATAGGAAGTCAGTTTAAGCTCGAGCCATTCCCCTTATTGAGAAACCATCATGTTTGATACTAAATTTTTTGATCAGATAGCAAGGCAGCTCGCTAGTTATCTCCCTGCTTCCTTAAATTCTTTTAAAGAAGACATTGAGCGGAATTTTACTACTGCGCTACAAACATTTTTTGCCAATCGCTTAGTGACTCGTGATGAGTTTGATATTCAGGTGAAACTTTTGCAAAAAGCAAGAGAAAAAATTGATGAGCTGGAAGCGGACTTGCGTCGTCTTGAAGCAGCGGAGTGACATGCTCATCGTCGTATACGCTTCCTCAAAGCCCCGCCTTTGCGTCTAGCCTAAGCCCCGCGAAGTGATATTTTCGAAAAATAGGAAATGGCTTACAAAATTAATCGCAAATTACTGCATACAAAAAAATAAATCTCTGTATTCTGCAACCCAAGAGGTCTTGCACGACTAATAATAAAATGGATGATCTTTATTTCTGCAATGGAAGCCTTCTGTAATTGCCTCGCTTTAATTTTTTAATCTACCTCTCTGATTTCCATATAGGCTTCCTTGTCATGTTTAATTATTATGAAAAAGGTCATGAAGCATTTTATGCCAATGAATTTGATGCAGCCAAAAAATACTATGCGTTAGCGACCAAACAATCTAGCGCTGAACAACAAGCCTGCAGTTTTTACCTGCTGATGGTGCTTTACCTAAAAGCAGGGGACGTAGCAAAT
>CAVPKM010000017.1:0-169390 GCA_963705725.1 uncultured Gammaproteobacteria bacterium
AGGGATAATGCAGCTCATAAGCGGAATTTTTCGACTGGGTCGGTTGAGTCGTTTTGTTCCTTTGCCGGTGATTGCCGCTTTTACTTCAGGGATTCGCGTGATTATTATTATCGGCCAATTGCCGCGTGCGTTGGGTCTGCCGCAACCGCCTACTGCGCATATTTTCGATGTTGCCGGACATTTATGGCAATACTTAAATACCATGAATCTTATTGCGCTTGTCATCGTGGTGATGACGATTATCATTATTCGACTATTACCTCGATTCAATCCCAAAATCCCAGCTGCCATCATTGCTGTGATATTGGCAACTTTAATTGCACAAGCTTTTTTCTATAGGTAGCGTTCCATTGATCAGGGGAGATTCCAAGAACCTTACCTGCGCCTCATTTGCCAGTATTCATGATTTCTTCTTTAAGCGAGTTAGCCTTAACAACATTCACTATCTATATGTTAGCTTGTCTTGAAACCTTACTTTCTTCTAGTGCTATCGACAAATTATTAAAAACTGACAAGCACGACCCTGACCAAGAATTGATTGGGCAGGGACTGGGAAATATCGTCACTTCTTTATTTGGTGGAATACCGATTACTGGAGTGATTGCGCGCTCGGCAGTCAATGTGCGCTCGGGTGCAAAAACGCGACGTGCCAGCATCATTCATTCATTAGTGATTCTTATCATCGTATTCTTTGCTGCGCCACTTATTGCAAAAATACCTGTTGCCGCCTTGGCAGCGGTATTAATTTCAGTTGCATTTTCTATGATCAATTACCAGGAATTTCGTAATTTATTGCAAAGTTCTCGAAGCGAGGCGGCAATTTATTTAGTCACTTTTCTCATGATTATCTTTGTTGATCTGACCGCTGGAATTCAAGTCGGGATACTTGCTGCTTGCTTAATTGTTTTAGTGCGTGCTTCAAGGGCGAGCATGCATATTACCCATGAAGCGAAAGATGCGATTCGTTTATCGCTTAGCGGACCGCTTAATTTTCTGTCATTAAGTCAAGTCGCAGATCTTGAAAAAAATTTACAAAATGTATCTTCGACTAAACCCATTATTTTAGATCTCTCTCATGTCAGTGATCTTGATAGCACAGGTGCATCTGCTATCACTGATTTTATCCAAAATTTTCAAAATCGGGATTTCAATATTTTTCTGAAAGGATTACCACGACGTTTTGAGTCGATTTTTAAGTATGTGAAAGGCATGATACTTTGAAAAATGCTATTTATCATCAGAAAGCGAGCTAAAAGATAAACTTTCGATGAAATCTTTTCATGGGCGATTACTGATGGCGTTAAAAAATTTCATGCAGATCGTGATGAAAATGACAAACGATTATTTGAATTCATTGCTAATCAGCAAGACCCACATACGCTTTTTATTACTTGTTCAGATAGTCGAATCTTAACTTCAATGATCACTCAGACTGATCCTGGGGAGCTATTTATCGTGCGTAATGTAGGAAATGTCATTCCATCTTCTTCTACTATTCGCAGCATAGCGAAATTGCTGCCTTAGAGTTTGCGTTATTACAACTGGACATTCGTGAAATAGTGATTTGTGGTCATAGTAATTGTGGAGCGATTAAAGCCTGCCGCGAACCAAAGATCAGCGAGTTGCCATCAGGGCTTGGCAGTTGGATACAAAATATCAAAAATCAATTAAATCCAACAATCCCAGATCTTGGGGAGCTTTCTAGGGAGAATGTATTAAATCAAATTGAAAATCTAAAGCAATATGCCATTGTGCAGGAGCGCTTAGCTAAAGGGACGTTAAGTATTCATGCCTGGTTTATCGATCTTGAGCAACACACCATTTTTGAATGGAATGCAAAAAATAAAAAATTTCAACCGATCGCCTCGGAAGAGACCATCGCTTGCAATCTGTAACTATCCGACCCTCTGCTGAATAGTTATGCTAAAATGGTCTTGACCCAGACTTTAGTCTTCTACGTCTAAAAAGCTGCGTAACTTTTCAGAGCGGCTGGGATGTCGAAGCTTGCGTAATGCTTTTGCTTCAATCTGTCTGATGCGCTCTCGAGTCACGTCAAATTGTTTGCCCACTTCTTCTAAGGTGTGATCAGTATTCATATCAATACCAAAACGCATTCGCAAAACTTTAGCTTCCCTCGGGGTAAGAGAGGAAAGCACGGACTTAGTTGCTTCGCGCAAACTTTCAATCGTGGCAGAATAAATACGTAATAACATCATGGTATCTTCGATGAAATCGCCTAGATGAGAATCTTCATCGTCTCCAATTGGCGTTTCAAGCGAAACAGGCTCTTTAAGTTTTAACACCTTTCTTATTTTGTCCTCGCTCATATCCATATACTTGCCGAGTTCTTCTGGGCTTGGTTCAATACCCGTTTCTTGAAAAATGATTCTAGAAAAACGGTTCATTTTATTAATGGTTTCAATCATATGAACTGGAATGCGGATAGTTCTCGCCTGATCTGCAATAGAGCGCGTGATTGCTTGACGGATCCACCAAGTCGCGTAGGTTGAAAATTTGTAACCACGTCGGTATTCAAACTTATCTACCGCCTTCATTAAGCCGATGTTACCTTCTTGAATCAAATCTAAAAATTGTAATCCACGATTTGTGTATTTTTTAGCAATAGAAATGACTAAGCGCAGATTAGCTTCAATCATTTCCCTTTTTGGCTAATCGTGTTCTCGATTCGCCGCTAGACATACGTCGATTGATTTCTTTTATATCATGAATGCTTAATTTATTTTCTTTCTCGATTATGATGAGCTTTTTTTGTACGCGCAGAATTTCTGCTTCATATTGTTTGAGGTGGGTTGCTTTGTCTGAATGATCTGCACTGTATTGACCAAGCCAATCTAAATTAGTTTCATTATTGACAAAAGATTTAATAAAACTTGATTTCGGTGTTTTTGCCTTATCTACGCAAAGCTTAAGAATGATTCTCTCTTGTTCTTGAACTTCTTCTTGCATTTCCTTTAAACGACGCGAAAACTTATTAAATTGTTTCGGTGCTAATTTGAAATGAATAAATATGTCTGTCAGTCCTTTTTGCGCTTTGATGGCATGCGCATCAGTTTTGCCATATGTGGATGCTGCTTGTAAATACTGATCATAAGCGCTACGAAGCTCTTCAAATCTTGCCCTGGCAAGGATGGGATCCGGTCCTGAATCCATGATATCTCCACTGTCCCCACTGTCTCCGCTTTCTCCTTCTTCATCATCGGTTTTTGATTTTCCACCAAATTCATCTTCACTCGTTTCAGCTTCTTTATCTTGTTCACTATTTTCTTCATCAACTGATTCGGCTTCTTCAGCCAGCTGATTTTCTGCCTCTTCATCGATATTTGTAGGGACACTAGCAGGGACAAATTCGATATCTCCTTCTCCTTCTCCTTCATCTTCTACATCTGTGAGATCACTATCGAGGGAAATTTCACCTGCTCCTTCCTCTCCAATTTGTGATTCATCCATTTCTTCATCAATGAAGCCAGTAATAATGTCATTCAGTCTTTTTTCGCCTGTTTCAACCAGGCTGTACTGATGTAAAATATTGGAGATAAATTCAGGATATTGTGAAAGTGCTGTTAAGACGAGTTTCAGACCTTCTTCGATTCGTTTAGCAATGGCAATTTCGCCTTGACGGGTAAGTAATTCAACACTGCCCATTTCACGCATATACATACGCACAGGATCAGTCGTTCTGCCAAATTCACTATCCATAGAGGCTAAGGCTGCAACCGCCTCTTCTGCTGCCTCTTCGTCCACAGTTGCTGTGTTTTCTACGAGAAGTAAATCTTCATCGGGTGCAGTTTCATAAACAACGATACCCATCTCGTTAAAGCGGCTATAGATGTTTTCAACTTGATCAGGATCAATAATGCCTTCTGGTAAAGCATCATTAATTTCATCTATAGTAAGAAAGCCTTGTTGCTTACCTTTCTCAAGTAATTCTTTGAAATCATCAGATTTATCTTGCTCAACTGGCATAATGTCTCCGTTAGTAGCGCGACCTTAAATAAGTTAGGACAGGATTGAAATCCGTTTAAACCAAAATTTATTGCTGGTTTCAGCTTTGCTGAAGATGTGGCAATTGCCATCACTCGACTGAGGTCATACCTGGAAAAAACTAAAACGTTGTAGTTTAGCAGTAAATAAAGATTATTCCAGATAATTATCCAGCATAAAGTTGAAACATTTAATTCTTTATTATCTTTTACCTATTTTATTAAAAAATTACTCATTCTTATCTAATAATAGCTTTTGTAGAGACTGTTTTTCTTCTTCTGTGAATCCTGCTTTTTTCCCTTTTTGCATTAATATAAAAATTTTATGTTCCTTTTCTAGTTCGGAAATACGTTTGATTGCACCTTGCAGCTCCTCTGCCCAAGATTCTTCCGGTATCAGTAGTTCTTGTGTTGCTAGTTCTTGAAATAAAAATTTATCTTGTTCCTCGTCTACATGCTCAAATAAGGCACCGGTTGTGAGGAGAGGATTTTGCTTGGCGAGTAATAAAATTTTAATTAAAAAGTCCATTCCCTTCATTTGTATCATATAAAAATTTTCAGGGGGCGTGAAGTCAGAGATCAAATTTGGTTTTTGGATGAGTAAGCACAGTGCTAGCCGAAGGGTAGGCTCGATGTTAATTTTAAAAGTATTGGGCGCTTTAGTTACTGTGGACAGAGAGGTGGAGGGTAATATTTCTTGAATTCTCGCTAGGTTCATTCCAATTGCATCTGCAAGCGCTTCATACATTAATGTTTGAAAGATTCCTTTAGGGATTTTTCGGAGATATTTTTCTGCTATATGTGCCAAACGGGTTTTACCCGTAATAGATTCAATTTCATTTTTAGCAAGCAGTCTTTTGTAAAAGAAATCGGGGAGGGTTAAGCTGTCCGCCAATTTAGTTAGGAAAGCTTCGCCACCTTGTATACGAACAAAGCTATCAGGATCCATTTTTTCCCCTAGCAGCAAAAAATTTATCTTGTAACCCGTATTCATTAAGGGAAGAATCATTTCCAAAGCACGCCAAGCAGCCGTTTCACCCGCTTGATCGCCATCAAAACAAAAATATAAAGTGTCTGTATAGCGTAGCAAGGTATGAATATGTTGTAGACTAATGGCTGTCCCAAGCGTAGCCACCGCTTCTGTTATTCCATATTGATGTAGGGCAATGACATCTAAATACCCTTCAACAATAATAAATTTAGTAATATTTTTAGTTGCTTGGAGTGATTCATACAGTCCATAAAGTTCCTGGCTTTTATGAAAATAAGCCGTTTCAGGCGAGTTCAAATATTTAGGCATTTGGTTGTCAATACTTCGTCCACCAAAGGCGATAATCTGTCCTCGCTTATTTTTAATCGGGAAGATGAGACGACTGCGAAATCGATCGTAATATTGATTAGGCTTGTTTTCTACCAGCAAACCAATTTCTACCAGAGCCTGTTGTTTGCTTAAGGTTCCGCCTAAGGCGGTTTTCAAATTATTCCAACCACTTTGTACAAAACCCAACTCAAATCGTTTAATCATTTCATTTGTTAAACCACGTTTTTGCAGATAGCTTTGTGCAGAACTTTCTTTAAGTTGAGCCTGAAAAAAATTTGCAGCGTTTTTAAGTAAAGCTAAGTGAGAGGGGAGAATTGCAGTTTCTTTATTATTCTCATCGGGCATGTTGAGATTAGCTTTTAAGGCGAGTACTTCGACTGCTTCGATAAAAGAAAGCTTATCATAGGTCCTAAGAAAATCGATTGCATTGCCGCTTGCCTTGCATCCAAAGCAATAATAAAATTGTTTGCCTTGACTGACAGCAAATGAGGGGGTTTTTTCTTGATGAAACGGGCATAAACCCGTGTAGTTACCTTTCCCGGTCTTTTTAAGAGAAATGCGCTTTTCGATAGTATCAACAATGTCAATGCGCGACAAAACTTCGTCAATAAAAGATTGGAGTAATTTCACTTCACACCTGAAGAGTCTAGTTCGAGGTATTAGAGGACGGTTATGCTTGAGGTTCCAAAGCGTTTTTTATCATTTTACTGACTTCTGCCATGTCAGCGCGGCCTTGAATTTTTGGCTTAAGAAGCGCCATGACCTTACCCATATCTTTCATGGATGCTGCTTGGGTTTCCTGAAGAGCATTCGCGACTAACTGATGAATCTCTTGATTGCTAAGTTGTTCGGGTAAATAGTTTTCGAGTAGATTAATTTCATAGGATTCCTGGTCGGCTAAATCTTGCCGACCAACATTTTGGTATTGAGCTTGGGAATCGCGACGTTGTTTCAGCATTTTATCAATGACAGTCAAAATTTGATTGTCATCTAAAGTGATGCGTTCATCCACTTCTCTCTGTTTAATTGCTGCAAGCAACAGCCGTATGACTCCAAGTCGGCGCTTATCTTGCGCTCGCATGGTATTTTTCATATCTTGTTGGATCTGCTCTCTCAGCATTAAGCTTGTTCTTCTGTATATTCTTTTTTTGCTTCTTTGAATTTTACGCGTCTTGCATTGCGTTGGTACATTTCACGTTCCTTCGCAAGCTTCTTTAGATGCCTTTTGACTGCAGCAGCAAGTTTTCTTTTGCGTTTTGAAGTTGGCTTTTCATAGAATTCAATCTGCCGCAATTTAGTGGGAATTCCAGCTTTTTCACATGCTCGTTTGAAGCGCCGTAGCGCAACATCAAAAGAATCACATTCTTTTACGTTGACATGGGGCATTAAAAAATCACCTCGAACTTTAAAAATTAATATACCCTTCGTGAAGGATATAGATAAAACACTTATTTTCATAAGTGACAAAGACATGTATCTTAAAGAGATTATAGAGTAGTGTAAAGATCTAGATGAGATAAATTTATGATAGTGTTAGGTATTGAAACCTCTTGTGATGATACGGGCGTAGCTGTTTATGACTCGAATCGAGGCTTAAGGAGTAATCAGTTATATAGTCAAACCCAACTTCATGCTAAATATGGCGGGGTGGTGCCGGAATTGGCTTCGCGAGATCATATTAAAAGAATGACAGGCTTAACAGAGCAAGCTTTAAGTGAGGCTAAAATAAACTTATGCGAAATTAATGCGATTGCTTATACCGCGGGGCCAGGATTGAGTGGTTCACTCATGGTGGGTGCCTGCTTTGCAAAAAGTTTGGGTTTTAGTTTGCAGGTGTCAACACTCGGCGTGCACCATCTTGAAGCACATTTGTTAGCAGCTATGCTTGAGGAAACCGCTCCTGCTTTTCCTTTTGTTGGGCTGCTGGCTTCAGGCGGTCACACCCTGTTGGTTGAAGCAAAAGATTTGGGTTGCTATTCATTATTGGGAGAAACACTTGATGATGCAGTAGGCGAAGCGTTTGATAAGACTGCAAAATTATTAGGCTTATCGTATCCTGGCGGTGCGGCATTATCTCAACTTGCCTTAGAGGGTAAGTCAACTTTTACCTTGTCAAGGCCGATGGCGGATAAACCGGGATTGGATTTTAGTTTTAGTGGTTTAAAAACGCAGGTTGCAAAATTAATTTTGAGTGTGGGTGACGATGTACACGCCTATCCTGATATCGCTTATGCCTTCCAGGAGGCAGCGGTTGACGCGCTGGTTCTTAAAGCCAAGCGGGCTTTAGTGCAGACAAAACATCAAACCTTGGTGGTGGCAGGAGGAGTGGGGGCAAATCAATTGCTTAGGCTGAGTTTAAAAGAAATGGCGGAGGCTTTGGGAGTAGAGGTTTTTTATCCGCGACCTGCCTATTGTACGGATAATGGCGCAATGGTAGCTTACGCGGGTTGCCAGCGTTTATTAAAAGGAGAGCAAGATGAAACGCTGGCGATTAAGGTTAAATCTAGGTGGTCGTTGGATGAGTTATTGCCACCCAAGCGAATAATTACAGAGTAATTTTATTTTCTGTGCCGGCACGTAAACGTTCAATATTTTCCCAATGTCGCCAGATTAGAATGATAGTCATAATAAGGACAGGAAAGAAGTAAGCGGCATGACTGAAAATAAGAACATAGAGTGGCATCAGGAGGGCCGTGACAATTGCGCCGAGAGAAGAGTATTTTGTGAAGTAAACCACTATTCCCCAAGTAATAATAGCGAGTAGGCCGGCAACTAGGCTCAATCCGAAAAGGGTGCCAAGCGCTGTAGCAAAACCCTTGCCGCCTTTAAACTTATAATATAATGGGAAAATATGGCCAAGTAATGCAGCCAGTGCAATTAGACCTAAAGCAAATCCTGAAACGCCAACCAATCGAGCTAAAATGACAGGGATAAAGCCTTTTAATCCATCAACAATTAAGACTAGGGATGCGGCCTGCTTACCCGCAAGTCGCAGCACATTGGTTGCTCCTGGATTACCAGAACCTTCAGTTCTTGGATCAGGTAGCCCCATAAATTTGCAGACGGGGATGGCGGAACAGACTGAGCCGAGAAGGTAAGCAATAATGATAAATAAGAGAAACATAAGGCAACTCCATGCTTGATTTCTGCTAATACTAATACTAGTTTATTCGACCTGGCTTGAAAAGTCCTATCTGTGATTGTAAGAATAAATCTTGTGTGCTTCAATGAAGGCAAGGCGGTAATTATAAATATTAGGAATTACATGACAAATAAACTCAATAATTTAGTTTGGTTAGATCTTGAAATGACGGGTTTGAATCCAGATCAAGATAAAATAATCGAGATTGCAACGGTTGTTTCAGATGCAAACCTGAATGTTATTGCAGAAGGCCCAGTTATTGCAATTCACCAAGCGGATGAGCTTTTAGACAACATGGATGCTTGGAATACCAATCAGCATAATAAATCAGGCTTAGTTAGCCGAGTGAAAGCCAGCAAATATAATGAAGAACAAGCAGAAAAAGAAACCTTGGCCTTCTTGGCCCAATATGTGTTGCCGGGAAAATCTCCTATGTGTGGTAACAGCATTTGCCAAGATCGAAGATTTATTTACAAGTGGATGCCTAAATTAGCGCTATTTTTTCATTACCGAAACTTAGATGTGAGCACAATTAAAATACTTGCCAGTTGCTGGGCGCCTGAAATCTTAAGGGGTTTTTCAAAAGAATCGAGCCACCGTGCTTTATATGATATTTATGACTCGATCGCAGAATTGCGCCACTATCGTGAACACTTTTTTATCCCGAGCGCAGGTTCAAATTAGTATTTTTTATGTCACCACTCAGCACAGGGTTGAACGTCGCCATCTTCGAACAAAAAATTTAATTAAAACTGTTCACATACTTGAGTATGCTCCGCTTTTTTATTAAATTTGTTTGTCCGAATCTGGCTAAAATCTGAACGTTTAGCGGCTTCTAGCATTTGTGCTGAATCGTTACTTTTTTATTTTTCTCATTATCGCTTCCGTGTTTTTTTGCATGTTGTCTCCGAGTGTGACCGAATAGGGCTTGGGTGATTGTTCAATATAAAGTTTCAGTCTATGTAGCAGATCTTCTCTGATTTTATTTAAAGAGGGGAGTGCATAAACCAATTGACCCTGCCGAAAGATTGGTTGGAGCAGATCTTCCCCGGCTTTTTTTAATTCTGGTTCAGGAATGTTCAGATCATAGATCAAGTCTTTCACAGCGATGGTATCTTGATAGAACCTTCGCACTTGTAACCTGCCAGGTAGTGTCATTTTTTGGGGGTCATTAGACAGTTTCATTTTATATTCCCAGTCGCCCTGTTCATTCTTGAGGGCAGTGAGCTTATAGATGGCATTGAATGCAGGTTGATCATAGGAAGTGACCAGTTTTGTGCCCACTCCCCAAGCATCAATGGGAGCGCCACTCACAATCAGGCGGCTAATAATGTTTTCATCAAGATCACCGCTTGCAATAATTTCGGTGGTTGCTAGGCCGGCTTGATCCAATAATCTACGCGTATTTTTACTCAGATCTAACAAGTTTCCGGAATCTAAGCGAACGGCAGCAAGTTGTTTTCCTTCTTTTTTTAATTGCAAACCAACCTCAATCGCATGTTTAACGCCTTGAAGCGTGCTGTAAGTATCCACTAGTAAGGTTGTTGAACTTTGCATAATGCTGGCAAATTTATCGAAAGCTTCTTTTTCGGATTGAAACGCCATTATCCAGCTATGCGCCTGCGTGCCTTGCGTTGGTATGCCGTATTGTTTGCCTGCCAGGAGGTTTGAAGTACTGCTGCAACCACCAATGTAGGCGCTTCGGCTGGCAGTGAGGGCCCCGTCGGGGCCTTGGGCTCGCCTTAAGCCAAATTCGACTACGGGTTTACTGCCAGCAGCAGAGCAAATTAATGAGGATTTAGTTGCAATTAATGAAGAAAAATTAATAAAATTTAGCAATGGGCTTTCGAGCAACTGGCATTGCAGGATGGGGCCTTGTATGCGAATAAGCGGTTCTAATGCATAAACCAATGTGCCTTCAGGGATAGCATCTAAATCACAAGAAAAACGAAGTTGACTTAAATAATCCAAAAATTCTTCAGGAAAAATGGGATCTTGGTTATGTTTCAAGCTTTTTAGGTAATCCCTATCTGAGTCAGTAAAAGAAAAATTTTTAAGTAATTCAATTACCTTTTCAAGACCTGCTGCGACAATGTAGGAGGTGCGATTAGGCAATTTTCGAAAACTTAAATGAAAAACGGCTTCTCGTTCTGCCATGCCGAGTTTCCAATAGCCATAAGCCATCATGATTTGATAATAGTCAGTAAATAATGGGGAATAAGTGGACATATTTTTTCCTGCTGAATTTACGAGCACATTTCAATTCGAAAACTGCCGCTTTTTTTTACATCCAAGGTATTTAATAACCAAGGAAGAATACTTCGCAAACCTTCTGTTAATTGCCAAGGAGGATTGATAATGGCTAGGCCGCTGCCGTTAAGTGCGATGGGGGAATCATCTGGATATAAACTGAGCTCTGTCATTAGCAAATGTTTGGTTATTTTTTTTAAATGTTGTTCGAAAAGTTGAATGCGGCGTCTATCCTTAATGGGATACCAAATGACATAAATACCTTGCGGCCAGCGTTGTAATGCGATGGTCACATTTTTTATGATTAATGAGAATTCCTTTATGTCCTCATACGGAGGATCAATTAAAACCATTCCTCTACGAGGTGTGGGGGGAAGCAATGCCTTGAGTAGGGGGTAGCCATCTTGGCAATGAACAGCAACTTGATTGTCTTTTTTAAATAAAATTTTCAGTGATTCTGCATAATTTTTATTTAATTCACAAAGAATAAGCCGATCTTTTTGTCTAATTATGCTTCTTGCAATCAAGGGCGAACCTGGGTAATACTGACCCTCTTTAGCGTTTAAACGGTTGACGATTTGAAGATAGCGTTTAATAATTTTCGGTGGATTAGGGGCGCCGAATAGTAATTGAATACCCGCTTCATATTCTTTCGTTTTTTGAGAGCGGGAAGCGGACAAGAGGTATTGTCCTTCGCCAGCATGAGTATCTAAATAACAAAAGGGTGTGTCTTTTTTTTGTAAGGAATCGAGTATCATGCAGACGACAACATGTTTAAAAACATCTGCAAAACTTCCTGCATGGTAGGCGTGACTATAGTTCATGCTGCAAGTATTTATCTGATCTTTGGGATTTGTCAACTACAGGCACAGGTTTTTTTGTCAGGTTGAAAATTTATTTTGCCACACTTTTTACCGTTAATAATAATTTAATAATTAATATGTAAACTGAAAATTATATAGCTGCTAAGAGGTGTTGAATGATGGAAAATGCTATCGAATATAGATCGGGGTTGAATAATGAGGATGTTCAATATGTGATGAATTTACTATCCGATCAAGGACAGATCGATTCCCTACGTAAACGAGGAAGTCTCGTAGATTTAATTCTCGATCCGGATCTAAGAGCCCATATACTAATAAACCATAAAAATCTATTGCTTAATGCTGATGAAAAAGAGCGGTTGGTGACTTTTTTTTACATACAAAACAGTGATCACTTTCATCGTTTTAAAGATACTAATCAGGCGCTCTCTCTTGAATTGTTAACAGAAAATTCTCGTTTGCTACTTCTTAGCATTCAAAGGTTATGTGATGGAGAGACTTATGGCTTTACAGAGGTAGAGCTGGCCGATGCTTTAAAAGCTGAAATTGAGCGCAGTGGTATGGGCATCGTGATTCGAAATTTTTCGCTATTTCGTGCGGTTTTGATGAGCAAGAGGCTGGAATTCGGTCCTCTACAACAAATATTGTTGACGAACCCGAAGATAACCGCAAGGATCCTCAATGAGTATTTTGAACCAAATAATTTAATCTTTCTTGACGGGAATGATGTTGAGAATTTAATTAACTTACATTATAAGGATGAAAATTTTCTAAGTGAGCTCGCTCTATCCTTTATTATAAAATGGTATAACCTTCATGGCTCGCAAAAAACAAAGTCAGGCGAAATTCTTGCGAAATTTATGCATCATGTTAGGTTTAGAAATAAAATTTTAGATGTAAATGGCGAGTTACCCGCTTTAAAACTATTCTTAGCAAGTCAAGAAACGCTTGGCGTCATTTTTGCAATACGAACGCCACTTGAAATTTTACAACTTTGTAAAACGTTTGTTGCTGATCTTTTCCAGCCTGATTATTTTTCGCTTATTGGCCACTGGCTTGCAAATAATGCGGCGATTGAGGAATTACGTCTAAACCATAAGTTATCAGATTTAATTAAGGATGCTGAATTACGATTGGCAGTATTGCTTGATCAAGATTTATTACTCACCCAAGCAGAACAAAATACCTTATTTAATCAGCTAAAGAATGAAAACTATGAAAAGTTTAAGGAGTTAAGAAAGACCGACCCCGCGCTTTTTTTAAAATACTTAGCCTATGATCAAAAAATGTCTTTGGATTATCTTAATGCTTATTTTTCAGGGAAGGGGGTGTTATTGAATGAAGACGAGCTCTTATTCCTGCTTGATAAGCGAATTAATGAAAAAGGTTTTCTTAACCACATTCCACTTAAAAAAATCGTGGCAGATGTTGACAAGGGAGTCATTTCTCTTGATCCTCAGTATTCTCATCTCTATTTGCGATTGACCCAGAATGGTAAAGCTGCCGCTCACCTCTTAAATGAATTTGCGAATCAAGCTTCGTTTAATGAGTTAAAGGGACATGTCGAAGCGGTGGCTTTCTCCCATAGCAAGGACGAAAAATTTCAAAAACGCCTTTCAGTAGACTTTTTTCGTAAATGGTTTGCCGCCACTGAAAATGATGAGGATAAGGCTAAAATACTTAAAGCCTTCTGTGCTGCACCCGCTTTGAAAACTTTGTTGACTCCTCCTGCTTGTTTACCAGAAATGCGATCTCTGCTGGAGAACTCAAAGGCATTGGGAATTCTGAAGGGATCAAATGCAATTGATTTTGTTTTATCATTATTTAAAGGTGATGCCACTTTTGTTCGCGAAGTATTAACTAATGAACAACATATTGCAGCCTTTAAGAAAGGCGGAGCAGGCAGAAAGAATTGGTCTGCCGATTACAGTGCTATCGTGAGTCTGATTAGCGCAAGTCGAACGCTGATTGGCCCGGACATTAAGCGCCATGAAGTCTACCGTAATCTGATTATTTCTTTGTTGAATTTGAGAGGCAATACCTTACTTGATTTATTCAAGGGTAAGGCTAATGATTTATTATTTCCACTTGATCCGAAAGACCCGAAAAAGCATTGTTTTGATCATGATGAAGCGTTTTGTTCAGCGCTATTATTTTCTGGTGATGGAAAATATAAATTTTATTCAGAATCCTCTCGATTTGAATTGTTAGATTATTTTATTGGCAAGGAAATAGTACGGGATAAATGGTCAATTTTTTCCCAAAAAATACCACCAGAACAAAGTTTTGGCTACTTGGTGTTGACCGATGAACAAAAAATTGCTGCCTTATCAGCTGGCGAATGTTTTCATATTTTAGCGCACTATATTAAACAGCCAGATTTTTTAAAAACGTTAGATGAAAATGCGGTATTTAAAATAGCATTAGACAAGATGATGAATGATCCGGTGGTAGCGGCGCAAGTTCTCAGTACAAACTTGGTGGATCCCAGTTATAACTTTTTTGATGCCAAGTATATCGAAGAAAGCTTGAATTTTTATATTGATATCAGAATAACTGAAGACTTTAAAGATGAAATTGCTGAGTATGTTCGAGTTAATCTCGCTAAATTTTATGAAAATGTAGAGGAGTTAATTGAAATAAAACAAGCGGGTGCAGCAAACGATTCTGAAGCAAAAATACGAGAAAATGCTGAAAATCAAGAAATGGAGAGCCTTGTTGATCAGCTTATTCAGCTAAAAGTGAGTCAAGATGAATCGGATGATTCTGAAGAAGATAAATTGGCAAGAGCAGAGAGCCACACTCAAGCGCTATCCATAGATGCGCTTTGTGTAGAGATTGCGCACTGTGAAATTAAGAAATCGTTACTCGCCGATAAAAAACAATTTGTCACCGCCTTGAAACTTCCTTTTTATCAAGCGAATCATCCTGTTGCAAGCATTCTAAGAAAGGTAGATAGATCGCTTTATAAAGAAAAGCTTTATCAAGCTGCGATGAATGATAGTCATTTAGCTAGAAGGGTAGTGCGACAACATGTCATGCGAGGTTTGGCAGAGGCGAAGCATTTGCAGTTAGGACAAATTAGAACTCAGCCGATTAATGGACCTATCCTCTACAAAGGAAAACAACATCGTTTTGCGGCGATTATCAATCTTCATAATAAAGCCGACGCGCGAGTGAAACGCTTAGAAAAAGAAGAAAAGGATACCCTCAGTAGCTTACAGGCGGCGAACTTATTAGTTTGGCATGGTAATGAATTGTTAAAACGCCTTGGCAATTTTGCGGTCAATGCCTGTGTTAAGTTGATCTATGGCGACAGCGATCCGAAAAGTGGACAAGCTTTAGAAAAGCTGAAAACCATTCCGGCCTTGACGGTTGATCTTGAATCAAGCACAAAGCAAACAGTATTTGCACCAGATAACATGCGAAACATGAAACATTGTGCAAAAATCGCCTTGTCAAGTTATGAAGGACAACCTTTAACTTATGAAAAATTAAAGCAGGTGCCAGAAATTTGGCGAGCGATGCACAGTAAATGGAATACGCTTTTTACCAAAGAAAGGTGGTTTAACTCTGAAGGGATGCCAGAGACAATGCTGCAGCTTAAAAAAGTTATTGCGCGTTTGCCAAAGAATATCAATCCTCATGAACGCGTGTCTGCTGATATTATCAAAACCCTGGAAGTCATCTTTGACGATCGCAATAGAAGAAATTCTGATTCCACGCGAGATAAAACCAGTCATACCTCAAGGCTGGTTGCGGCATTAAAATCAACCAGTACTTTAGCCGAACCAGAACCTAGCGATAAAAAAGATCAAGTTGAGCTGGCATTGCCTAAGCTAGAAGAGGTGACACTTGAATGGTTAGAAGAACAAATTAAACAAATAGATATGGTTCGCAAGGAGTTAAGTGATAAAGGGATATTGAGTGCATACACCAGCAGAGAAAGTCATTCAATCCTTAATACCTTTTATCAACTTTTGCGGTCTTTTCAAAACAAGTCTTGTCACTCTAATTTTAAGGAATGGACAATGCAGCATGGAATGACTACTTATTTTAATAGTAATAAATGCTGCGCTATTCATTTTGAAAACTTCCCATCTTGGGAAATTTGCCAATCGCATATGACAAAGCTGATTTATCAGTTCATTACTAGCCGCTATGTTTTTAAATCTACAGGGCATGAAAAGATTTTTTTTGATAGTTGCACAAGAAACATGAATCATTGTATTGAAGGAAAAACAGCCAGTGTTTGTTACCAAGCTGGATTGCGAAGCAGCCAATCAACTATTCAAAGCTTTATTGAACTGATTCAATCTTGCTTGGAAAAGGCATTGGCTTACATGGAAACCATGGGATTAGATGCCAACCGTCAATCCCTCGCTGATTTTATTTCTAAGCGCTATGCGGGAAAACTATTTTCAATAGGTGAAAGCGCGGTAGGGGAAATTAAGTCAACTTATAAGGTAAAAGTTCTGCCTGACTCAATTTTGACTGCAAGCTTGAACCGGGACAACATTGGATGGTATCTAGAAAGAAATGGTTACCCAGAGATAGAGAACACGCTAGACTATATTCCAAAATAGCGACAAGTTGTGGCCTATTAATAAGGGACAGGGATGTTAAACAAACTTTATCAATTGCTGATTGGTAAACCCTTTAATCCACTCGATCAAAGGGTCAGAAAAAAAATCGCATTGAGTGCCTTTTTAGCTTGGATTGGGTTGGGTGCAGATGGCTTATCCTCGGCTTGTTACGGTCCTGAACAAGCTTATTTGAGTTTAGGGGATCACACTAATCTGGCTTTTTATCTGGCTACAGCGATTGCGCTGACCGTATTTATTATTTCATTTGCTTATAATCAAGTCATTGAGCTTTTTCCAAGTGGAGGGGGTGGCTACAAAGTCGCTACCAAGTTGCTAGGGACTTATTCTGGGCTGTTTGCAGGTTCAGCGTTATTAGTTGACTACATTTTGACCATTGTTATTTCCATAGCAAGTGGTGTAGATGCTGGCTTCAGCTTGCTGCCTTATGGATTTCAAGATTATAAATTATTTGTGAGTGCCTTCCTTATTCTTCTGTTGATATTTCTCAATTTAAGGGGAATGAAAGAGTCCATCCGTTTTTTATTACCAATTTTTATAGGGTTTCTGGTTACTCACCTAGCGCTGATTCTCTATGGCTTTGGTCAACGAGGGACACATGTGCCGCATATCTATCACGCGGCGAATCATGAAGCACAAAGCATTCTCGTCACAGGAGGATTGATTTTCCTGCTCGCCACACTGATTCGAGCTTATTCGGTAGGAGGTGCGACTTATACCGGACTCGAAGCCGTCTCAAATAATGTGCATACCCTGACAGAACCCAAGGTCACAACAGGTAAATGGACGATGTTTTACATGGCCGTTTCTCTAAGTTTGACAGCGGGAGGAATTTTATTTTTATATATGTTGTGGAATGTTTATCCGCATCATGGCATGACACTTAACGCAGTGGTGTTTGATCAGATATTAGGGGAAGGTCGTTTTACGCATTCCATATTAATGATTACCCTACTTTCAGAAGCCGGTCTCCTTTTTGTGAGTGCAAATACCGGATTTTTAGGCGGTCCTGCCGTGCTTGCCAATATGGCAATTGATGGTTGGGTGCCAAGACGTTTTCGTAATTTATCCAATCGGTTAGTGACACAAAACGGCGTGCTCTTGATGGGCGTAGCTGCATTAATTATTTTATTTGCAACAGATGGCTACGTTAGATATATCTTGGTGCTGTACAGTGTCAATGTTTTTATTGCATTTTCCGTCTCCCTTGTTGGTCTTTGTAAGCACTGGTGGCAAACACGAAAAGTACGACGATCAAATCGAGTGCGTTTGTTGCTGGCAGCTTCAGCTGCGGTAATTTGTGTTTGTATTTTAACCATGTTGATTATTACGCGTTTCAATAGTGGTGGGCTAGTTGCCTTATTAATTACAGGTACGGTTGTTGCGCTTTGCTGGCGAACACGCAAATATTATCAAGCGGTTAATAAGAAATTTAAAGAAGCAGACAAGTTGCTTATTCCAAAATCTATTCCAGAGCCAGAGAAGATTCCTATTTTTAATTCCAATGCGCCTACCGCTGTCCTATTTATTGGTAAAAGCGTAGGAGTCGGTATGCATACCTTGTTATGGATCCATCGACTCTTTCCCCATTATTTTAAAAATTTTATTTTTGTTTCTGTCGGTATTATTGATGTGCAAAGTTATGGAGCGGAAAAACAATTTCAGTATTTAAAACGGGTAGTAAAAAGACATTTGGATAATTTTGTTAAGTATGTTCACACCAAAGGCCATGCGGCTTATGCAATAGTTGATTATGGGATTGATCCTGTAGAGAAATTAACACAGATTGCAGAAAGACTTTTTCATGAGAATCCTAATTGTATATTTTTTGCCAGCAATTTAGTTTTTGCAACTGACCACTGGTTGGTGCGATTTCTGCATAATGATACCGCTTTTGCCGTGCAGCGACGATTACACTTAGAAGGGATCATGATGATGATTCTGCCCATAAATATTTAGGACTTTCTCATGCAAACCCCGCTTTTTAGTGTTTCAGAAATCAGATTGTTAGAGCAAGCAGCAGTAAGCCAGCAATTATCTGAATCCAGCTTAATGAAACGAGCGGGAAACGCAGCATGCTCTGTTTTATTAGCAAAATGGCCGAATGCTAAAAAAATTTTAGTGGTATGTGGTGTGGGAAATAATGGTGGTGATGGGTTTGTGTTGGCATCTGAAGCGAAGCGGCTTGGATTGACAGTTGAAATTTGTTGGTTTGGAAAAAAAAATTCCGCCCTAGAGGCGGTAGAAAAAGCATTTCAATCCTGCCAATCGCTTAATATTCCTTTTTTTTATTTCCACAGCAAGAATTATATCCTGTCATTGCCAATGAATGGCAAAATCAAGGCTATCAGGTGATTGTTGATGCGATTTTTGGCATTGGATTAACTCGACAAGTAGAAGGGATTTACCGAGAGGCGATTCAAGCCATTAATCTAACAAAAATTCCTGTTTTAGCGATTGACGTTCCTTCGGGTGTCGAGGCAGACACAGGAGGAATTTTGGGAGAAGCTATTCGTGCTAATTATACGGTTACATTTATTGGTTATAAGAGAGGATTATTTACCTCTAGCGCACTAGATTATTCGGGAGAAGTCATACTCGAGCAGCTCGGTATTAAAGTTGCAAATGATTTAAATGAGATGACCTACCTGATGAATAAAAAAATGCTAAGGGATGCGCTGCCAAAAAGACAACGAAATTTACATAAAGGTGAAAATGGCCATGTTTTGATTGTGGGTGGAAATGATGGAATGGCAGGTGCAGCGAGTTTAGTGGCCGGTGCAGCATTGCGTGTGGGTGCGGGATTAGTAACTGTAGTCACCACCCCAGGAAACCGAGTGGTGATCAATGCGCATTTTCCAGAAATCATGTGCCATGCCTTGACAGAATCTGATTCCTTGCAGCCATTCTTAACAAAAGCCTCAGTGATGGTGTTAGGTCCTGGATTAGGACAGGATGCTTGGGCTAAGCGGTTGTTTTCCCAAGCATTATGTTTTACCGGTCCTCTGGTAATCGATGCGGATGGATTGAATTTGTTAGGTGGAAATCCGCGTTGCCGAGATAATTGGGTTCTCACTCCTCATCCTGGGGAGGCCGCTCGTCTTCTCTGTCTTGAGCATGCAAAAGCAATACAAGCTAATCGGTTTTTGGCAATTCAGCGCCTTGCGCTGCTTGGCGGCAACTGGGTGTTGAAAGGTGCGGGTACCTTGATTAATCGTCAAGAGACACCCATTTATCTTTGCCCATTTGGTAATCCTGGCATGGCAAGTGGTGGAATGGGGGATGCGTTAAGTGGTGTCATTGCAGGGTTAATTGCCCAAAAAATTGAGCCCTTGGTCGCTACAAAAATAGGTGTTATCGCTCATGCGCTAGCAGGGGATCAAGCAGCTAGCTTCGGTGAAAGAGGTTTGCTTGCTTCTGATTTAATTGATCAATTAAGAGCCATAGTCAATGCATCAACTATTTAAAACTGAACAAGCTATGATGACTTTTGCGAAGCAATTGGCTAATTTTTGCCATCCTCCTTGCGTAATATTTTTGTCGGGAGGGCTTGGGGTTGGCAAGACAACCTTTTCAAGAGGTTTTATTCAAGGAAAAGGCTATACGGGAAAAGTAAAAAGTCCGACTTATACCTTAGTCGAACCTTATTGTTTTGCAGATTATAAAATTTTTCATTTTGATTTTTATCGCATTCATGATCCAGAAGAATTAGAATCGATGGGAATTCGCGATTATTTTTATGAAAATTCATTGAGTTTGATCGAATGGCCAGAGCAAGCAGGAGAAATTCTACCAATACCCGATATTGCCTGTTATTTTACGCTGGTAGAAACGGATAGAAAAATTGAAATTATAACAAAAACTCAGAAAGGCAAAGAAATTATTGCCAAATTGATCTGAGGTCTTTCCTCGACGTTCCATGTGATAACGTAAAATACCAAGCCGCCACAAAAAGGAAATAAAAAGAAATGAAAGAGGGGAGGATTATTTGGCTATTATTTAGCCTTTTTTTTATTTCCCTTACCTTTGCGAAGCAAAAAATCTCTCTTAAAAATTGTCGTTTTGATAAAAGTATGGAGCAGCTTACCGTTCAATTATCTTTCAGTGAACGTGCTGTTTATCATGCTATGCTATTAAAAAATCCGGATCGGCTAGTTGTGGATTGTAAAGAAACAGAATTAACACAAAAATATGTTCCACCAGAAAATGATTTTTTAAAAAGCTTGCGGGTCAGCGATCATGACAATCAATTTTTACGTCTTGTATTTGATTTAAAACAAAAAATCAATTATACGGCGCGATATATGGATGAGCAAAATATTCTTACCTTGACCTTGTCGGTAGCGAAGAAAAAGGAAGCGCTGCCATTGCTAGATGTAAAGTTGGCAGAACCTGTTAAGCAAGTCGCAAAAGCCCCCCCACCATCCAAAAAAATAATGAATATGCGAAAAAAAATTGTGGTGGTCATTGACCCTGGGCATGGGGGCAAGGATCCAGGAGCAATTGGGCCAAGTGGTATGATGGAAAAAATTGTGGTATTAAAAATTGCCAAGCAGCTGCAAAAAATGCTGAGTGAAGAACCCAATTTTCATGCTATTCTGACGCGTGCAACAGATCGCTACTTGCCGCTTCGCAAAAGATTATTGATTGCGCGTAAAAAACGGGCAGATATGTTTATCGCTATTCATGCTGATGCTTATCATCATAGTCATGCAACGGGCGCTTCGGTTTATGCCTTATCTGAGCGGGGTGCAACCAGTGAGGCAGCTCGGTGGTTGGCAGAAAAAGAAAATGAATCAGAGTTAGGGGGATTAAGTTTAGAATTAGCAGATAAAGATGCCATTTTGCGTTCTGTATTAATTGATTTATCGCAAACCCACACCATCGAATCCAGTTTAACGATTGGCAATACGGTATTAGAAAATCTTGGAAAATTTTCCACCTTGCATCATCTCAAAGTTGAACAAGCGGCGTTTGTCGTGTTGAAATCCCCAGATATTCCTTCTATCTTAGTTGAAACCGGCTTTTTATCTAACCCGCAAGAAGAAGAGAAATTAATCGATCCCGCTTATCAAAAGCAAACCGCCTTTGCGATTAAAGAAGGAATTAAACACTACTTTTTAACCCATACTCCATCACCAGAAGATAAGAAATAAAAAGGTAACTATTGAGCACAGGGTTGAAACGTCCATATTTTGCTATCTTCGAACAAAAAATTTAATTAAAACGGCCTGTGTATACTCCGCTTTTTAATTAAATTTTTTGTCCGAATCTGGCTAAAATCTGAACGTTTAGCGACTTCTAGCATTTGTGCTGAATAGTTACATAAAAAGAGGTCAAGTCATGTCTATTAAAATTTTAGATCCATTATTAGCCAATCAGATTGCCGCAGGGGAAGTGGTAGAAAGACCTGCTTCGGTATTAAAAGAATTGCTTGAAAATAGCATCGATGCAGGCGCAAAGTTAATTAAAGTTGAACTCGAAAATGGCGGAATAAAATGCATCAAGGTAACAGATGATGGCCTTGGTATGGCTAAAGAAGATTTACCGCTGGCAGTGAGTCGTCATGCCACCAGCAAAATCGTGACATTCGAAGATTTGGTCAAGGTTGACAGTCTTGGTTTTAGAGGGGAGGCGCTTGCCAGTATTAGTTCGGTAGCTCGAGTAAAAATTGCCTCAGCTATCCATGATACCGGAGGGTTTCAAATCAAGGTAGAAGGCAGGGTTGAAAATTATCAAATTCAGCCTTGTGCTCATCCGCGAGGGACAACGGTAGAAGTTCAAGATTTGTTTTTTAATACCCCAGCCAGAAGGAAGTTTTTAAGAGCAGAACGTACCGAACTTTCACATTTGGAAGAAGTCATCAAGCGCATTCTTTTTAATCGTTTTGATTTGCAATTCTTAGTTAAGCATCAAGGTAAAATACTATTTAATATTCCTAAAGCCGAACATCAGGCGCAGCAAGCAGAGCGAATTGCCACTATTTTTGGAGAAGAGTTTGTTTCGCAAGCGCTCTACATAGAATCAGCCACTCATGAGTTATCAATTTCAGGTTGGATTTCTTTGCCTCAATTTTCTCGTAGTCAACCCGATATGCAATATTTCTATGTGAATGGACGAATTGTTCGTGATAGGTTAATTAATCATGCCATGAAACAAGCTTATCAAGATGTTTTATATAATCATCGTCACCCCGGATATGTCTTATTTTTTACTTTGCCACCTGAAATGGTTGATGTGAATGTCCATCCCACCAAGCAGGAAGTGCGTTTTCGCGATAGTCAATTGGTGCATGATTTTATTGCTCGTACCTTGCAAGATAGTCTTAAGCAGATTACGCCTCTAGAAGTCATTTCAAAAACATTTAGCAGGGTAGCGGAAAGAGAGGTGGTACAACCTAGGCTTTCCTTCAGTGAGCAAGGTGCGGAATATCAAAAAATGCAAACTTTTGCTGAAAAAGTCGTCCAAGAATTGCCTGTTACTACCAATCAAAATCCTATCACACCCACCTTTTTACCGAGGACAAGTTTGGGTTATACGCTTGGACAGTTACATGGCTTGTACATTATTGCAGAAAATGATCAAGGATTAGTGATTGTCGATATGCATGCAGCACATGAAAGAGTCCTTTATGAAAAATTGAAGCGGCAATATCGGGAAGGGAATATTCCCACCCAACAGTTGCTTGTCCCCATTGATATTAATTTGACTCCAGCTGAGGCAAATCGGGTGGAAGAAATGAATGAACAATTTCGTCATATGGGATTTTCATTAGACCGTGTTGGTCCCACAAAGGCATTAGTTCGTGAAGTCCCCGTTTTGTTACAAAAAGGACCCATCGCAGAACTAATAAAAGATAGTCTTATTGAGCAAACATTTTATTCGCCAAGTCGGTTGAAGGAAGAGAAAGAAAATGAAATCCTTGCCACCTTTGCCTGTCGCAGTGCAATTCGAGCGAATACGGTTTTATGCCGTGAAGAAATGGATCAATTATTGCGCGATATGGAAGAAACAGAAAATAGCGGTGTATGTAATCATGGTCGCCCGACTTGGCGTCAGCTGACCATACCCGAACTTGATCGTTTGTTTTTGCGTGGTCGTTAACAAACTTTCCATTTCAAAAGCATCCGCAAGTGTTACCTTTTGTTATTAAAATTAAAATATATTATACTAGTTTTTAACTAGTATAAAGAGATGGTTATGTCTACAGTAGGCGCATTTGATGCAAAGACTCATTTTTCAGATCTGCTAAAAGAAGTTGAAAAAGGCGGGAAAGTGGTGATAACCAAACACGGGCGCCCAGTGGCTAAGCTAGTGCCTGTAAAGAGCATTACCCAAGAGGATGTATGCTCTGCTATTGAAAAACTCTTGAATTTTTCCAAGACGCATACGCTAGGGGATCTTGATTGGAAAGAATTGAGAGATGAAGGAAGAAAATAATGATACAAAATACAGGATTTGTTCTAGATGCTTCTATTGCATTAGCTTGGTGTTTTGCTGATGAGCAAACAGAACATACCTGCAGATTACTCCAACGCTTAAAAAACGAAAGCGCATTTGTGCCAGCATTATGGACGCTAAAAGTGGGTAATATTTTAATTTCAGCAGAGAGGGCAAACGCATAACATTTGCCGATATAAATCAATACTTAGCACTATTAGGGCAGCTAAATATAAAAGTTGATAATGAAACGGCGAATAAAGGGTTTCATGAAATTCTGGCCTATGCTTATTCAGAAAAACTCACTACTTATGGCGCGGCCTATTTAGAGCTTGCTATGCGAATGGGATTGCCATTAGCAAGTAAAGATAAACAATTGTGTCAAGTTGCAAGCCGTCTTGGTACAACAATACTGCCTGCCTAATTTTTTCGGTTGGTATCAGGGTGAAAGTAGTTGCTGGCGCCATTCCTTTTCTTCTAAGAAATAATGGATATTTTCTGAAAAAGCGTGATTAGTCCCTAAGGTATAAAAATAAAAAGTCTGGGGCACCAAACGAAAGCCGCAATAGTATCTACTCATTGTGATAGGTTGATTATTAAATTTTTCAGCGATTTCTTTATATTTATCATCTAATTCTTTTGAAGAGTGAATGAGTTGATCGGAGGAGGAAGAGTAAACACTAAAAAGAATTTGCCTCTCACCAGGTAGCGTATTCCAATAATTTTCATTAGCGGCTTGAGCCAGTACTTCTATATCTCCATCGATTATCACTTCTCTACCTTGCAAGGGTAGCCATAATGTTGCGGAGGCTCTGGGATTTTCTTTTATTTCTTTTGCCTTTCTTTTTTCGCTTTGAGTAAAAAATAAAAGACCTTCAGTAGTGATTTCACGAATTGCTACAATGCGACTATGCGGTATTCCATTTTTTGTTGCTGTGGCAAGAACAATACTATCAGGGTTAAGGGAGCCCAGTAATTTTTCTTGCTCTATCCAATTGAGCATTTTTTTAAAAGGAGTAGTTAACATAATTTTATCCCTTATGAAGATCCACGCCTGCGGCTTGCATCTTAGCTAACGCTAATTGCCCCGATTCTTCAGTAATAGACTTTGTCCCCTCTAAAATCAACTTAACCTCATAACCAAACTTTCTTGCGTCCAAAGCAGTTTCAAGCACGCAAAAGTCTTGAGCAAGACCGCAAAGCCAAATCCTTTTAATACTATGCTGATTTAAAATAAAATCTAAAGTAACACCCTGCTTGGTTTTAGCTTTAAAGGCCGAATAAGCATCTTTATCGGGTTCTTCTCCTTTATTAACTAAAATGCTTGCAGCTGGAAAATAAATTTCAGGATGAATTTCAGCGCCCTGGGAATTTTGTACGCAATGACTTGGCCAAGAACCGCCTTGAGCTTGAAAGCTGCAGTGATTTTTGGGATGCCAATCTCGAGAAAAAATTATCGGTAATTGATTTTTTTCAGCAGTTTTTATCCAATTATTAATAACAGGTACGATCTTGTCTCCTTCTGGTACCGGTAAGGCGCCCCCTGGAAAAAAATCATTTTGTGCATCTACAATCAGTAATGCATCTCCTGATTTAAACATAAATATTTCCTTGGCGAATAAAAATTTTAATAGTTTAGTGTCGGTCGTTAATAATAGGCAATAGCAATGCTTACTGGGGTAAGGGTTTTGGTATCAAAATCATAGAATAAAGCTTTCCAAGTGGATTTGGAACGATCTAATTCTCCAAGAATATGATATCGGTAGCTTCCGCAAGTATAATTAACTCGAAGTCTATTGATCACGGAACTGGCGCCAGTTAAAAAAGTACAGTGTTGGCCGTTAGCGAGTTCTATGGCCCATGGATGTGAGGCCGTTAATTGATTAGCGGCAGATGCGATTGGTGGTAAAGCAGATCTAGGTTCTAACAGCGCAATTTTGGATGACCAAGGGGAGGTGCTGCAGGCAAGATTATCGTGATCTTGAAAACAAGGGTCGAGAATCACATTGCTTGCTATGCATCGCCAAGCATTTTTTCTACCCGGGGAGGCAAGGGAATGGGTTAGGCAAACTCCCGCGTAGCGTTGGGCTACAATCAGATTTTCATTTAATGTATTTTCTTGCGTGTAGGGGTTGATAATTAAAACACGGGTAGGAGATTCGGCAATCGCGGTAGTTAAATAAAATAAAAGAAAAATGATTACCCAAATAGCCATGACCTTCTCGTGGTAGTTAGCTTGCAAAAAGTATAGCATTTTAGCGAGCAATTCTTTTAAATCAGGTAGAAAACATATAAAATCTATGCATTTTTAGTTGAGATGTGATGCAAACCGTAATTTGTTTAATGGGCCCAACGGCCTCTGGGAAAACGGATTTAGCTTTGTCTTTGGCGAAGGACTTTCCGATTGAAATCGTAAGCGTCGATTCCGTCATGATTTATCAGTCAATGGATATTGGTACAGCTAAGCCTAGTCAGTCTGAACAACAACAGGTGCCGCATCATTTAATTGATATATTGGATCCCAGCCAACCTTATTCCGCAGCTAAGTTCACTCAAGATGCAAAAACAGCTATTAAATCAATACTAGCGAGAGGTCATCTTCCCTTGCTAGTGGGTGGCACCATGCTTTATTTTAATGCGCTTCAAAAGGGATTGTCGCCACTGCCTCCGGCTGATTCAAGATTGAGAGAATGTCTCTTAAAGCAGGCTGAGCAAGTAGGTTGGCAGGCTATGCATAATCGTTTGCGGGCAGTAGATCCTCAATCTGCAGATCGTATTAATATTAATGATACGCAAAGAATCCAGCGTGCGCTTGAGGTTTGGGAACTGACTCATCGGCCTATGTCAGAATGTTGGCAGAACGCTGAAACAGATATTTTACCGCTTAAGTTTATTAATATTGCGTTAATGCCGGAGAACCGTTCGTTATTGCATGAAAAAATTGAAGTGCGATTTCACAAAATGTTGCAATTGGGTTTTATAGAAGAAGTGGTTAGGTTATTTAAGAGAAAAGATTTACATGTTAATCTTCCTGCTATGCGTGCGGTAGGATATCGACAAATTTGGGAATATTTGTTGAGTGAAGGGAGTTTCGAAGAAGCTGTGCAACGAGGAATTGCAGCGACTCGTCAATTAGCTAAAAGGCAGATGACATGGTTAAGAAGTTGGCAAGATATCACTTACTTTACTAATGGACAGCAATCTGCACTGGATTATCTGAAATTTCTTATAGCAAATCTCGCTGAAAATAGTATTACACAGTTGTAAAGATTTAAGGTATATTGCTTCGCTTATCAAACTATTCAGCATCAGTAACTGAAAATGACTCACGCGCTAAATAGTTGAATTTGTTCAATTATTGAACAAAATAAAACAAGAATAACAAGGAGAGTAATAATGACAACAAAAGGGCAGTCGCTACAAGAACCGTTCCTAGAGGCACTACGTCGTGAGCAGGTGCCCATTTCGGTTTACCTTGTGAATGGGATAAAGCTACAAGGAAAAATTGAAGCTTATGACCAGTTCGTCATCTATCTAAAAAACAGTTTTAGCCAAATTGTTTATAAGCATGCAATTTCAACCATCGTTCCAATGAGAAAAATTGTGCTCGAAGGTTTTGATACCCTTGAGGTAACGACTTCTGAAGAAACCGATAACAAGTAATCTATTTGAAAGACCTGAAGGCGGAGAACGCGCGGTATTGGTGCATCTTCACCTTCAACGTGTTCATGAAGAAGATTTAGCCGAATTCCGAGAGCTGGTTATATCAGCTGGTGCAGTGCCTGTAGAAATTGTGACAGGTTCGCGTCAGATCCCAGAATCTAAATATTTCGTTGGCAGTGGCAAAGCTTTAGAAATTAAGGCGGCGGTTATTGCTCATCAAGCTGAAATTGTACTTTTTAACCACCCTTTAACTCCTTCTCAAGAAAGAAACCTAGAGGCATTGTTAAAATGCCGAGTGCTTGACCGTACGGGCCTAATTTTAGATATTTTTGCTCAACGCGCACGAACTTTCGAGGGTAAGCTTCAAGTTGAATTAGCTCAGTTGCAGCACATTTCTACACGTTTGACTAGAGGCTGGACGCATCTGGAAAGACAAAAAGGAGGAATTGGACTACGCGGTCCAGGCGAAACACAGCTAGAAACCGATAGACGATTGATTCGTGATCGAATTAAAAATATTACTAAGCGCTTGGAAAAAGTCAGAACTCAGCGCAGCCAAAGTCGTCTTGCCAGATCGAAGGCTGAAATCTCAACGGTTTCGATTGTCGGATATACCAATGCGGGGAAATCAAGTTTATTTAATACTTTAACCCAGTCATCAATTTATACAGCAAATCAATTGTTTGCTACGCTTGATCCTCTGCTTCGTCGTATTCAATTACCTGCTATCGGGAGTGTGATTTTCGCTGACACGGTTGGTTTTATAAAGCATCTGCCCCATGATCTGATTGATGCATTTCGTGCAACACTTGAGGAAACAGAGCAAGCAGATTTATTATTACACGTGGTGGATGCCAGTCATCCTTATCGCCAAGATCAGATTGATGAAGTAGACAAAGTGTTGGCAGAGATAGGAGCGAAATCTGTACCTTCGCTCTTGGTCATGAATAAAATTGATTTAGTAGAGGGAGCCGTGCCACGCATTGATGTTGATTCAAGCCGCAGGCCTCGAGTAATTTGGGTTTCAGCGACAACAGGCGCTGGCATCGATAAACTTTTAAAAGCAATTGCAGAGCTGTTAGCCGATGAAATTATTATGCCAATCATCCAGCTAAACCAAGCACAGGGAAAGTTACGCTCGAGATTATATTCGGAACAAAAAGTGGTTAATGAAAAAGTGATGGCAGAGGGTTGGAAGCTTACCTTACGAATAGCGCGTAGTGATTTTGAACGTTTATTGGCAGAAATATACCCTTCGTGAATGAATTTTAGGCTAGCGATTCTAAGCTTGCAACAACGCATAAAATTCATTCACGAAGCGGCAGTGAATTGATACTAATAGGTGAAAAATGGGAAAAAATATTATTGTTTTAGGAACTCAATGGGGAGATGAGGGAAAGGGTAAGGTGGTTGATCTTTTGACAGATCGCTGTAGTGCAGTAGTAAGATTTCAAGGAGGACACAATGCGGGTCATACCTTGGTTATTAATGGCGAAAAAACCATATTACGACTGGTACCTTCAGGAATTCTCAGAGAAAATGTCATTTGCTTTATTGGGAATGGAGTGGTGCTTTCTCCTTCTGCCCTGATTGAAGAAATGGATGAATTAGAAAAAAAGGGTGTTTGTGTTAAAAAGCGTTTACGCATTAGTGAAGGCTGCACACTATTGTTACCCTACCATGTTGCTTTAGATAAGGCGCGTGAAAAAAATTTAGGAAAAGAGGCAATTGGGACCACTGGTCGTGGCATTGGCCCTGCCTATGAAGATAAAGTGGCAAGACGCGGTCTACGTGTTGCTGATCTTTTTAATTTAACTTACCTAGGCGATAAGCTAAAAGAATTGGGTGATTACCATAATTTTATTTTAACTAATTATTATGGCCAAGAACCGATTGATCATAATCAAGTATTGAAAGAGCTTGAGCAAATTTCAACGATTCTTCTCCCCCTCGTTGTTGATGTCACAGCTAAATTAAGTCAATTAAGGCGAGAGGGTCAAAATATTATGTTCGAAGGGGCTCAAGGTAGCCTGCTTGATATTGATCAAGGCACGTATCCCTTTGTGACTTCTTCTAATACCACAGCAGGAGCGGTGACTACTGGCAGTGGCTTCGGACCATTATTTTTAGACTATGTGCTAGGTATTACCAAGGCTTATACCACGCGCGTAGGTTCAGGACCCTTTCCAACTGAATTATGCAATGAAGTGGGAAGTGAGATAGCGGAACGCGGGCATGAATTTGGCAGTGTTACCGGTAGGCCAAGGCGTTGTGGTTGGCTAGATATCGTAGCATTGCGCAGATCTATTCAAATCAATAGTATTTCAGGTTTTTGCTTAACTAAGCTCGATGTGCTTGATAATCTTGATACGATTAAGCTTTGTACACATTATCACTATGATGGCAGCCAAGTGGATATTCTACCCATGGATGCTAGAATTTTAGAGAAGTGTACTCCAATTTATGAGGAGTTACCGGGTTGGAAGCAGTCCACTTGTGGTTTGACTTCCCTAGAAGTACTTCCGTCAAATGCGGTGGCTTATTTGAAAAGAATTGAGGAATTACTTGAAATACCGATAGACATAATTTCTACAGGACCGGATCGAAATCAAACAATTATCTTGCGCCACCCATTTGATTAGATCAAGGATCTGTGCCATGGGAGGCAATGATGAGGAAATTGATTGTTTTGGGAATGATATGCTTTGCGGTACCTGTATTTTCACAATTCAGTGATGAGAATGCAACACATGATGACTTTCAGCAACGCAGTCATTGTAACCGTGAGACAGCGTATTCAACAGGGGTGAGTGATGCCAGAAAGGGTCTGGCGCGCATGGAAAATTATGCCAGAATTTGTCAGGATAATCGTGATGGCATTAATGCCTCGTACAATACTGGTTATAATTTTGGGCTAACCAATCAATCAGGTCTGGTAGTAAATGAACCTTCACCTGGTCATCCCGAAACCTATGAGCAATTACCTTCTTCGTACGTTCAGCCTTATACTCGCCCGCCCTTGGCGGTGACAACAGCACCCTCCGCATCGGGTGCTGTTTCTGTGGTTTCCCCTTCAGGTGTGGTTGTGACAGAAAGTGTGCCAGGGATTGCTACCAGTCGTGGCAATAGCGTGACTTCTCGTGCTTATTCCTACCCAAGTGAAGAGGGTGTGGTATCCGGAGAATTTTCAAGACCAGAACCCTTGCATGGATTAAGATCATTTCAAGAGATTTCACCCAGTGCGCATCCTAAATGTATAGAAACAGTCACCGGCCAGGCTTGTGGCTTCAACTGCGTTAATTCTTTGAACAATGTCAGATGCGCAGCGAGCCCCGATCAACTTTGTCGTAGTAATCTCACCGGCGAAATTGCGTGTGGCTATAATTGCATATCAACCGCAAAAACGGTGAGATGCGCCTTGATACCGTCTGATAATTGTGTTTCAGACAATAATGGAAATGTCTTTTGTGGCGTGAACTGTCGCATCGATCGCAATGCAATTGGCTTTTGTGATCTAGAGAGATATGCTCCTTAAAAAATACCCTTAGCAGGGTAGGGTATGCCGAGAAGAGGACTCGAACCTCCACGGAGTTTCCTCCACAAGTACCTGAAACTTGCGTGTCTACCAATTTCACCACCTCGGCTTAGGGCTGTAGAATTTTAGACTAAGTTGGGTGTAGAACTGTAATTAGTGTAAAAAAGATTGTCAATGGGAATGACAAGACTGTGCACATTTTCCAGGGAGCAGCAGACTGCCTTGGGAATGAATTGCACAAGGGACACATTCTCCTAGCACTTGATTACATCGAAACTCATTATATTTGCGAAGTAGCAAGGCCAGTCTAGTTGGAGGTGTCCAAGTTGCAGCCATGTATTGATAAGGATATAAGGTTGGATCATTATTATTAAGAAAAATAAGTTGTCTGCGTATGTCTTGACAAATTTGAATGCGATTGACAGGTGGAACTTTGCAGGGTTTTGGTGCACATGCCACGAGGAAAGCGGTTAAAATTAGCAAAAAAAAGAAACGAAAATGCATTTTCAACTTCACTCCATTTAAGTCATAATGCATTATAAGTCAAAACAGTACTAAGTAAAGAAAGCGGTGGGTAACTATTTGAATTTGACTCAAACGATTGAGGGGAAGGGATTGATTAACCGATATAAAAAAACTGATCCATTTATTGAAAGGGAAAGGAATAATTATGCAAAACCTATTCCCAGTCGTGAATTTCTTATCGAATATTTTGATGAGGCAGGATGCGCTGTTAGTAAGAAACATCTCATACAAGCGATGGGTTTAAAAGACGAAGAGCAAATAGAAGCACTTCGCAGACGACTAAAAGCGATGGAGCGAGATGGTCAAATCATGAGCAATCGGCGTGGGCAGTATGCGTTGGTTAAAGACTTAGAGTTGGTTCGTGGCAATATCATTGGCAGACCGGAAGGCTATGGGTTTTTATCACCTGATGATGGCAGTGAGGATTTGTATTTATCCTCATATCAAATGCGTCGAGTTTTTCCTCATGATGTGGTATTAGCGCGTATTTCAAATATTGATTATCGTGGTCGAAAAGAAGGAACAATTGTTGAAATACTCGAAAGAAACACCAAGCATGTCGTTGGCCACTATCGTGAAGAAGGTGGGGTTTGTTTTGTTGAGCCGGAGAAAAAAGAAATTCAACAAGTTGTGATTATTCCGAGAGAAGCAACGATGAATGCAGAGGAAGGGGAAATTGTTGTTACAGAAATTATTGCCCAACCCACATTTAAACGTCAAGCGACAGGTAAAATCATAGAAATTCTAGGCAAACACATGGCCCCAGGCCTTGAGATAGAAGTGGCCATACGCTCTTATGAACTTCCTTATCTTTGGTCTGAAAATATTTTACAAGAAACAGCGACCATTCCTCAAACCGTCACCCATGAAGAAGCCAGCAAGCGTCGAGATATGCGGGCCTTATCCTTCGTGACCATTGATGGCGATGATGCTAAGGATTTTGATGATGCTGTTTATTGCGAAAAGCAAGGATCAGGTTGGAAGTTGTATGTGGCGATTGCTGATGTGAGTCATTACATCAACACTCAAATGCAATTAAATCGAGAAGCATTCAATCGTGGTAATTCAGTTTATTTTCCAGATAGGGTAATTCCTATGTTACCAGAGGCGTTATCGAATGGCATTTGTTCCCTTAAGCCCAATGTCGATCGACTCTGCATGATGTGTGAAATGAATGTGAGTTCAGCGGGCTTGTTGCAAGATTACCAATTTTATGAAGCCACCATTCGATCACAGGCGAGACTCACTTATACGCAAGTGGCTGGTATGATTCTAGAAGAACAATCCATGCATAAAGCCTTGTTTCCACTGATCAAGAACCTATATCAACTTTATAAAAAACTTGCCAAACAGCGTTTATCACGCGGCGCATTAGAATTTGAAACAATAGAAACGCAGATCATTTTTGGAAAAAATCGGAAAATTAAAAAGATCATTCCGATCGAACGTAACGAAGCGCATAAGCTAATTGAAGAATGCATGTTGCTTGCAAATGTGGCCGCTGCCGAGTTTTTAAAAACTCATCAAATTCCTTTGTTATATCGAATACACAAAATTCCTGACGCAGAAAAATTAGATAATTTACGTATTTTTTTGCATAGCGTGGGCTTGCGTTTAACGGGTAAGGCTTCTCCTAAACCAATTGATTATGCTAAATTAATTAATAAAATTAAAGATCGTCCAGACCGGCAGATTATTCAAACTACCTTGTTAAGATCGCTTCGCCAAGCAATTTATTCTCCGCTTAATGAAGGACATTTTGGGCTTGCTTATGACCATTATTGTCACTTTACTTCTCCCATTAGACGCTTCCCAGATATTTTAGTGCATCGTGGCATTAAGCATATTTTAACGGGTAAGGCACCTGAAGAATTTGGCTATTCTGAAGAAGAGCTCTTTTTATTTGCCGAGCATTGTTCCATGACAGAGCGAAGAGCCGATGATGCAACGAGAAATGTGATTGATTGGTTAAAATGTGAATACATGCTAGATAAAGTCGGCGCGATTTATGAGGGGGTGATTTCGGAGGTCACAGGTTTTGGTATTTTTGTTGCACTTAAAGATGTTTATGTAGAAGGGTTGGTGCATGTCACCGCGCTTAAGAATGATTATTATCATTTTGATCCGATTAGCCGCTCCTTGCTAGGCAAAAAAACACGAACCACATACCATTTAGGAGATGCCGTCGTAATTAAAGTGGCTCGCGTTGATTTAGATCAAAAACAAATGGATTTTGATTTGGTTGAAACCAATGCACCGCATAAAAAAAAGAAAGCTAAGAGTTATCATAAGAAAAAATCCTAAAGAGCTAGAAGATTAATTAATAATGGAAGGTTTTATGCTGAATTGCTTCAATGAGGAAGATTTCCATCTCTCATCTGCATGCACCCATTGTTCGCATTGTGTTGCTGTTGCATGTAAAAACGATATCATTGCAATTAGGAATACGAAAGATGCCACTAAACAAACATTATTGTTCACAAAAGATGAGTGGCAGGCCTTTGTTGTCGGAGTAAAAAAAGGCGAATTTGATTATTAATTGGTACTACAGCACAGGATTGAAGTGACTAATTATTAATGCTGCATTGCAATTTAATTTCTACCCTGAAGTCAATATTTTCTAAAATAATCCTTGGTATAAGTAAATGTTAAAAGATAACGTAGAAACCTTGCAACTTGCTATCAATACTGGAATTACCTATCTTCAAAATAAAAACTATGAGACAGCGATTGCCACATTTAATCTGATTCTAGCTGAAGATCAGCATTCCGCCTTGGTTTTTTATTGTCGTGCTGAAGCCTATTATCATATAGGAAAGCATGCCGAAGCGATTCAAGATTTCCGTCAAGCTGAAAAGCTTGGGTATAAAATAACTAATTATCTATGCAGCGAATCTTATGCGCAGCTAGGTAATTATAGCGGTGCAATCAAAAAAGCTATCGCTGTGATGATTAGTAGCGATGAAGAGCAACGCTGCCCTAATGTTGCAGAAATTTGTTTGTCAAAAATAAAAAGAGGAGAATTAGATTCAATCTCTCGCAATCATCTTTTAAGATTTATTATTTCCATGCTACCTCAGGATAGATCACTTTATTTTTTAAAAAAAATTATTGCTATGGGTCCTGGATCAGCATTAGGCGCTCGCTTTTGGAAACCTGAAAAATTTAGCTCCCCGAATATAGAAGAAGGGATATTAAAAAAAATTTGTGAGCATCTGCAACTAGCAGATGGTACATTTGTTAAACCTTCAATTGATGAACTTCACTTATTTGATAAGCTTGCCAACATACCAGACCCTATTCAACAACTTCGTTACTACATTTGTTATAAAAAAAATACACAGCAAGATTATAGCGAGGCCGAACAAGAATTATTGAATTACTATTCATCCATCCCAGAAGAGGGGGGATTTGCTTATCGATTCGATCACATCACGAGATATATCCAAGATTTTCTTTATCTTCATATCCCTATTGCTGAAAATTTTGTTGAGCTTGCTATTGAAGAAATACTAAGGAACTCAGAAAATTTAACTCATCCAGAATTTGATCCAATGCACCTTACCAATCTCGCATGGATTTTATTTCGACAGACAAGTTATTTTTCAAAAGCTTATAGAATTCATGTCAGTATTAATGCTAACAATAAAGCAGCTTATTCTAAAATTTGGAATAAATGTAAGGAGAGGGAAAAAAGGTATCGTAATGTTACTAACTATAAATTTGAAAGTGAAGATCCAATAGAACAACTACGTTATTTACTTTGCCTTAAAAAAAATAACGAAGAAAATTATGATGAAGAGCTACTAAAATTATCTGATTATTATCGAACAGCAGGTGTTATTTATGAACCTGAGTATGTCGATAGATATGCAGAAGATTTTCTTTATCTCGGCGTTTCTGCTGCAGAGAACTTTATTAAACTCGCGATAGAAAAAACTTTATCAATCTCAGAAGATTTATGTACTGTACAATATCCTATTCCTATCATTCCTCAGAGGTGGATTAAATTTCAAAGAACCAGTTTATTGTCAAGGGATTGCAAAATATTGATCTCAATTGACCAAAATAATGTTGTCATCTATGAGAATATTTGGAGTGAGTGTTACGCAAACAAAGATAAACATCGTAATGTTACTCATTATCAATTTAAAGCCAGTGACGAGAGAGAGCAGCTTCGGTTTTCTCTTTGTCTGAAAAAATATAATCAAGAGAACTATGAAGAAGAGGTTAGAAAGTTATCTGATTATTACACAAGAGAAGATTTTATTTATCAACCTGAACATGCCGATAAATATTTAGAAGATTTTCTCTATCTTGATATTTGCGCTGCAGAAAATGCAACTCGATTGGCTACTGAAAAAAAAGTAAAGAATATAAAAAATCTCAAATATGACGATTTTCATTCTCATGCATTCTATGAGCGATGGATTGAATTTCAAACCGATTTTTTTGCTGATGATTGCAAAATTTTTACCACTGCTCACGCAGAAAATTATCAGGTTTATCAAAAAATTTTTGATGAATGCAAAGAAAAGGAATTGCAACGGCGTAATGTTAGTAATCGTAACTTTTATGCTAAAGATCCAATGGATCAACTTCGTTATTCTCTTGGTGTGAAAAAAAATGATCAAAAAGATTATCAAGCAGAAATTGAAGAATTATCTCTATACTACTTACTGTCACCGGAAGAAGGAGGCTTTGCTTATCAATCTCAACATAAGGATAAATATGTGACAGACTTTCTTTATCTCGATATTTCTGCTGCAGAAAGCTTCGTCCGGCTAGCTCTCGAAAATGATTTTAATCACCCATTTGTTTCATCGACACCCTATCCATACTCGTCGGATTATATAATTGAGTTACGGGGCGGAATTTTTTCAGATGATTGTAAAATATATAACCTCCCTTTTCATAAAAATAATCACCAAACTTTCAATGAAATCTGGCGAGAATGCTTAGAAAATAAAAAGTTGCTTGATAAAAAAGATGAAACAGCAGCTCATTCGTCGGCTCCATTTTCTAGAGAAAATCATTCATCTGTGGCTTATGCAAGTCAATCTTTAACGGAACTTTTTAAGGAGCAAAATACTATTCAACCTCGAAATGAAGAAAATCAGGGTTTTTTTCAAAATTTTTTTAATATCTAAAATTGCCTCTTGCTAAAGAATAAAGGTGAGTGCTTTAAAAAACACGGTGTTGCTTACCATATAAGTGGAGGTACAATAATAAGTTCAATTACCTATTTGTTATAAGAAGAAATAAAATGTCAGTCGTACTATTCAGCACAATGCTAGAAGTCGCTAAACGTTCAGATTTTAGCCAGATTCGGACAAACAATTTAATTAAAAAGCGGAGCATACTGAAGTATGTGAGCAGTTTTAATTAAATTTTTTGTTCGAAGATGGCAAAATATGGACGTCTCAACCCTGTGCTGAATAGCTAATGGCAATTAAGGATGCAATTGAACTTAACCCTACCTCAAAAATTAATCAACCACATGATAAACTACTCAAGCGACTCCTCTCCAATATTGTCACAACTCGTGAAATTCTTGAAGCTTACTTACCTCAAGAGGTAAAAAATCTCGTTGACTTGAAGCACTTAGAGCGACAATCAGATTCTTTCGTTGATGCCGAACATCGCTTCCTAGAAGTCGACATTTTGTTTAAAACCCGTTGTAAATTAACGCAGGAAGATTGTCATATCTGGGTCCTCATCGAGCAGCAAAGACAGCCCGATGCCTGGATGCCGCTTCGTTTATTTTGTTACCTGGGGGTGATCTGGGATCATGTACGAAAAGCTTCAAAAACTCGGGGCAAATCTGCCAAAATTCCTTTTGTTTATCCCTTGGTGATTTCTAATGCCTCGAGGCCATATCGGCATTCGTTAACCCTTCGAGATATGGTAGAGCCTGAAGCTGCCAAGCCATTGTTTGATAAATTATTTAATTCTCCGACCCAGCTGATTGATTTAGCTGCGCTACCTGATGAAGCGCTAAGGGTTCAGCTTCAGGGAGGCATCCAAGCGCTAGTATTATTACTAAGCTTGAAACATATTTATGACAAAAACTTATCAGATTATTTAGAATCCGACTTAGTTGTCTTGCTTCAAGCATTAGAAGAACAGGGTTATAGAGATGAGGTAGTAGATTTGTTATATTACCTCTATTCTGAGGGAAATTTAAGCCATTCATCTAAGTTTTGGCCATTTTTACACCGAAAGTTTTCAAAAGAAGTAGAGGAGGAAGTCATGACTTTGAGGCAACAAGATATACAGCAAGGCGCGCAAAAAGCCTTACAAGAAACCGCATTACGAATGCTGCAAAGTAAACAGTTTGAAATAGAAACTATCGCTAAAATAACTCAATTATCAATAGCTGAAATTGAGTCTCTGGCGAAGAAAGAAAATTAATTGCTATTGATGGCACAAACTCTCGAAATGGATATCGTAACTATTCAGCACAGGGTTGAAACGTCCATATTTTGCCATCTTCGAACAAAAAATTTAATTAAAACTGCTTACATACTTCAGTATTGCTCCGCTATTAATTAAATTTTTTGTCCGAATCTAGCTAAAATCTGAACGTTTAGCAACTTCAAGCATTTGTGCTGAACAGTACTGGATATCTTCTTAGCCATTGAAATTAGTTGAAGAATGCAAAGCCATTTTTCGACATTTAAATGGGGTTAACGTAGATACTATTTTAAATATGAACAAAGCTAAAAATATATCGATCTACAAAAACACGGGGTTGCTTACCATATAAGTGGAGGTACAATAATAAGTTCAATTACCTATTTGTTATAAGAAGAAATAAATGTCAGTCATACTATTCAGCACAATGCTAGAAGTCGCTAAACGTTCAGATTTTAGCCAGATTCGGACAAACAATTTAATTAAAAAGCGGAGCATACTGAAGTATGTGAGCAGTTTTAATTAAATTTTTTGTTCGAAGATGGCAAAATATGGACGTCTCAACCCTGTGCTGAATAGCTAATGGCAATTAAGGATGCAATTGAACTTAACCCTACCTCAAAAATTAATCAACCACATGATAAACTACTCAAGCGACTCCTCTCCAATATTGTCACAACTCGTGAAATTCTTGAAGCTTACTTACCTCAAGAGGTAAAAAATCTCGTTGACTTGAAGCACTTAGAGCGACAATCAGATTCTTTCGTTGATGCCGAACATCGCTTCCTAGAAGTCGACATTTTGTTTAAAACCCGTTGTAAATTAACGCAGGAAGATTGTCATATCTGGGTCCTCATCGAGCAGCAAAGACAGCCCGATGCCTGGATGCCGCTTCGTTTATTTTGTTACCTGGGGGTGATCTGGGATCATGTACGAAAAGCTTCAAAAACTCGGGGCAAATCTGCCAAAATTCCTTTTGTTTATCCCTTGGTGATTTCTAATGCCTCGAGGCCATATCGGCATTCGTTAACCCTTCGAGATATGGTAGAGCCTGAAGCTGCCAAGCCATTGTTTGATAAATTATTCAATTCTCCAACCCAGCTGATTGATTTAGCTGCGCTACCTGATGAAGCGCTAAGGGTTCAGCTTCAGGGAGGCATCCAAGCGCTAGTATTATTACTAAGCTTGAAACATATTTATGACAAAAACTTATCAGATTATTTAGAATCCGACTTAGTTGTCTTGCTTCAAGCATTAGAAGAACAGGGTTATAGAGATGAGGTAGTAGATTTGTTATATTACCTCTATTCTGAGGGAAATTTAAGCCATTCATCTAAGTTTTGGCCATTTTTACACCGAAAGTTTTCAAAAGAAGTAGAGGAGGAAGTCATGACTTTGAGGCAACAAGATATACAGCAAGGCGCGCAAAAAGCCTTACAAGAAACCGCATTACGAATGCTGCAAAGTAAACAGTTTGAAATAGAAACTATCGCTAAAATAACTCAATTATCAATAGCTGAAATTGAGTCTCTGGCGAAGAAAGAAAATTAATTGCTATTGATGGCACAAACTCTCGAAATGGATATCGTAACTATTCAGCACAGGGTTGAAACGTCCATATTTTGCCATCTTCGAACAAAAAATTTAATTAAAACTGCTTACATACTTCAGTATTGCTCCGCTATTAATTAAATTTTTTGTCCGAATCTAGCTAAAATCTGAACGTTTAGCAACTTCAAGCATTTGTGCTGAACAGTACTGGATATCTTCTTAGCCATTGAAATTAGTTGAAGAATGCAAAGCCATTTTTCGACATTTAAATGGGGTTAACGTAGATACTATTTTAAATATGAACAAAGCTAAAAATATATCGATCTACAAAAACACGGGGTTGCTTACCATATAAGTGGAGGTACAATAATAAGTTCAATTACCTATTTGTTATAAGAAGAAATAAATGTCAGTCATACTATTCAGCACAATGCTAGAAGTCGCTAAACGTTCAGATTTTAGCCAGATTCGGACAAACAATTTAATTAAAAAGCGGAGCATGCTGAAGTATGTGAGCAGTTTTAATTAAATTTTTTGTTCGAAGATGGCAAAATATGGACGTCTCAACCCTGTGCTGAATAGCTAATGGCAATTAAGGATGCAATTGAACTTAACCCTACCTCAAAAATTAATCAACCGCATGATAAACTACTCAAGCGACTCCTCTCCAATATTGTCACAACTCGTGAAATTCTTGAAGCTTACTTACCTGAAGAGGTAAAAAATTTCGTTGACTTGAATCACTTAGAGCGACAATCAGATTCTTTTGTCGATGCCGAACATCGCTTCCTAGAAGTCGACATTTTGTTTAAAACCCGTTGTAAATTAACGCAGGAAGATTGTCATATCTGGGTCCTCATCGAGCAGCAAAGACAGCCCGATGCCTGGATGCCGCTTCGTTTATTTTGTTACCTGGGGGTGATCTGGGATCATGTACGAAAAGCTTCAAAAACTCGGGGCAAATCTGCCAAAATTCCTTTTGTTTATCCCTTGGTGATTTCTAATGCCTCGAGGCCATATCGGCATTCGTTAACCCTTCGAGATATGGTAGAGCCTGAAGCTGCCAAGCCATTGTTTGATAAATTATTTAATTCTCCGACCCAGCTGATTGATTTAGCTGCCTTACCTGATGAAGCGCTAAGGGTTCAGCTTCAGGGAGGCATTCAAGCGCTAGTGTTACTACTAAGCTTGAAGCATATTTATGACAAAAACTTATCAGATTATTTAGAATCCGACTTGGTTGTCTTGCTTCAAGCATTAGAAAAACAGGGTTATAGAGATGAGGTAGTAGATTTGTTATATTATCTCTATTCTGAGGGAAATTTAAGCCATTCATCTAAATTTTGGCCATTTTTACACCGAAAGTTTTCAAAAGAAGTAGAGGAGGAAGTCATGACTTTGAGGCAACAAGATATACAGCAAGGGGAACAGCGAGGGTGGGAACAAGGGCTACAGCAAGGGCTGGAACAAGGAGAACAGAAGGGGTTAACACGAGGGTTAGAACAAGGGGAACAGAAGGGGTTAACACGAGGGTTACAGCAAGGCACGCAAAAAGCCTTACAAGAAACCGCATTACGAATGCTGCAAAGTAAACAGTTTGAAATAGAAACTATCGCTAAAATAACTCAATTATCAATAGCTGAAATTGAGTCTCTGGCGAAGAAAGAAAATTAATCTATTGCAACTTTAGCAGGGTCCATATATGAGCAGTTTTCAGCGGGTTTTTCGCTAAAAATGGCCAAATATGGACGTTTCCTTCCTGGGGCGAGTAGTTACCTCTTATCCCTAGTCTAAAATTCCTCACCAGGAGGATGTCAAATTATTATTTTCAGCTTGAGGATCAAATGTAGTGGTTTTTGATCTTTTAGGAGGCGGTGTGTCTGTGTTATCTCCGTCTCTAGGGTGAAATTTTTTAAAAAAGTTACTTTCTGTAGAAACAGCTTTCTCATCATTAAGTAACTGACGGACTGAATTAAATCTTTCCTGGTTAAGTTGAGGAATATATTTTATACAATCCTCAGTTTGTTTTTTATAAACGACACTTGGAATAATTTTCTTACAGCGACGAATAATAGTTTTTGCCTTAATAATATCATCATCATTATTGGATTGAACAAGTGTTGAGATTGCAAAAAATAAAAAACTAGAGCGAGTACATAGGGATGGCCTCCCTGGAAGCGGGCTCGAAAGTTGCTGAGAATAAAAGCAACGTTTTTATCATATAATGAAATAATTACGTTATCCCAATTATTATGTTGGGCGTTTTTAAATAAATCATTTGTTAATTTCCGTGACTTATCAACAAAGTCAAATTGATTAATTTTAATCGAAGGTGAGATAGAGTGGCCATACAATAATAATAGTTTCACGATCTCTCTCTGTTCTAACACAACCGCATAACAAAGAGCATCCATATAGATATCATCAACTTGAAAAGGTTTATTTGGTGCATTGCATCCAGTATCAAGTAAAAATTTGCAAGCCTCATAGGACTTGGCTTTGATAGTCGTCATGATAAGATGGGGGGATAAAGTTCTAGGATTTGCCCTCATTTTTAATAATAATTGCGCTAAATCAAGATTACCATTTATTACAGCGAGAGCTAAAGGAGAGAGTTGATTATTATTATGCTGATTAATATCTAATTTAGCGTCAAGTAGTAAGTGAATGAAATCTGAGCTTGTGTTATTTGGAAGCGCATGAAATAAGTTGCCTCCATGAGGAAGTGGTAGAGTAACATTGGCGCCTTCATTTATTAGTAATGCTGAAATTTCAAAACAGCCACTTGCTACTAAAATTGATAGTAGCGTTTTGCCACGCGAGATTTGAGGCGCAGTAAAGGAGGGAAAAATAGTCTGCCCATCGAAAGTGTAATTGGGATTAATCAAATTATTTTGGATTAATCTTTTTGCGAGAGTTAAAAATTTATTCGTCACTAGAAAATCGATACATTGCTGATGAAGAGCTTCTGGGTCCTCCTGCAAACAACTTAAATCCGCTCCCAATTCAATAAATTTTTCAGCTAAATCAAGGCGCCTCCTGAAAAAAGCATGACTCAATGGCGTTCGGCCGTCCCAGATTGTCTCCTCATCGTTCTCGTTGATATTTAATCCTTTGTCTAAAAGATATTCGATAAAATCCTGAGATTGATGATTGGACAAAAGAAAAAGTACATTGTTGGAACCCGTACCCAAATCAGCGCCATTTTCAATCAATAATTTACAAAGGTCGTTATATTCTACATTAGAGATAGCATTTGATAAGGGGGTTTCATTATTATCGTCTATTTGATTAATATTCAAACTCTGCCCAACAAGATATTGGATAAATGAATTGGGGTGTTTGGGGGCAGTATATGAAATAAGTTTTGACCGCTAGGAAGTGCTGAAAAAATATCAGCCCCTTGATAAATTAATAATAGGGCAATCTCGAAGCAGCCTTTTTCTATTGAAATTGAGAGTAAGGTTTGCTGAAAATATTCGTGCGTAGCATTATCATTGCAAATATAATTAGGATTAATTAGGTCGTTTTCAACTAATATTTTTGGGAGACGATAGAATTTTCTATCCAAACAATCGATGAAATGTCTAAAAATTTGTTCTTTAGGAAATTGGTCCAAGCAAGTTAAATCTGCTGCTAAATCAATAAATTTTTCAGCCAAACTATATTGATGATTGTTAAGAGCTGTTATTAACGGCGTTTGATTATCGTTGTTTTTCTGATTAAGATTTAAACCTTTATCTAAAAGATATTTTATAAAATCTAAAGACGTATCATCTTTCAATGAGTGAAATAGATTATTATTTTCACGGAGAATAGTGAGATCTGCGCCATTTTCGATCAATAATTTTTTTAAATTTTCATTACCATAATATAAAGGAGTAAAGCCTTGCTTATCCTCATGATTAATAGTTAAGCCGTGCTCATTGAGATATTTAATAAATGAATCAGGTGTATTAGCTGGCAATACGTGAAATAGGTTTTGATCAAATTTTTTCCTATTATAACAATTCGCTCCATTTTTAATTAGCAATTTTGCCAAATCGAATTTACTTCTTCTAACAGCGTGAAATAAAGGGGTTTTGCCTGAAGAATTCTCATTTTCGATCCAGAGGCCCAGCCTCAGTAGAAATTGAATAAATTCATTTGATGTTTCATTTGGTAACAGGTGGAGCAAGGTGTTGCCTTTTGGCGTAGGTTTTAAAATATTTGCACCGTTTTCTATTAAGATTTTTGCAGCGGTGAAGTAACCATTTCTAATGGCAAATACTAAACGCGGTAATTTGCCCACGCGATTCTAGCACGCTAATTAAATTAGATGGCGTATTGTCAGGTAAGAGATGAAATATATTTTCACCATTGGGATAGAGGGGGAAAACTGCTTTGTTCTTAGTAATTAACTTTATGGCCAATTCAAAATCTCAAGAGCCGTGACTAAGGTATTTTTTGTATCGCCAAGCATTTTTTCCTCTATATAAATTTAAAAAAACAAAAATTTATCAGATATTTATATTTTTTTCAAGATTAGCTGTCAACAGAAATTGATAATCTGTTAAACATAAAGCGTAGGATCTGCTATTTCGGCTTCTCTAAACCCTTTTTTTCTCAAAGTGCAAGCGTCGCAATTGCCGCAGGCGCGACCTGTCTTTGAAGCTTGATAGCAGGTAATGGTTTGACTGTAGTCTACACCCAAGGCAAGACCTTGCTTAATTGTTTCAGCCTTACTGAGATGAATAATAGGCGCATGGATAGTAAAAGTTTGACCTTCAACACCTGCCTTTGTTGCGATTCTGGCAAGTTTTTGAAATTGTTTGATGAACTCTGGGCGGCAATCTGGGTAGTGAGAATAATCTACTGCGCTTACGCCAATAAAAATATCAAAAGCTTGAATAATTTCTGCAAAGCTGAGTGCAATAGATAAGAGAACTGTATTGCGTGCTGGCACGTAGGTGGGAGGGATGGCTGAAGAATCGGAGACCGCTGGGATAGCAATATTTTGATCAGTCAAAGCTGAACCACCAAATTCTCCGATTGGGAGATGGAATTCTTTGTGATTTTTGGCGCCAAGGAGCTTAGAAATATGTGCTGCTGCAGAGAGTTCGCTGCAATGTTTTTGTCCATAATTAATCGTGAGTGTTGAGCAGATAAATCCTTGGTTCAATGCAATTGCAAGACAAGTTGTCGAGTCCAGACCACCAGAGGCGAGCACAACAGCTTTTTTTAATTCAGTCATTAGATTTTCTCAAAATAAATAAATAGCCTATTACGGGTTCATTTCGCTGAACACGCAATGTCACTTCATCTTCCTTCAAAATTTGCAAATTAAATTGATTACTCAGTGCTTGAATATATTGCTTTGAATGCACATAGCGAGTTGATCTTTCTAACTGAAAAGTTCCGCTACTTAATTTTTCGACGGTGAAGGCAAAATTTCCTCCTGATTTTAACGCAGAATGCACAGCGTTGAAAATGGCCTCAAGATCGCCAAGATAACCAAACACATCTGCGGCAAGGATGAGATCAACTTGTTTAATTTTACTAAGATAAGTGGTTAAATCCTCTACGATAAGTGTATTATAAATGGCCTTGGTCTTGGCAATTTCAATCATCTTCGGTGCAATATCCACACCAACAAGCGTTGCGGCATAAGGTTTGAATAAAGCGCCGCATAGCCCGGTCCCGCATCCCAAATCAACAATAAAAAGCTTCCCTTTTTTATCCGCAATAAAAGGTTCAGTATATTCAACAAGTAAGCGGTGAGCTTGGTAGTGTAATTTTTCTGTTAAATGTTTTTCAAAATAAGGGGCATATTGATTAAATAAATTTTTAACAAAGGGAAGCGGGGCTTGTTTTGGAATTTGTTTTTGCTCTGTAAGTGCGCTGAGCAGGTAGGGTATTTCTAAATTATCAGGCTGTAGTGCTAGCGCTAGGCGATAATGTTTAATGGCTGCTTGGTATTTTTCTATTTTTAAGTATGTGGTGGCAAGGTTGACATGCGCATCAAATAATTCCGGCATCATTTCAAGCGCAGAGCAAAAATAATCAATCGCTTCGTAATAACGATCTTGGTAAGCATAAATGACACCAATATTAAAATAAAGGTCAGCATCAGGACGAGTTTTTAGGCTTTGTAGATAATGGGAGAGGGCTTCCTCAATTTGATTGAGACTCATGTAGGTAGAGCCAAGATTATAATGCGCTTCATGATGATTAGGATCAACGTCGAGCGCTTTTTTAAAATACTCAATCGCTTCTAGCAATTTCCCTTTTTTTACTAGAATACTGCCGTAATTAATATAAGGAGCCGGTTCTTTTGGTGCTAAAGCGATAAGCTCGGCATAATGAAATAACGCTGTTTCTAGTTGGTTAGTTTCTTGTAGCAATTGCCCAATTTGACTGTGCGCTTCTTTGTAATTTGGCTCGAGTGAAAGTGTAATTTTTAGATTTATTATCGCTTCTTCAAGCTTTTCCTGTTTAATCAGCGCTAATGCGAAGTTGTAATAAGCATCTGCATAATCAGGCTTAAAGCTGATGGCACTTTGATAATGCGAGATGGCTTCTTCTAAGCGGTTTTGTTTGAGATAAACATTAGCCAGGTTGCTATGCGCAGTTGCAGGATTGGGGGAAAGCGCAATCGCTTTTTCGTAGTATTGTAATGCTTCCTCATACTTGCCAAGGTACCATAGGACATTCCCCATACTATTTAGGTAAGTATAAGTGTAAGGGGCGATTTCAAGTGCGCGTTCGAGAAAATGTTGAGCCTGTTCATAATGACCTTGTTGGGCGCATAAAATGCCATATAGATGCAGTAAATCAGCATCATCGGGGCTTTCAGCAAGCAATTCCTCGTAAATTTTTTGTGCAAGTGCTAATTGTCCTTCTTGATGATAAGAAACCGCAAGTTGCAACAAATCACTGATCATTTATAAAGTATGGTGATTTTCACGTAACTTTTCTGCCAAAAGATTGACAGCCATGATATAAAAATCACTATTGTTATAAGTGGAAATTACCTGGAAATTTTTAAATCCCAGCCAGTATTCATTGGCTGTCTCGTTTTTTAGTGAGATGAATGAAACTTTGCCATCAAATGGTTTTCTTGGTTGAACGCCATCTTGGAGAAGATCAGCTGCTGTATAATAAGGTTTAAAGTTTTTTCTTACTAAATAACTGCAGTCTTTATTTTCACAGGTGGCACGTATGGCAACAGCTTCGCCAGTTTTCCAACCATGTTTATTTAAATAATTACCTACGCTACTGATCGCATCCTCATCGTTGTTAAATAAATCAGCATAGCCTTTTTGGTTAGCGTCAACAGCATAATGCCGGTAGCTGCTTGGCATAAATTGAGGTAGTCCAACAGCGCCTGCATAAGAGCCTTTAAGTAACAGGGTAGGGAGTTGGTTTTCTCTAGCGAGGAGGAGGTATTCTGTTAATTCAGAGCGGAAAAATTTTTCTCGTTTACCATGACTAAAGGCAAGGGTTGCTAACGTATTGAAAACAGGAAAATTCCCTTTATTGGCGCCGTATTTAGTTTCAACACCAATGATGGCGAGGATAATGCTGGGTGGAACGCCATACTGTTTTTCGATGTTATCTAAAAATTTTTCATGTGTTTTCCAATAAGCCAGGCCTTTCTCAATTCGCGCTGGCGTGATCATCAGGGCTTTATATTGATCCCAAGTCATGACTGATTCTGTTGGCTTTGTTACCTTTGCCAAGACTTCTTCATTAATCGTGACCGTGCTGAACATCTTTTCTAATGTTGCTTTGTCGAAATGGTGCTTAACGACTAAATGCTCAATATATTCTTGCACTGCAGGATCGCTGGTGGCACAGTAATTTGCAAACAGGGGGAAGGAGGCGAGTATGAGCCAGGTACTAAAAAGTCCGATTATCAGTTTTTTCATCATTTTCTACCTTTAGCGGCCGAGCAATTTACGATGGGTATAAATGGACATAATAATACCAAAGCCAGCTAAAATTGTCACCATAGAGGTCCCGCCGTAGCTAACTAAGGGTAGGGGAAGACCCACTACCGGCAAGATTCCGCTGACCATGCCAATGTTCACGAAGAACGAGATAAAAAACATTAAGCTAATGCTACCGGCAAGGAGCCTGGAAAAAGTATCTTGGGCCATGATGCTAATTCGGAGTCCTCTTAGCACAATAATTAAAAATAACGTAATTAAGGTAATCCCTCCGATTAGACCGAATTCTTCACCGCAGACCCCGAAGATAAAATCGGTTGAATGTTCAGGTAAAAATTGCAAGTGCGATTGAGTGCCATTTAACCAGCCTTTGCCGAAAACTCCTCCTGATCCAATTGCGATTTTTGATTGGATGATGTGATAGCCACTGCCAAGCGGATCTCTTTCTGGGTTTAAAAAAGTGAGTACTCTCTCTCGTTGATAATCATGCATAAAGAAATTCCAAAGGATAGGAAAACTGCAGCAAGCAAGAAATCCCAAGGCTAAAATGATGCGCCAACTTAATCCAGCTAAAATCAGTACCGCAGCGCCACAGGAGGCAAGAATAATAGCGGTTCCAAGGTCGGGTTGAATTGCAGTTAAGCCAACGGGTATCACCAGCATCAGGCTTGCCAGGAGGAGTTTGCCGAAAGAAGGAGGGAGTTGTTTATCATGAAAATACCAGGCTAGCATCATTGGAACGGCTAATTTCATGATTTCAGAGGGTTGAAATTTAATGGCGCCAAGGCCTAGCCAACGCTGTGCGCCTTTGCCAGTGTGCCCAATGACCAATGTTGCAATCAAAAGCAACGTTCCTGCGGTAAAGACATAGGGAGCCCATTGGTAATATCTACGAGGCGGAATTTGAGCAAAAATTAACATTAATAACCAGGCAGCACCCAGTCGGATTCCTTGTCGAAAGAGAACGCTTAAATTCGCCCCATCTGCGCTATATAAAATAATGATGCCGACCGCAATTAATATGCTGACGCAGCTTAGCAGGAAAGGATCGAGATGAAGCTTTTCCCATAAGGGTCTTCTTAAATTATTACTGGGCTGATGATAGGAATAAATATCTCGATGCATATGCTACCTTCTTATAAATCTTAATCTGCGCCATGCTCTTCTTGTGCATTTTCAGTTCCTGCTTGATCACTGCCGTCTACTGCGACTGGTTGAACTTCTGGCATGCCAAATTGATGGGTTGATCCAAAATAGTAATCATAAATTGCACGTGCTATTTTCGGAGCTAGGGTGCTGTTCTCGACTAATACTGCCATGGCGATTTGTGGTTTATCAATAGGTGCAAAGGAAATAAAAAGTTTGTGATTGCGTAAATTTTTAGGCAGGGCAGCATCACTACCATGCGTATTTGCTCCGATAATCCGGGTCAATTGCGCGGTTCCTGTTTTGGCTGCAATCGTGTAAGGGACTTTAGCAAAGGCAATAGCAGCGGTACCTTGTGGTGTAGAAGTCACTTTCCCCATTGCCTCAATGACGATATCCCAGTACCTGGGGTTTCTTAAAATAACACCAGGTTGTTGAATTGGTTTTAGCTCCACCATGGTGCCATCGGGCTTTTCAGCCTTGTAAAATAAACGTGGCTGATATCGCTTTCCATGGTTGGCTAAGACCGCCGCGCCGTTAGCAAGTTGTAAGGGGGTAGTGAGCATATACCCTTGACCGATTCCTGCAGCAATGGTATCGCCAATCCACCACTTAGCATGCAATTTTTTGCGTTTCCACTCGACGGAAGGGACAAGGCCTGCTAATTCTTCATCCACATCTAGCCCGGTCAGTTGACCAAAACCAAATTTTCGTAAATAGTCATACATGCGATCGACACCTAGTTTAACGGAAAGACCATAAAAATAAATGTCGCAGGAAACGGTAATGGCCTTGGGCAGATTGACTATGCCATGTCCTTCTTTCTTCCAATCTCGATAAACATGGCGTACTCCTGCCATCGAAAAAATACCTGGATCTCGAATGCTATAACCGACTGTAGTAGCCCCGGTATCAAGACCTGCGATGGCTAAAAATGGTTTAATGGTGGAAGCAAAAGGATAAATACCACGGATCGCTCGGTTATAAAGTGGCTTGTCGGTTGAATTTCGTAGCGCTTTGTAATGTTTTGGGTCAATGCCGATCACAAAGGGATTGGGGTCATATCCAGGGTTACTGACTAGGGTTAACACTTCTCCTGTTTGCGGTTTAATGATAACTACAGCGCCTTTCTCATGCCCCATGATTTTTTCAACAGCTAACTGCAGGCGGCTATCCAGTGTTAGGTAAATGTTATCACCGCGAATAGGCGGGTATTCATTGAGGGTTCGGACATAGCGACCATTTGCATCGACCTCTACCTGCTGATAACCAACCTTGCCATGAAGGGCTTTTTCATAATACTTTTCTACTCCTAATTTTCCGATTGAACTTGAGCCGGCATAATTAGTTTCATCAATTTCTTTAGCTTCTTGCTCATTAATGCGTGCAACATAGCCTAGGGCGCTAACAAACTGTTCGCCGTAAGGATAATGACGAAACATTCCTGCAGTAACGGCAACACCAGGAAAGCGATATTGGTTTACATAAAATCGTGCCACTTCTTCTTCAGTCAGCTTTACCTTGATTGGAACAGGCTGGTAAGGTCGATGTTCTCGCATTTCTTTATTAAATCGTTTTAGATCTTCGGGAGTGAGTTCAAAAAATTCGCCTAGCCGCATAATCAACCCATTTAAATCTGCAACATGATCGGGAGTGATCACGAGGTTGTAGATAGGAACATTTTCCGCCAAAACAATCCCATTGCGGTCCATAATCAGTCCGCGATTGGGCTCAATTGGAATCAAGCTCAGCTGATTTTGGTTAGAAAGCGTAATATAAAGCGCGTGTTCTTTGACTTGTAAAAAATATAGTCTGCCCATTAGTGAGGCGGAAGCAAGAATGATCAGGCTGACTAATACAATAATTCGACGAGAAAACAGGTGCATTTCTCGGTGATTATTTTTAATAGTCGTTTTCTTAGCCATGTTTTAATTTCTATGGTAAGGATGATGATTAATAATACTCCATGAGCGATAAAGTTGCTCGGCCACGATGATTCTTACGAGGGGATGGGGAAAGGTAAGGGAAGAAAGTGACCATTTTTTATCCGCTTGTGCTAAACATTCCATTGTCAATCCTTCTGGGCCACCAATTAATAAGCTAAGTGCTTGAGCGGTGTCTTGCCATTTTTGTAAATGGGCTGCGAGCGTTTCTGTGCTCCACTGTTCACCTTGGACATCCAAGGCAATGACGAAATTATCCTTGGGAATGGCGGCCAGCATCAGTTTTCCTTCTTGCTTGATTTGGCGAGTGCAATCACTGCTAGGGCGCTTGATAAGGGGAATTTCAACTAAGCGGATAAAGTTCGATGGCAAACGTTTCGCATATTCCTGATAACCTGCTTCTACCCAGGATGGCATGCGTTTTCCAATTGCAATCAAGTTAATCACTGTCTTCCCTGGCTTTTAACGTCACACTCCAAAGTTTTTCTAGGCTATAGAATTTGCGGATTTCTGGCAACATGATATGGGCAACGACACTCCCAAGGTCAACGAGCAGCCACTCATTTTGCATGTCTCCTTCCACTCCAAGTGGCTGAATTCCTTGTGCCTTGAGGGTGCTGACGACATGGTCGCCAAGTGCATGAGCATGTCGCTTCGAGGTGGCGCTACAGATGACCATCCAGTCTGTCACGCTGGTGAGCTCTCGCACCTCTAAGGTGACGATATCTTCTGCTTTGTGGTCATCTAGTATTTTTACGACAAGATCGAGTAATGTAGTTGTTTCCATAAGATCCCTGTTATATCTTTTTATTTCTCGATCTTAACGCGTATTGTTAACTACCGCAAAAAAATTGTGGCGATTGTTTACTGATTTTTGGGACCTGTTGATGGTTTTGACGAAGATTCATCCGCATCGACTTTTATATCGCCCATTTGTTTTCTTTTATGACGAAAAAGTGTCAGGCCTTCTCCGACCTTATGTTCTGAAACAACACCTAGCGTTCCTTTGATATCGCGAGAGTTGAGCATTTTAGCCGCGTAAAAACCGGCCATTATGCCTAGAGAAGCTATAATAGAAACTATTTTCATGAAGCCTGTTACCACATCCGTCACTATTCGTGATTTTTTGCCGGTTTCTTTAATACCATCGATAACTTTGACCTTTGTGCCCCCTGGAGTGATTGTTTCTTTCTCTAGATTTCTTACCGTTTCATGTATCTTAGCTTTCACAGTTAAAAATTCATCGTCTTGATTTGTCGCTTGGTTTTCGAGTTTTTTTACATAGGCAAGAGGATAATGAATCATATTAATTTGAAAAATAATGCCTTTGATTCTATCGTAGTTAGATGCTCCCATTGAACAATAAAGAGAATTATTATAATAATCTTCTATCTTTAGGAATTTTGGGTTTGGAGCTGGTTTAGCTAGTTCTAGAGCTAGATTATCTTTCAAGTTTTTTGCATCATCCAGGAGTAACTCTTTTGCGTCTCTAAAAGATTGTTTTGTGAGAGCATTGGATGTCCAAAGATAGCCGGGCGTACATGCCTTCTCTAGCTGCTCAATTAATTCTGCTAAATATTGCTCTTGAGGATTTTTTAGCGCAGTGTCGTATAATCGTCGAGAAATCACAGAAATTTCTTTGTATAATTGAGGACTAGTTTGCTTTACTGCATTGGCTAACTTCTCGCCTTCGTCAGCTAATAAAATTTCCGTCATGTGATAGGCGATTGGCTTTTTTTTGTTTTCATCTTCATTTCGAAGCGAATTATATTGCTCTGCCAATTTCATTACTTTTTGTACTTTAGGATTAGAGAGGTCCGTAATATATTCACTTTCTTCTGTTGACAGTGCAGCTGTTTGTTCCAGGTTGTTTGAATCATCAAGCTCACTGAATGCCTGTTTCAGCTTATCAATGGATTTATCTTTAGTAAGACCGGAGAGTAAGTGAATCTTACGATAGTCTTTTTGAGTTAGGGATAAGGGTAATTTTTTTTCCACTTCCGTAAGGGCATATTTGCAAATTGCAGTTGAATTGACTGGATCAATTGAAGTTAATTGCTTGATAGTTGCAATTAACTCTTCAAGCACAAAGAATTCATTGTTTCGTAGCTTAGTTAATAGAGAGGCTAGATTGTTTATGGTGTCATCTTTAATTTTGTACGCATTTTTTGTGAGCGTTTGGATGGTGCGGCTACTTATTGTGCTTGCAGGAAGAAATCGAGTTAATATAGCCTCGAGTGCTTTTTGCTCAGGGTCATCAATAACCCCTAAAATATGACTTTTGACAAGAAGCGTTGCTAGCTTCGCTCTAAATTGAGAATCTTGAACTGAATAGTCATTTAGCGCTCCCCATTCCTCATTGCTGAACATGTTTAGCAGAGTAATGCTGCGAGTCAAATCATTAATATCGCTTAGATTGGCATTTGAAAGGATTTTTATTGGTACCCAATATTTTAAATCTCCTCCATATTCTGGAATATCTTCTCGATCTAGAATTGAATGTATGTTAGAGCAATTTGTATGCAAAGAGATATCTAAAACTTGCAGGTGATAATTTCCTTGAGAACCTGCAAGTTTGAGCTTGCTTGAATAAGTACAGAGTGGAACGGGTTCTGAAACTTCGTCTTGTAGTATTCCTTCATTATTTAAATAAAAATTTTTGTTGTTTATGACTACCGCCATGACCTCAAACTTCACTTTGAACTCAATCTCACCATCTTGATTTTTATAACAAGTAATTGTTGCCTCATTAATACTTGGAGAAAAAGTGGCTTCTGATAAATTAATTTCACTCAATTTTCCATTGTCATCCTGCACTAAAGTTGTGCCAGAAAGATAGAGAGTGGATTGTGCTTCTTGTTTCAGAAAGTTGTTAGGCAATGACTGATTAATATAGTCGGAAATGAAATCAGCTTTTGATCCAGGATCACTAATTTTATCTCCGGTAAAAGATTCAATTAAACTTTTTGCTTCAGATTTTTTTTGATCAATAAATTGAATAGATTTACGCTCAATATCTCCATATGTCACATCTTTAGCAGCTGGAAAAAGCTTGGATTGTTCCAATTTTTTTACAGTTAAACTCGCTGCTAAAAGACTTTCTGAATAGCTAAACTTATATAAAGAGGATGGCTCTTCGTTTTCAAAATATTCTTTCATATGACTTTCTCTCTGGTACTTTTCTACTATTTAAGCATATTAAGATTAATAAACTATGAACAGCTTCATTTTTTTAACTATTTCGAGCACTTTTTCGGTTTGTTGGTGGTTCAGGGGTATCGACTTTTATAGCACCCATTTGTTTTTTCTTTTTATCGAAAAATGTTAGCCCTTGTTGCACTTTATGTCCGGTTTGAGTGGCTGCAGGCTTTTTATAACTGAGAGACATCAGGGCTCGATACACATAATAACCAGTCGCCAGACCTGCAGTGAGCACCATGATGCCGACCGTCTTAAGAAAACCGGTTACTATTCGTGATGTGTTTTTAAATTGTTTAATTTTGTCAATAACTTTTATGTTGTTATTTATATAAGGCTTAGCTTCTAGGCCACTTATAGATGCTTGTATTTTTCCTTTCACGGAGATGAAATCAACTGCTTGTCCAGCTTGTTGCTGATTTTGTTGTTGTGTTTCCTGTTGTTTTACTCTAGCAAGAGGAAAATGGATCATATTAACCTGCTCAATCAAGCCTTCAATTTTATGGTAGTTGTCATCACCCATGATTTCATAGTAGACGTCGTTATTGTAATATTGATTTATTTTTAAGAGCTTTTGGTCAGGATTGTTGGCATGGTTTAATATTAGATTTTTTATTTTTTCAAAGTCTTCACCATAAGCCCAAAAAATACCCGGTGTGCAGGCTTCATTTAGCTGTTCGATTAATTCCTGTAGATATTTTTCTTGAGGATCTTTTAATGCAGCTTGATATAAAGTTTGAGAAATTTCAGAAACGCGTTGGTATAAATCAGGGCAGGTTAGCTTTATCGCATTGGCTAGCTTATTGCCATCTTTTTCAGATAATAAAATTTCTGTCATTTTATAAGCAATGGCCTTCTTTGTCTTTTCGTCTGGAAGCTCATTGTATTGTTCTGCCCATTTCATTTTTTCTTTAGAGGTGGTGAGGAAGTGAATATAAGATTTATAATCTTGAGTTGTTCGGTTAACTGCTAGACCCTGCAGATTATTAGTCCTCTTAAGATATTGAAATGCTTCCAGTAGGTTACCAAGAGAAGAGTCAACCTTATACAGTTGATTAATTTTATCGAAATCATCATGAGTGAGAAGTAATTGTTTATTTACCTGTTGAATAACATGCTTACGAATATCAGGCGCCCTAGATTTATCAGCATTTTTGGTCAATTCATTCATAATTGAAGTCAATTCTTCAATATCAAAAAACTCATTTTCTTGTAGCTTAGTTAATAGAGGAATTAATTTGTTAACGGTTTCTTCTACTCCATACTTTTCCTCTTCTTGCCTTAAAATACTCGAATCGAGAAATAGATTAAATTTACTACTAAGCGTTTGTTTTTCACTATCAGGAATTACCCCAAAAAGATGGCTGTTGACCAGCAGTGCAGCGAGTTTGAATTTAAAGTTATTATTTTGAGAATAATTGTTTAACACCGTCCATTCTTCATCGCTCAGTGTTCGTAAAACGGTCATACTGCGACGCAGATCATTGTAATCAGTTGGATTAACCTTGTTAAGTGTTTTAATTGGAGCCCAATCTTCCAGGTTTAGTGAAATGCTGTCTTGACCCTGATAAGTAATAAGTCGATCAATGTAAGGTTTGACTTTACCAATATAGTCTTGAGAAGGTTTATCTACTGATTCTAAACCTTCATAATCTTTCAGATAATAATTATCATTAAGATGCCTAAATGCTCCTCGAAGACTCCCAAGAGATTTGTTTTTCATCTCAGAATCAGCGAGCTTATTTATTTTATAAAAATCGTCCTTGGTTAGAGGTAATTTTTCATGTACTTTTTTAATAACATGCTTAAAAATTTCGGGTTGAATAGAAGGATGAAATTTTTGGAATGACTCATCAATAATTCCACTTAACTGATTGATGTCAAAAGGCTCATTCTTTTGCAGCTTAGTTAATAAATCAATTAAATTGGTAACGGTTTCTTCTATTTTATACGCTTTCTCTTCGCTCTTTAAAATATTCTCTTTGAAATCAAGAAAAGCTATAAATTTTTTCTCAAGTTCATTTTTTTCAGTGTCATCAATGACATTTAAAAGATGGCTGTTAATAAGAAGCACGACGGCCTTGTTTTTTTGGGGATAATTACTTAACGTCCTCCATTCTTGAGGATTAAATGTGATTAAAATGCTCATGCAACGACGTAGGTCATCTATATTTAACGGATCAGCTTTTTCAAAAATTTTAATGGGTATCCAATTTTCCAAATTTTTTGGGATTTCGTCTCGGTCTAGGACGGAATGTAAATTAGAACAATTTGAATACCAAGATTTACTTAAATATTCCAAGTGATAGTGTCCTGGATTCCCAGAAAGCTTTACCGTGCTCACATAGGTGCAGAGAGGAATTGTTTGTTTGGTTTTAAACCTATCCGCAGCATCTTTCCCAAAAATTGTAGCATGTTCGGATGTTTGTTCTTGTAATTTTCCCTCTGCATTCAAAGAAAATGATTTTTCCTTTATCAATGCAGCAGTAAAACTTGTCACTACTTCAAATTCAATCTCACCCTCCTCATTTTTGAAACAAGTAACTTTACCCCTACTCATAGCAGGAATAAAAATTTCCTCTGATAAATCCTGCTCGCTTAATTGCCCATTGCTTTCTCTCACTAAAATTTTTCCGGTAAGAGAGAGTGTATTCTTTGCTTCTTCAAGATCAGTGGCGAATAAAGATTGATTGATAAAAGCATTAATGAAATCAGCTTTTGTTTCTGATCCGCTTTCACTTATTTTATCGCCGGTAAAGGATTCAATTAATCTTATTTCAGGAGAAAAATCGGTATCTAATTTTGGTTCGATTTGATATTGACTAACCTTGTCATCTATTCCATCAAATTTAATACCATGACGACGAATATCGGTAGGAGCCGTAGCTTTGTCCGATAAAGCAGAGCGTTGAGATCCTTTCTCTGCTTTTTGTGTACTAAAACTTTTTTTTAAAAAATTTTCGGGATATTTAAAGGTGGGATTTGGAAAAGATTCCAGGCTATTCGCCTTGATTAGGCTATTTTCTATTTGATTGATCAAATATTGATGAAAATCGAATAATTTACTTACAAAATCACCGCTATCTTTCGGAGACAAAGAAAATTCTGGTAAGTTAAGAGCGTCAGCATTTTGAATTGAAAGATTGGCCAACCCTTCTAGAGGATATTTTGCATGGCTCGCTTCGCTGAAAATCTTTAATCCTTTTGCGTACTCTCCGATGATTGAAGCGAAAGTCTCCCCATCAATCTTTACTCCCTCAATTACCTCAGCCAGCGTCGTCATATCAGTCACCATCATCATGGGATCTAATTTAGTCAAAATATAACTGGCCAAGGCTTGTTCGGATGGATTACCATCTTTGTTTATTATTTCTTGAAAATATTCTATATAGCTTTGCATAATGACTTTTCTCTCTAGTGCTTTTCTACTATTTAAGCACACTAAAATTAATATAATATGAAGAACTTTATTTATTATTATTATTTTTTTTCGATAAAAACAATTTTTTAGTATAGCTAATTTTAACTATTTTTCAATATATTATAGTATAAAAATGAAAATCATTAGTGAGCCAGTGGGTATTTTAGGTGGGACATTTGATCCAATTCACCATGGTCACCTTCATATTGCCAAATGTGTGGTAGAGCAGACCCCAATTAAATGCATTAAACTTTTGCCTTGCTATCAACCTGTGCATCGACCGCCCCCTATTGCTTCTGTTGAAGATCGCGTTGAGATGATTCGTCAAGCAATAGAAAACGTGCCCTATCTTGAGCTAGATACCACAGAGCTTGAAAGAAAATCGCCTTCTTATATGATTGATACTTTGAAAATATTAAGAAGTCACTATCCTAACGTCCCTTTCAGCTTAATCTTGGGAACAGATGTTTATCAGCGTATTAATACCTGGAGGGATTGGCAGAAGCTTCTCGATTACACACATTTTCTTGTATTGAATCGTCCAAAGTCTTTATTTTTTCATGTGGATACTTGGCTAAAGAACCATGAAACTCAGGAAATATTGGATCTAAAAACCCAACTAGCCGGAAAAATTTATTTTGCGCATATTGTAGAAAGTCCCATCTCTTCGACAGAAATTAGAAATCAAGTGAGAGGAGGTCAGGTGATTGATGAGGTTGTGCCAAGAGGGGTAGTTGCCTATATTAAACAAAAAAATTTATACCCTTCGTGAATGATTTTATGCGTTGTTGCAAGTGTTACAGGCAAAAAGGTCCGCAAAAGCGAAGGACAATGGTTTGCAGCGCTTGCCAGCTGTTTCCTTGAGCCATGCCCTTGATGATTCGATCGACCTTTCCACCTTCTAATAGTTGCTGGTTTAAATCTTCTATCGTCAGCCTGTTAATGGCTTTATTGACCAAAGGCTTTTTTTTATCCCAAATTTGATGATTTCGACAAATGGTTTCAAAATCGCTTGGCTGGGATTTGAGTTTGGATTTAACGGTCAACAGCAGTCGAACTTCACGCATTAATGCCCAAAGAATTAAGATCGGGTCAGTAGCTTGTTCTTGTAACTTAGTAAGAATCCGAAGTCCTTTTTTCGCATTACCTTCCAAAAGGACATCGGTTAGTTGAAAGAGATCAAAGCATGCGCTATCACCGATGACTTCCCTCATCTCCTCTAAAGAAATGCATCCTTTAAATAGCAAGGCCAGCTTATTAATTTCTTGCGCGCAAGCAAGTAAATTACCTTCAGTTTGGGCATCTAAAAATTGGATAGCGGCTTCTTGGCACTGTAATTGGTGATCAGCAAGGCGCTTTTTTATCCAAGCCTGTCGCTTTGCAAGATCAAGGGGCCAGATTGCTAGGTGGGCACCTTTTTTAGTCAATGCTAGATACCAGTTGGATTTTTGTGCACTAGCATCAAGTTTTTCACTAATGATAACAACCAGTTGGTCTTGATCAATTTTCTCAAGAAATTGAAGAAATAATTTTGCTGCAGAAGCAGTAGGACTTTGTATTAATTTGATTTCTATATAGGTTTTTTCACTGAAAAGTGAGAGAGATTGGGTTGCTTCAAGCGGTAGATTCCAGTCAAAATCTTTTTGTGTCTCAAAACGCTCAATATCAGTAAAGCCTTGCGCCTTAGCATGATGACGAATCAGGTCTCTGGATTCTTGAATAAGTAGGTATTCATCTCCCGAAATCAAGTAAACCGACAGTAAATTTTTTTTTAAATGTAATGGTAGCTGGGAGTAATTAAGCTTCATATTTAAATAGTGAGTAGGCTATTTACAATCATATGGGCAATCTCTTCATGTAGTTGCATTCTTAATAGTTCCAATTGTGCTGTCGATTCGAGAGCCGTGCCTGCATTAATTATTAAAGATTCACTGGTTTTTGCTTTTTGCGGAGCAACGAGGGCATGGCCGCTTCCATCAAATACCCCAAAGGTGACTTCAAAATAGTAAACAAAAACTCTAGCTTGATTGCTACCGCCAATTGTTGGAACATCTTGATACAGAGCGGAATGATAGATATGAATCACATAAGGCGCATTCCCTCCGCTTCTTCGAATTACTCTAACATTCATCTGTTCTAACGTTCTTCTTAAGGCAGATTCTACATCATAGGGAGCGCCGGTTATTTTGATGCAATGAATGCTAGCTGGCAGCACATGCTGATTTCGTAGATGAAAACCGCAGGCGCTAAGTAGGATCACCAATAAAAGTGACCAGAGGATTTTCATAGGACAATATTAATTAATTTATGAGGCACAATCACGACTCGCTTCAGCGCCTTGTCTAAAATAAATTTTTGTACTTGAGAATCGGCAAGCGCAGTTTGTTTAATCCATTCCTCATCTGCATCAATCGGTATCGTGATTTCACCGCGTAGTTTCCCGTTGACTTGTACCCGCATTTTAACCGTGTCAGATTTTAGCGCGCGATTATCGGCTTTTGGCCAGCTGGCTTTTGCAATATCGGATCCATAACCCAGTTTCTGCCAAAGGTAATGGGCAAAATGTGGCGTGATCGGATTTAATAAACGCAATAAAATTCCAAGGCCTTCATGAATTAGGGTGAGCGAGGCTTCTTCTGCTGTGATGCTTTGAAGTAAATTAAATAGTTTCATGCAAGCAGAGACCACTGTATTAAATTGCATGCGATCCATGTCTTGATTTGCTTGTTTTAAAATCGCATGAATTTCTCTGCGCGTTTCTTTTAATGAGAGAGGAAGTGTCACAACTTGCTCTTCATTATAGCTATGATACTTGAGAGACAGCTTGATATTTTCAGCGAAGTGATAGACGCGACGCAAGAAGCGATATGCGCCTTCTACGCCACTATCTGACCATTCTAATGCTTGTTCGGGAGGAGCCGCAAAAATAATAAAGAGTCGGATGGTGTCGGCGCCAAATTTTTCAATTAAATTTCTGGGAGAAACCACGTTGCCTTTAGATTTAGACATTTTAGCGCCATCTTTTAGTACCATGCCTTGTGTGAGTAGATGAGTAAAGGGTTCATCAGAATTTAAGATGCCTTCATCGCGCAGTAATTTATGAACGAATCTTGCATAGAGTAAGTGAAGGATCGCGTGTTCAATGCCGCCGATATATTGGTCAACCGGTGTCCAATATCTGGCGCGATCATCTAACATGGCTTGATGCTGATTATAAGAGCAATAACGCGCGTAGTACCAAGAAGATTCCATAAAGGTATCGAAAGTATCTGTCTCTCTTTTAGCCGATTCACCGCATTGAGGGCAGGTTGTTTGATAAAAGCTTTCAAGTCTTGCTAGAGGCGAACCCGTTCCTTCCGGAATAATATCTTCGGGTAGAACAACTGGTAACTCTTGCTCTGCGACAGGGACTGTTCCGCAATGCTCGCAATAGATAATGGGTATTGGCGCTCCCCAATATCGCTGTCTGGAAATACCCCAATCTCTTAATCGATAATGGACGGTTCGTTTGCCAGTATGAGAAGCTTCAAGGTATTCTGTAATCGATTGTTTTGCCTCATTAGCATGTTGGCCAGTAAATTGTAAAGAATGAATGAGCAGGCCTTCTTCAGTAAAGGGCGCAACTTGGTAATCCCAATCATCTCGATTTTCTGGCTGAATAACCGGGACGATGGGTAAATCGTATTTTTGAGCGAATGCATGATCGCGCTCATCATGTGCCGGAACTGCCATAACGGCGCCAGAGCCATACTCCATGAGTACAAAGTTGGCAATCCAAATCGGAAGGGACTGCTTGGTAATGGGATGTATTGCTAAATATTCTGTTTGTATGCCTTTTTTATCCAGCGTGGCCAGTTCTGCCTCAGCAACTTTAATATTTTTACAAGCTTTTGCAAACGCGGCAATTTCAGGTTGATGTTTTGCTGCCTCAATTGCGAGCGGATGTTCGGGAGCAATAGCAAGATAGGTCACGCCCATCAATGTATCAGGCCTCGTGGTAAAAACCTGGAGTGCATTAGCAGCTTGATCAATAACAGAAAAAGTCACTTCCACCCCTTCGGATTTTCCAATCCAATTGCGCTGCATGGTGCGCACTTGCTCTGGCCAACCTTCGAGTGTCGCTAATCCCTTGAGAAGTTCATCTGCATAGTCAGTAATTTTTAAAAACCATTGGGAAATTTCACGCCTTTCTACTAAAGCACCTGAGCGCCAACCTCGGCCATCAACGACTTGCTCATTGGCAAGAACGGTGTGATCAACGGGATCCCAATTGACAATCGCATTTTTCTTATAAGCCAGACCTTTTTTATATAATTTAACAAACAGCCATTGTTCCCATTGATAATAATCCTTGGTACAGGTGGCAATTTCACGCTTCCAATCAATTGCATAGCCAAGTTGTTTCAGCTGCTCACGCATCTGTGCGATATTTTGATAAGTCCATTTCGAAGGAGGAAGTTTGTTCTTCATTGCTGCATTTTCAGCTGGTAAGCCAAAGGCATCCCAACCCATGGGTTGTAGTACATTTTTTCCCTGCATGCGCTGATATCTGGCGATAACATCCGCGAGGGTATAGTTACGAACATGTCCCATGTGTAATTCGCCGCTGGGGTAGGGGAGCATGGCTAGACAATAGTACTTGGCTTTATTAAAATCTTCTTTTACTTCGAAACTGCGATTGGCTTCCCAATATGCTTGGGCTTCTTTCTCGATTAAATCAGGTTGATATTCGCTTTGTGGCATAGTGATCTTCTAGTATTAGGAACCATTAGCATACCTGACTAATAAAAATTCTCAACTTGAGTTTTCTTAGCCGGCGAGTTCTAATAGGCTTCCTTTTGGCTGTCGCGAAGGGTATAACTTTCCTCCTAACCATTAATAAAGGGATTTAAAAGGTAAAGGCATGGTAAGAATTTTTTCACAAACAAATGTACAAAAATCTCAAGGTGCAAAGGCTTATACTGAAGCAACGCTATTTCCTATCCTCACAGTAGATAAACTATTTCCAGAAATTGAAAAAGACCATTATTTAAGTCGAATACAGGGGCTGGTTACTCTTCCTGAGGATTATTTTGCGCTAACCTACTCAAGCTTAATCGATAATTTTGCGTATTTTGTCCAAGTGTTGCCAGAGCAATACGGGGATGAACTGGGCGGTTTGTTTCATGATGGTTTGAGACGAGCCTTGTTAGCCAGCCAATTGGTGAAAGATGCACAAGTCAATCCTCATCCACTTTTTCAATTTGCCATTTTTAGCATTGCACTTCTTGCAGATGTAGGACAGATATTAAAATATTGTGTGATGATTTCAGATGATAAAGGAATTTATATCGATGATTGGTCCCCTTATTTAGGTTACATGTCAGAATATGGACATTATTATAAATTACGTCCTTATGAAGACACCCCGACCTCACTGATTCGAAATGCCACTCCCTTGCTTGCTCGGCAGCTCTTAAGTGATACTGCTCTCAGCTGGCTTTCCATGAACAATCAAATTTTTGATATGTGGCTAGCATTTTTAAATAAAGGAGAGGACTGGGCAGGAGGCTTGGCAAAGATTTTAAAAATTGAACGCAATCAATTTATTAATCGACGAGATGAATCTGGACTCGTTCCAATTGATATAAAAACTTTTGAGCCGATGTCAACTGACCTTGCAGAAAAGTTTTTAGCCTGGCTAAAAAATGGTTTAGAAGCAGGCGAAATTAGCTATAATGCCTCCGATTCCTTGGTTCATGTGATACAAATGAACGAATATCAGCTTAGTGTCTTCTTGCAGGCTCCTGAATTATTCCAGAAATTTGTGGGTGCGTATCCCAAAGCTCGTGACTGGGTAGTCGTGTGCAAACAATTCAACCACCTGGGTTTGACTAAGCTAAGTGGTGGAGATCTAAAATTTGATCAGTTTTTCGCAGAAAGTGCCGACAGTAAAGCATCGAGTTTAGGCTTTTTAAAGGATAAAAAAGGTTCAAGCCTGCGTTCAAAAGATTTGCTTGCTTCCGCAAATAATTTCAAAGAGGGCATGGTGGTAAAAGACGCTAAGATGCTCTTTGGATCTAAAAAACCTTTAGCTTCGAGTCAGTATTTACAGGGCGTTGAGCGACGCTGGGGTTTGGACAACGTGCTGCCAAAAACAATCCGGTCGCACAATGCACCTGCTGTTACATATAAATAATTTGTAACTACTCCGCTTTTTCAGCGAATTTTTCGTTCCAATATAGCTCAAATATGAACGTTTGTGCGTTGAACAGGCTCTTACCCCGTGAGCAGTTACAATAATTTAATGCTATCGATTAATGCTATGTCGTGATTCAGCATCATAATCGTAATCCTCTTTTTGCTTGTCTTGAGAGGTAGCCGTCGGCTTGGAGTTAAAAAATGTGCCATATTGTTGCGTAATACGGTGTGCTTTTTTATAAGTGTCTGTTTTAAAATCACTTTTCGTGCCTGTGACTGCGCTCTTAAACTTGTGCCATGCCGATTTAATAAAATTGGGAATAACAAAGAAGCCGGTCCCTCTAGATTGGTACTGTTTATCAAGATAGTTGGTCGCCATTAATAGCTCATCCCAGGAAGCGGCCTCCTTGAATTGTTGCTTGCTTGCTGTTAATGCGTCTTTATTTTTCGCTGTTTGGGAAAAGGTTTTTTCTTGTTGAGTGTAATCCATGAGAAGCGATAATTTCTCTTTGGCTTCTTCCAGCTTATGTTGACTCTGTTGACCCTGACTATATAGCTGTTTTTCAGCGGGTTGCCACTTAGCAGTGTTTGGCTGGTAGGAACAATTTATGTCTAGTTTATAAAGGTGATGACTAAATTCAGTAACCAACTGTTTACTATAATTTATATTACTTTTTTTAAAAAAAGACTGAGTAAGTCGATCTAATACTTGCTTATAAGAGTAATTTTGACCTTCTTTGATATAAATCGGGTCATCGAGTTTTACCTGGTTTGTTGTCAACAACACCGTGATTGCCTTCAAAATTTCTACTAAGCGGAAGTCTTCATAAAAATTAGGCGGATCAGTTTTTTCTTCAATTGTCGATATTCCAATTTTATCAGATACATAATAAGCGAGATTTCGTAGTATCTCATGGTCATTGGTTTCTGAAGTGTTTTCGATATTTACAGCCTGCTCTTCAGAATATACACCGCATAATTCAGAGATCATGTTCGTTACTGAAGAAAGTCGATTAAACAATAAATAGAATAAGAGTTCGCTTTCTCCGTCTTCATTAAGTTGTTGAGTATCGGCTGTTAACTGTTGAAGTATTGGATCCTGCTTTTGTTTATTATCGTAAATAAATTTGCTCACAAAGGACATCACATTTTCTGAAATCACGTGTAATCGGCTTTGGATTTGAGGAGTTATTTGCTCTTTATTTTCTTCAAAGAGCTTACCAAAAATTTTTTCTTTGATTATTTTTTGTATATCGTCGGTGCCGGAGAGTCCTGTTACCAGATTTTTTTGTGCAAATAGTAAAAAATCAAGCAGCGCTAAAATATAGCCACTTGGATTCAGTTCTATGTTCAATACACCAGAGAGAAGATTTTTTTTAATCTTCTCTAATTCAGGATTAACTGAGCTAGTAATTTCGTTTTCTGTATTCATCACTTCCCTCTCAAAATGAATTTTTACTCTTATGTATATAAGTCTATATATATAATATTAACAAATTATGAACATTTTCCTTTTGGTAACACAATTATTGTGATTATATTAATATTTTCTTAAGAATAATTATGTAATATTATTAAAATTAGTTTTATTATAGAAATGAGGTAAAGGATGCAAAAAGAGCTGAACTTATTTTGGCGCGGAGATGATAGAGCTCCAGCAGTAATTTTTGAACAAGGATTTAAACGTAAGAATAGCCTGCTGTCAGTTGTTTATAATGCGCGTGGTGAATTCGATCAACTTTTTGGAATAGGAGTTTCTACTGACATTCATGCCGCAGCTGTCTTGCCAGCTAATGAAAATAATTCTAGCTGGTTATATTTAATTAACCCGTCGAGTAAAAACATGCCGGTTAATTTTCATGCAAACTCATTAAGAAAATTTAAAAGTTCACTGGCCGCTGTTCATGGGGAATGGGCTAAAGAGCAGGTTTTTGAGGATGATGTTAGCTCTGAAGTAATATTGGCTGCGATAGCAATTGATAGAAGTATTGAGAATGATCGAGCTGTTGCGTATCCGCTAATTAATCAGCCCCTCAGCGCACTTGGCTAACCAGCAGTGCTCGATCAATATTATAAGGAAGGAGTTTTTCGTAATCTTCAATCGTGTTGCATCGAGGTATGACATCAAGCACATATCGCAAATAATCATAAGGCTCAACCTGATGATACTTGCAAGTTTCAATGATGCTAAAAATTGTTGCTGCTGCATGAGCGCCAGCCACACTATCAGCAAAGAGCCAACCTTTTCTGCCGATTACAAAAGGTTTAATGCCTCGCTCAGAAAGATTATTACTAATATCGAGACGTCCATCATCAAGAAATCTTAATAATTTTGGCCATTGATTGAGTGTATAACCTACCGCTTCTCCTAATAAACTTTTTGGTGGAATAATAGATTGATGTTTGATGAGATAATCCTGTATTTCATTGATAATCACTTTCGATTTCGCTTGTCGAATAGCCTGTTTTTCTGCAGCAGATAAGATTTTTATTTCTTCTTCAATCACGCTGAGTTTTGCAATGAGTTTAACAATATGCCAAGCCACCCCTTCTTTATTTGGCATGAGCTTTGTAACTTCAATAAATTTTCGTCTCGCGTGATACCAACAGCCAACCAGTTTTATCGTTTTTCTTTTTCCCGCTAATGTGTCATACCCAATGAAGCCATCACAGTGTAAGTAGCCTGAAAAATCCGCAAAAAAAGCATCGGCGACTTCGTGTGAGCGTGAAGGATGATATTGGTAGTAATAAACAAATTGTGCTTTGGGTCCGCCTGAATAAAGCCACATGTATTTTTTACTTTTTATACTTTTATTCTGTTCTTTAATAACTTGCAATGTGGTTTCATCAACATAAGCAATATCATAAGTTAATATTCGATCATGCATTAGTTTTAAAATCGGCAGCAAAAGTTCAGCACACTTGATCACCCATAAACATAATGTGGCTCGAGGAATATCCACACCAATGCGTTTTAATATTTTTTCTTGGCGAAATAGCGGCAAGTGATCTTGAAATTTTGAAACCAATACGTGACTTAATAATCCACTTGCTGCAATACTCCTTGGAATAGGTGCAGCAGGTTGTTTTGCTAGCTTAATGGTTTCTTGACATTTTTTGCAGGCATATTTTTTTCTGATATGCTCGATGACATAAATTTTTGCTGGAATAATTTCGAGTTGCTCGCTTTTTTCATCTTTAATGTGAGTTAATGCACAACCGCATTGACAAATTTTTTCATCTTCAGATAAATCATAGATTCGAGGTATACGAAATAATTCTGCAGGTAGTGCTCTTCTCCCTACCTGCTTACTTTTAGTATAAGAAGCAACCGTGATGACTTCTTCTTGTGATAAGATTTTCTCTTCTGATTTAGGCAATACCGCCTCATCAAAAAGAGAAATTTGATTAGGATTAATTTTCTCGGATTTATTGGCAAATTGGCGAAGTCGATAGGCAAGAATTTGCTCTTCTAAAAATTGAATTTGTTTTGCTTGTTCAAAAAGGAGGGTGTTTTTTTGTTGAATTATTTTAATTAATTCTTCTTTTGATATCGCTTGTAATTCATGAGATCTATCCATGGAGACATGATACTATAATTTTCCACTATGCCTCACTGTTTTATGCATATTGATAATAATTTATTTCAGGAAAATGGCGCATGAGTGAGAAATCTAAACCTGCCAATAAACCGTGAAGCTGAGTTTGTGAAATTTCTAGTTTATCAATTCCACTTAATTTTGGCAGAACAAAGCGTCCTTTTTCAAGGCGCTTGTAATGTAGAATAAAACCATTTGCATCCCACCAAATAATTTTTACTTTATCTCGTGATTTATTAAAAAAAATAAAGAGGCTCCCACATTGTGGATTATCCTTAAAATTTTCGACAATAAGGATACATAAACTATCAATGCTTTTTCTCGCATCTATAGGCTCCATGCTCACATAAATTTTTACTTCGTCTCGTAACTTAAGCATTTAACCACCCACATAATTTAAAAATTTTCACTAAACGATCTAACGATAATTCTGATGAAACATGGAGTTTAAATCCCTTCGGGTTTTCAATAATCACGGTATTAATGCTCGAAGAATTTTGAATCTCGATTGGATTCAAAGAGAGAGGAATAAACGCGGGTTTTATTTTTTTATCTCGAATTAACTTGCTACGGGCATGCGTAAAAGTATTTAAACTTATCCCTAACCGCTCACAATATTTTTTTTGACTTTCTTTGCTTAATTCCCAATCTGTAATTGTTGATCGCCATTTTTCCATATTTAATGCCAGAGTTTTTTGAGAAGGCGAATTATGGGTTGCTGTCATGCGCTACTCCTTTAAAAAAACAGGAGTATGCAAGAACTTACGTTATAGCATAAGTGGGTGGTTAAATTAGCGGATACGCTGTTGCTTATAAAATGATCGAGTTTACGCCCAACCCTAATTGCCAAAAAAGCCTTCCTGAAGCATTAGAAGAAGAAATATCAGAAAATATTAGGATGAATAAGATTATTGCCACCTCAGTGCCTAGATCTGCCCTAAAGTTTTATTGCCGTTTAGAACAAGCGAAATTATTCCGTTCGCAAAGAAAGAAGGGCTTGCCTGATATGGATGACGCTCAATTAGCGACTTATTACGATAGTCTTTTTAATCATGTCATTGAAAACAATCGAAATGGTTTCTTTTATAAATTGGGGTCAGCTAAGGGTTCATTAAAATTACCTTTGCCTCCAGCCTCACTTGGTTTACCTGACTTACTTAACATAAAGGACGCGAGCTCTTTAGCACAAACATGTAAAAAAGCAGCCAAGTATGCCAAAGAAGGTCTAGAAAAAGATTGGAACGAATGTGTTTCGGGTGCTAATAAGCATCGATAAGTAACCAGCATGCTTTTAACATGTATTCGTCGGAGATTAATTCTTATTTAATTAAAATTTAGCATTATTTTCCGCAGCACAAATCTTTAGGAGAACAATAATGCTCACAAAAAGCACTCCATCGATTAACATTTTTTGTTTTATCAATTCGTTTTTTCAGAGATTAAAATTCATACTAACATGGCAGAAAAGCGAATTAGAGAAAAACATCTGGCAATAAAAGAGATGTTTTCTTCCGTTATTAGTCATCCCGTTTTATCCCTGCAATTTCGCGCTGTATTACGTGAGCTCAATGCGTCTAGTCTTGAAGTTATTTTATTTGATAATCATACCGATGAAATTGAATCTTCAATAGCAGCCTATCGCTTTCCAGATGAGGAAACAATTAATGCTACATTTATTGAGCTCAATGATAAGTACCAATTTTTTAATCAGGACAATTTTGCGAAAGCTCAAGCTTATTTCTCTCTATTATTTAAAGGGTGCAAACTGATTGCCGATTATGTGGAATGTAATAATGGGCAGAATAACCAGGTTGCTTATTCGCAGGCTTATAAAATAGCGGTGTTTCGGTATTCCTAATCAAAAAACCAATCCTTTTTTAGGGATTAGTGATTACGTTAAAGCCCATTTCAACAAAGTGCTGCGCCCCATTCATGATGCTTTAATACTGATATTCCCACCAATAAATTACCAATTAACGATCTGCAGGGTATCCTGGTTATTATCTCCTTAAGCTGCCTATCGATGATCCGAGATGTTATATATTAGGACTAATTACATTGTTGTCAGTCAATAGGAGGAGACTCAGAGCTGTGTGTTATCGATGGAGTACAAAAAGAAAACGTAACTACTCAGCACAGGATTGAAACGTCCATATTTTGCCATCTTCGAACAAAAAATTTAATTAAAAAAAAATTCATGAAATACAAATTCTTATAACCTTGAATAAAAGTTTAAAAACATTTATTCAAGAATAATCTATTAAATGAGAATATATTTGACATATTGTTGGAAAGTGCCCCTTTATTACTTAGAATTGGCAGGCTGGTTAATTTTAGTGAGCAGAGCCAATTTATTAAATCAAGAAACCAGATCGCTTATCCTAGCTAACATCAAGCATCTTCCTTCTGCTGAAGCCATGAGGGAGATTTTTGGAAGGAAATTATTAACAGAAAGCACCGTTGAAACACTCATTAAATCCATCGCTCAACTTTCATCAGTCTTCTCTAGTGAAGAATTTGAAGATTTAATTTATCAACAACCTGAAATAATTCATCATCTTCTTGATGCCTATGCTGATCTAAAATTATCATCAGAAATTCGCAATTCTTATGCCGCTTTCTTTCAAAATTGTTCTGACCGAACTAATTCTTCTGAAAATACATTCTTGCAAAAAATTGATCAGAAAATTTCAGAATTATGTTCTAGTAGTTTTTCATGTGATACTTTTAAAGAGTTGCCTTTCCATGCAATACAATGGAGCCTTCTTCAAAGTCTGTATCCGCTAATTTAACCACCCACTTATGCTATAACGTAAGTTCTTGCATACTCCTGTTTTTTTAAAGGAGTAGCGCATGACAGCAACCCATAATTCGCCTTCTCAAAAAACTCTGGCATTAAATATGGAAAAATGGCGATCAATAATTACAGATTGGGAATTAAGCAAAGAAAGTCAAAAAAAATATTGTGAGCGGTTAGGGATAAGTTTAAATACTTTTACGCATGCCCGTAGCAAGTTAATTCGAGATAAAAAAATAAAACCCGCGTTTATTCCTCTCTCTTTGAATCCAATCGAGATTCAAAATTCTTCGAGCATTAATACCGTGATTATTGAAAACCCGAAGGGATTTAAACTCCATGTTTCATCAGAATTATCGTTAGATCGTTTAGTGAAAATTTTTAAATTATGTGGGTGGTTAAATGCTTAAGTTACGAGACGAAGTAAAAATTTATGTGAGCATGGAGCCTATAGATGCGAGAAAAAGCATTGATAGTTTATGTATCCTTATTGTCGAAAATTTTAAGGATAATCCACAATGTGGGAGCCTCTTTATTTTTTTTAATAAATCACGAGATAAAGTAAAAATTATTTGGTGGGATGCAAATGGTTTTATTCTACATTACAAGCGCCTTGAAAAAGGACGCTTTGTTCTGCCAAAATTAAGTGGAATTGATAAACTAGAAATTTCACAAACTCAGCTTCACGGTTTATTGGCAGGTTTAGATTTCTCACTCATGCGCCATTTTCCTGAAATAAATTATTATCAATATGCATAAAACAGTGAGGCATAGTGGAAAATTATAGTATCATGTCTCCATGGATAGATCTCATGAATTACAAGCGATATCAAAAGAAGAATTAATTAAAATAATTCAACAAAAAAACACCCTCCTTTTTGAACAAGCAAAACAAATTCAATTTTTAGAAGAGCAAATTCTTGCCTATCGACTTCGCCAATTTGCCAATAAATCCGAGAAAATTAATCCTAATCAAATTTCTCTTTTTGATGAGGCGGTATTGCCTAAATCAGAAGAGAAAATCTTATCACAAGAAGAAGTCATCACGGTTGCTTCTTATACTAAAAGTAAGCAGGTAGGGAGAAGAGCACTACCTGCAGAATTATTTCGTATACCTCGAATCTATGATTTATCTGAAGATGAAAAAATTTGTCAATGCGGTTGTGCATTAACTCACATTAAAGATGAAAAAAGCGAGCAACTCGAAATTATTCCAGCAAAAATTTATGTCATCGAGCATATCAGAAAAAAATATGCCTGCAAAAAATGTCAAGAAACCATTAAGCTAGCAAAACAACCTGCTGCACCTATTCCAAGGAGTATTGCAGCAAGTGGATTATTAAGTCACGTATTGGTTTCAAAATTTCAAGATCACTTGCCGCTATTTCGCCAAGAAAAAATATTAAAACGCATTGGTGTGGATATTCCTCGAGCCACATTATGTTTATGGGTGATCAAGTGTGCTGAACTTTTGCTGCCGATTTTAAAACTAATGCATGATCGAATATTAACTTATGATATTGCTTATGTTGATGAAACCACATTGCAAGTTATTAAAGAACAGAATAAAAGTATAAAAAGTAAAAAATACATGTGGCTTTATTCAGGCGGACCCAAAGCACAATTTGTTTATTACTACCAATATCATCCTTCACGCTCACACGAAGTCGCCGATGCTTTTTTTGCGGATTTTTCAGGCTACTTACACTGTGATGGCTTCATTGGGTATGACACATTAGCGGGAAAAAGAAAAACGATAAAACTGGTTGGCTGTTGGTATCACGCGAGACGAAAATTTATTGAAGTTACAAAGCTCATGCCAAATAAAGAAGGGGTGGCTTGGCATATTGTTAAACTCATTGCAAAACTCAGCGTGATTGAAGAAGAAATAAAAATCTTATCTGCTGCAGAAAAACAGGCTATTCGACAAGCGAAATCGAAAGTGATTATCAATGAAATACAGGATTATCTCATCAAACATCAATCTATTATTCCACCAAAAAGTTTATTAGGAGAAGCGGTAGGTTATACACTCAATCAATGGCCAAAATTATTAAGATTTCTTGATGATGGACGTCTCGATATTAGTAATAATCTTTCTGAGCGAGGCATTAAACCTTTTGTAATCGGCAGAAAAGGTTGGCTCTTTGCTGATAGTGTGGCTGGCGCTCATGCAGCAGCAACAATTTTTAGCATCATTGAAACTTGCAAGTATCATCAGGTTGAGCCTTATGATTATTTGCGATATGTGCTTGATGTCATACCTCGATGCAACACGATTGAAGATTACGAAAAACTCCTTCCTTATAATATTGATCGAGCACTGCTGGTTAGCCAAGTGCGCTGAGGGGCTGATTAATTAGCGGATACCAAAGTCTAAGGGGTTATCTTGAAAACAAGCTCTCAGTCGATGATTTGGACAAAATAGTAAAACTTAAACTTTCAATATATTAAATCATTCAGAAAATGAGAGTTTAAGAGCTGATCTAGAACGTCTAATTTTTGACGTGATTTTGCGGGGGAGAAAAAATGATTCTATCACGCAAACCTTAAAAGGGTTAAAGTAGGCCCTGCCATGCTTTCCTGCTTTCTCAAGCGCTATTTAACAGCAACGCTGAACTGAGGTTGCAATAAAACGTTTTTTAATAGGTAATACTACGGTGAGGGTAAAGAGCAAGAACAGGGGATAATTTTTCCAAATTATCCATGGAGTATTGCCAGATTTAAGTGTTACCTTGGCAGTGAGTGATCCTTCTTGAAAAGTAGGAAGGGAAGCAATGATCTGACCTTTTTCATTAATCACCGCAGTGATGCCGGTATTGCCGGCAAAAAGTAGGTATCGACCAGTTTCAATTGCGCGCATTTGTGCCATTTGTAGATGCTGCCAAGAGGCAATCGATTTTCCAAACCAGCTATCATCAGTCAGGGTGATCAAAAGTTGTGCATTGGGTAAAAAAGATAAAAATTCAATGGGATAAGCTACTTCGTAACAGATATAAGGACCAATTGGAATGGTCCCCGCCATCAGCGGTTTTTGTCTTTTTTCACCGCGTGAAAAATTCGACATGGGAATATCAAATGCCTGCATGATAAAACTATAAATTAGTTTAAGTGGGGTATATTCCCCAAAGGGGACGAGGTGGCGTTTATGGTAGATTCCCTCGCCGTTGCCGAGTGCAATCATGCTATTGTAAGCAACATCTGGTTCGACAACAGGAATGCCGGTGATCACTGTGGCTTGATGAGCTTTTGCAGCTTTTGCGATGGGCTCAAGGAGCGATTCGCTTGCTTTGAGCGGTAAGGTGATGGCGGCTTCTGGCCAAATGATTAAATCACTTTCTAAATGTCGCTGGGTATAGTCAGAATAGAGTTGAAGTGTTTTTTGGAATTGATCAGGTAACCACTTGATCTCTTGTTCGATATTTCCTTGCACTAAAGTCACTTGAACAGGTTTGCCTAAGGTTTGTGTCCAGTTTATTTTAGTTAGCAAACAACCCGCTACGAAAATGCTGGTAAAGGCAAGTGCGGCAAGCCTGCTGGTTTTATGTGAATAAGATCGACTAAAGATTAAAAAAATTAATGCACTCTCGAGCGCTGTGATAAAAGACACACCATAGATGCCAAAGAGTGGCGCATAACCCCGTAACCAAGTATGAGTTTGACTATAACCTAAAAATAGCCACGGAAAACCTGTAAATAGCCAGCCTCGCAGGGCTTCGCTGGCTACCCAGCTACCAGGGAAGAGTAAAAAAAGTGCGTATAAACTTTTTTTGTTTGCAAGTTTAGTAAAGAAATAGCCTTGAAGGCCACTAAAAAGTGATAAATAAACAATAAATACGCCTGTTATTAATATTGATATGGGTAAACTGGCTCCTCCAAAATGATGGATACTGATATATACCCAAGAAATACCGATAGAGAAGCAGCCCAGGCCAAATAATAATCCATTTTGAAAGGCGTGTTTTGGGGTGGCGTGTCGCCAGACAAAGAGCAGTAACGCCGGCGCTAAAATGGCTATTGCCGAAAAATTAAAAGGCGCGAATGAAAAAGGCAGGGTAAGCCCGGATACCAATGAAACAAGATGTTGAAGTTTGCGGTTCAAGGCGGGATTCCTATTCTTTAACTTTAGATACTCGTAACACGCTAATTCGGCGATTATCTGCATGTAATACTTTGAACTGATATTGATTAATGATAACGCTGTCGCCTTTTTGTGGCAATTTACCAAATTGTTGCATGACGAGGCCGCCAATGGTATCAAAATTTTCATCGCTAAAGCGAGAATGAAAATATTCATTGAACTTGTCGATCGGGGTGAGCGCTTTGACCGTGTAAAGGTTTTCTTTGAGTTTTTTGATGAAAATACTCAGCTCGTCAATATCATATTCATCTTCAATGTCACCTACGATTTGTTCAAGCACATCTTCAATTGTCACTAGGCCAGAAACACCGCCGTATTCATCTACAATAATGGCCATGTGGTTTCGATTTAAACGAAATTCCTTCAAAAGAACATTTAATCGTTTACTCTCTGGAATAAAAAGTGCAGGGCGGATAATTGTTTTAATCGTAAAATTATCTTGACCTGACAAAGCAAAACGAAGGAGTTCTTTAGCTAGTAATATTCCAATCACTTCATCGCGATTTTCACCAATTACCGGAAAGCGTGAATGTTGGGATTCGATAATAATAGGTAAAAACTCGCGAGGGAGATCATTTTGCTCAACCACCACCATTTGCGAGCGAGGCACCATAATATCTCTTACTTGGATTTCAGAAACTTGTAAAACGCCTTCAATCATGCTGAACGCGTCATTATCAATAATATCGCGGTTGGTTAAAAGGCGAAGCAGTTCTAATAACTGGAGCCGATCTTGTGGGTCGCGGTGAATCATGCCGCTTAGACGATCTAGCCAGGTTTTGTGAGGAGTGTCTTCGTTCATTAAGCTTTCCTGCTCTTCAATATGGGCTGGGTATATTAAAATTAGCTAAAATTTTGATCTCTTTTTCTTCCATTATTTGTGCATTCTTATCTTGTATATGGTCATATCCTTGGAGATGTAAAATGCCATGAATAGTTAAATGTGCCCAATGATTTTGAAAAGGTTTCTCTTGTGCTATCGCTTCCTTCCATACCAAGGGTGCACAAATGACGATATCCCCTTCTAAAATTGGATGAAAATGATCATTGAAAGAAAAAGACAAGACATTGGTTGGGCCGGGTTTATGGCGGTATTCTTGATTCAATTGACTACTTTCTTCTTCATCAACTATCCGTATCGTAATTTCTGCTTGTTTCGTTTCAAGCGCAGCAACCGCCCATTTAATTAAATCTTCTTTTTTGGGAATCGCGCGATGATCAGATTCAATTTGAATTTCAATATCTATTTCTGCATTAGCGTTCATGCGTGTCATAGGCTTTCACAATTTCTTGGACCAGGGGGTGTCTGACCACATCATGGGCTTGGAAGAAAGTAAAGGTGATTTCACCAATATCTTTAAGCACGGTAATAACATGTCGTAACCCAGAATAAGAATTTTTTGGTAAGTCAATTTGGGTGATATCACCTGTTATCACCACTTTGGAACCAAATCCGATACGAGTTAAAAACATTTTCATTTGTTCTTTCGTCGTATTTTGGCTTTCGTCAAGAATGATAAATGAGTCGTTTAACGTTCGGCCACGCATAAAGGCAAGCGGTGCAATTTCAATCACGTTTTTTTCAATTAGCCTGCCGACGGTTTCTATACCAACCATTTCAAATAAAGCATCATAAAGCGGTCTTAGATAGGGATCAACTTTTTGGGCCATATCTCCTGGCAAGAAGCCAAGTTTTTCGCCCGCCTCTACAGCTGGTCGTACTAAAATGATGCGCCGGACTAAGCTTTTTTCAAGAGCAGAAACTGCGCAGGCAACAGCAAGATAAGTTTTTCCTGTTCCAGAAGGACCAATGCCGAAATTGATATCATGGTCAATGATATTTTTCAAATAATAATATTGATTTGGGCTTCTCGGGATAATATGGACTTGCTTGGTTTTAATCGTTGCTTGCTCAAAATTCAGCTGTGATTTGCGACGTTCAACTTCATTGGAAGCCGTTTGCATGAGCAAATAAATCTTAGTGGGATTAATGCTGTTTTTGGCTGCTGTGGTTTCATAGAGTTTTTCCAGTACTTCCTGCGCTGTTTGAATGGAGGAAGCAGGACCGATGATTTGAAAAACATTGCCACGGTTGTTAATCTCAACGCCTAAGTAGCTTTCTATTTGTCGAATATGTTCATCAAATTGGCCACAGAGATCTGCTAGACGTCGATTATCAAAAGGAGTTAAGGTGACTTTACTTAATTGAGGCGTTTTGTTCACATAATTACCTTTACTTACAGCATACTATTAGAATAGCACAAAAAGTTTAGCTATTCGGGTACGATGATGCCACGTAATGAATTACGTAGGCTTTCAGTGATTCGTATTTTTACCATCTTGCCAAGTAGACTTGAATCTCCTTGAAAATTCACTACCCGATTATTTTCAGTGCGACCAGAGAGCATCTTGTCGTCCTTTTTAGAAAAGCCGGTGACGAGAATTTGTTGATGGGTGTCAATCATCTCTTCACTAATTCTTGCAGCATTCTGATTAATGCGATTTTGTAAAATCGCTAATCTCTCTTTTTTTAATTCAATAGGGAGGGTGTCGGGCAATTGTGCGGCAGGGGTACCTGGGCGCTGGCTGTAAATAAAACTGTAAGAATGATCGAATCCAATTTCATGGATTAAATTCATGGTAGCTTCAAAATCCCTTTCAGTTTCACCAGGAAATCCGACGATAAAGTCTGAGGAAATACTAATATTTGGACGAACTTGGCGTAGCTTGCGGATTTTAGATTTGTACTCTAGGACGGTATAATCACGTTTCATTGCTGCTAAAATTCGATCGGATCCACTTTGAACAGGCAGATGCAAATGGTTGGCTAATTTAGGTTCTTCTGCATACGCCATAATCAGATTGTCACAAAAAGCGGTCGGGTGAGACGTGGTGAATCGAATCCGATCAATTTCATCCATTGCCGCAATATAATGAATGAGCAGGGCGAGATCCGCGATTTCACCATTATGCATTAACCCCCGGTAATCATTGACATTTTGCCCAAGTAAGGTAACTTCTCGTACATTTTGCTCGGTCAGCTTGACAATTTCTGCCAAAATGTCGTCAAAAGGCCGGCTGATTTCTTCACCGCGCGTATAAGGGACGATGCAATAACTGCAATATTTACTGCAGCCTTCCATGATAGAAACATAAGCTACTACCCCATTGGCGCGAGGGGTGGGGAGATAATCAAATTTTTCAATTGCCGGAAAAGAAATATCGATAACCGCTTTACGTTGCGATCTAGCTTGGGTAATCATTGTGGGTAGTCGATGGATGGTTTGCGGTCCAAATACGAGGTCAACGTAAGGTGCAATTTTCAGGATGGCTTCCCCTTCTTGGCTGGCTATGCAGCCTCCTACACCAATAATTAAATTCGGCTTTTTCTTTTTTAGTAAATAATAGCGACCAAGATCCGAGCGCATTTTATCTACCGCTTTTTCTCGAACTGAACAGGTGTTAATTAAGACGATATCTGCCTCTTCTGGTAGGGTGGTCAGCGTCATTGAAAAAGCATCGCCTAAGATGTCTGCCATTTTTGTTGAATCATATTCATTCATTTGGCAGCCATAAGTTTTAATAAAAATTTTTTCCATAGTTGCTAGCTTATTGTATATTTATGCTGGTAAAATCGAGCCTTATTATGACTTATCCTCGGCGCTAAACCAACTCATTATTACACCGGATTTTTTATGACAAAATATATTTTCGTGACGGGCGGTGTCGTTTCTTCCTTGGGTAAAGGTATTACCTCGGCTTCATTAGGTGCTATTTTAGAAGCTCGTGGATTAAACGTGACGCTAATTAAGCTTGATCCTTATATCAATGTAGATCCAGGTACAATGAGCCCATTTCAACATGGGGAGGTATTTTGTCACGGCAGATGGTGCTGAAACAGATTTAGACCTTGGGCATTATGAACGTTTTGTGCGCAAACAAACCTCTCATTATAATAATTGCACCACAGGTCAAATTTATGCCTATGTCATCCATAAAGAGCGAAAAGGGGAATATCTTGGAGCGACTGTTCAGGTCATTCCTCATATCACAGATGAAATTAAAAGACGGATTCGAGAAGGTGCGCAGGATGCTGATGTTGCCCTAGTTGAAATAGGGGGAACAGTCGGAGATATTGAATCCTTGCCCTTTTTAGAAGCGATTCGTCAAATGCGTATTGAGCTGGGCAATCAAGATACAATATTTTTGCATTTAACTTTACTTCCCTTTATTTCTACCGTAGGGGAGATGAAGACAAAACCTACCCAGCACTCTGTTAAAGAACTTCGTTCAATTGGTATTCAGCCAGATATTCTTATTTGTCGTTCTGATCGGCCGTTACCCAATGCTGAGAAATCTAAAATTGCGCTTTTTACTAATGTTGAAAAACGCGGTGTCATTTCCTTGGTGGATGTAAAATGTATTTATGAAATTCCTTTGTTGCTTTGCAAAGAAGGGTTGGGCGACTTAGTTGTAGAGAAGCTCAACATGACAACCAAGCCAGCAGATTTAAGTGAATGGCGATGGGTAGTTGATTCAATTGCCCATCCCCAATCAGAAGTGACGATTGCGATGGTGGGTAAATATACTGAGCTGACAGATTCTTATAAATCTTTATCTGAAGCATTATGCCATGCAGGAATTCAAACAAGCGCGCGGGTAAAACTCACCTATATTGACGCAGAAGATATAGAGCAGCAGGGAACTTCATTGCTGAATAAGGTGGATGGCATTTTGGTGCCAGGGGGGTTTGGATCACGAGGTTGTGAAGGTAAAATTTTGGCTGCACAATTTGCAAGGGAAAACAACATCCCATATCTAGGAATTTGTTTAGGAATGCAGATTGCTATTATCGAGTATGCGAGACACAAATTGAATTTAAAAGAAGCCAATAGTACCGAGTTTAATCCCCATGCCTTACATCCTGTTATTGCTTTAGTTACAGAATGGAAAAATTTATCTGGAGAACTAGAAAAACGAAGTCAAGTTTCTGATTTGGGGGGGACGATGCGTCTTGGCGCCCAGCGTTGTTATTTAAAACCTCATTCCTTGGCGGCGAACATTTACCAAGCTAAAGAGATTCTAGAGCGGCATCGTCATCGTTTTGAAGTGAATGATTATTACGTGCCGCTGCTTGAAAAGGCAGGGCTTAGCATTTCTGGACGATCAGAAAATCACCAGCTTGTAGAAATGATTGAAATTCCCGACCATCCTTGGTTTGTGGGTTGCCAGTTTCATCCAGAATTTAATTCGACACCACGTGATGGCCATCGACTTTTTACGAGTTTTATTGAAGCTGCAAAAAAGCAAAGGCAGGATACTTATAAACAACAAGCCGTCTCAGCTGAACAGTAGTTTCATGTCATCCGGTAGCAGTCGAGCAACAACGATAAGGAAAAAAATGAAAATAGAAGGGGTGTTTAATTCTGCAGATTCTTTTTTTCTGTTAGCGGGTCCTTGTGTCATTGAAAGTCATCAGTTGGCTATAGACACGGCGGGTCAGCTGCAAGAAATTTGCAGTAAACTCGATATTCCCTTTATTTATAAATCTTCTTTTGATAAAGCGAATCGTTCGTCACATCAGAGTTTTCGTGGTCTTGGAATAACAAAGGGCCTAGAAATTTTAGCGGATGTTAAAAAAACCTTTAACCTACCCCTGATTACCGACGTGCATGAAGATACCCCGCTTGATGAAGTGGCAGCGGTAGTGGATGTTTTTCAAACCCCGGCATTTCTTTGCCGGCAAACGAATTTTATTCAAAAAGTTGCACGTTATGGTAAGCCAATTAATATTAAAAAAGGTCAATTTTTAGCTCCATGGGATATGGTTCATGTTGTCGAAAAAGCCAAGGCGGTCGGCAATCAGCAAATCATGGTATGTGAGCGAGGCTTTACATTTGGTTACAATAATTTGGTTTCTGATATGCGTTCTCTCATTATTCTGCGAGCGACAAACTGTCCAGTTGTTTTTGATGCAACCCATTCTGTGCAGCTTCCAGGTGGATTAGGTTCAGCCTCAGGCGGGCAGCGGGAATTTGTGCCCGCGCTTGCCAGAGCTGCCATAGCGGTCGGCATTGATGGTTTATTCATGGAAACTCATCCTAATCCGGATAAGGCTTTGAGCGATGGTCCAAACAGTTGGCCGCTTGCAAGAATGCAGGAATTGTTAGAAATATTAAAAGAAATCCATGCGGTAACGACTCGTAGGCAGTGGTTACCTGATGAAGAAGGAGCATTTAATGGCTGTAATTAGCGCAATATCAGGGCGCGAAATTTTAGATTCTCGTGGCAATCCGACTGTAGAAGCGGAAGTTCATCTCTCATCGGGTGCCCTGGCTTATGCCTGTGTGCCATCCGGCGCTTCAACGGGTTCTCATGAATCATTAGAGCTGCGCGATAGAGAGAGTCAACGCTACCTAGGTAAAGGTGTATTGCAAGCAGTGCATCATATCAAAACAGAAATTCAGGAAGCCTTGGTAGGAATGGATCCGCGGATGCAAGAAGAGATTGATAATAAAATGATTGAACTCGATGGCACCACCAACAAGTGCCGCTTGGGCGCTAATGCAATTTTAGCCGTCTCATTAGCTGTGGCTAAGGCAGCAGCGCAAGATGAGGGTCTTCCACTCTATCGTTATTTGGGAGGGGATGGACCATTTATGATGCCAGTGCCCTTGATGAATATTATTAACGGTGGAGCGCATGCTGATAATAATATCGATATGCAAGAATTTATGATTGTGCCGGTTGGCGCGAGTAATTTTGCAGAAAGCTTGCGTTATGGCGTGGAAGTTTTCCAAGCATTGAAAGCTATTTTAAAAAAGGCAGGAAAGGTGACAGCAGTAGGGGATGAAGGAGGCTTTGCGCCTGATCTCCCATCTAATGTAAGCGGAATTGAAATTATCCTTAAAGCCATTGAATTAGCCGGTTTTACTCCAGGCACCCAAATTTGTTTAGCGCTTGATGTGGCAAGTACAGAACTTTATCAAGATGGCTGTTATCACCTTGCTTCTGAAAAGAAAAAACTGACTTCAACGCAATTTGTTGATTATCTTGAAGAATGGGTAAATCTTTATCCAATTATTAGTATCGAAGATGGATTGAGTGAATCTGATTGGGAAGGCTGGGCGTATCTTACTGAGCGGTTGGGCAAAAAAATGCAGCTTGTGGGTGATGATTTATTTGTCACAAACACCAGTTTATTGCGAAAGGGGATCGATCAGCAGATTGCAAACTCAATTTTAATTAAATTAAATCAAATTGGAACGCTTACCGAAACGTTACGCGCGATTGGAATGGCAAAAAATGCTAATTATAATGCAATTATTTCTCATCGATCCGGCGAGACAGAAGATACCTTTATTGCAGATCTGGCTGTGGCAACAGCAGTGGGTCAAATTAAAACCGGTTCTCTGTGTCGTTCAGATCGTGTAGCGAAATATAATCAATTGCTTAGAATTGAAGATACACTCAAGGGAAAGGCGCCATTTCCTGGGCTTTCGGCATTTTTACAAGAATTAACTGAGCATTAATTTCACGGATGAAATGAAATGTTAAATTTATCTTCTAAACCACTAACAGTGGTATTTAGCGTATTGCTAATTTTTTTACAGTTTAGTATTTGGTCTTCGAATGGGGGGCTCAGCCAAATTATAAAATTAAAGCAAGCTATTGCGGTTTCGCTGTTGCAAAATCAACACTTGCAAGAAAAAAATATGATTTTAGCTGCTGATGTCGAAGACCTAAAGCATGGATTAGAATCTATTGAAGAGCAGGCAAGAGATCTTGGAATGGTTAAATCAAATGAAATATTCTATCAAATTATAGATTAGCGAGATGACAGCGATCAAATATTGGGTGATTATTCCGGCAGCTGGCACGGGACAACGTTTTGGTAGTGACCTTCCTAAACAGTATCTACCACTTTGTGGGAAGTCTATTCTTGAGCATACCCTAGATAAATTCTTAAATTCATTAAAAATAAACAAAGTAATTTTAGCTTTGAATCCTGATGACCCATTTTCTTCGCAATTAAATTTAAGTGGGCATCATGAAAAAATTATTTTTACAACAGGTGGAGAGACGCGCTGCCATTCTGTGTATGCCGGTTTACAGGCGATTGCTGATCTTGCTAGTCCCCAAGATTTTGTTTTAGTCCATGATGCAGTGAGACCTTGTATCACTTTAAATGATATTGATAAATTAATTCACCAAGTGGGAACCCATGCTGTAGGGGGTATTCTGGGTAGTCGAGTAAGGGATACATTAAAATATGGCAACCAACAGAATGAAATTATCAATACTTTTTCGAGAGAGAATATCTGGCATGCGTTGACGCCGCAAATGTTTCGCTACAAGCTTTTATATGAAGCCCTAAATGAAAGGATCAAAAATAATCATCCTGTCAGTGATGAAGCAGCAGCGATTGAAGCATTGGGGTTGGTTCCCATTATTGTGGAAGGACGGAGTGACAATATTAAAATCACTTTTCCTGAAGATTTAATTTTGGCTGAGAAGTATTTTACAGAAGGGTAGTGGTAATGTTCAGAATAGGTCATGGATATGATACGCATGCTTTTGAAGCGGCTAAACCCTTGGTGTTGGCTGGATTGCCTATTTCGCATACCCATGGATTAAAAGCGCACTCAGATGGGGATGTGGTTATTCATGCAATTTGTGATGCTTTATTGGGTGCTTGTGCTTTAGGAGATATGGGGCAACATTTCCCAGATACCGATCAAGCTTATGCAAATTATAATAGTCGAAATTTTTTGCAAACGGTCGCCACTCTGGTAAAAAAGGAAGAGTATCGAATCAGTAATTTGGATGTAACGATTTTAGCACAAATTCCCAAGCTCGCTCCCTATATTGAAAAGATGCGTGCGCAGCTTGCTTTGGATTTAGCCGTTGATGTTAAAGCGATTAATATCAAAGCAACGACTACTGAAGAAATGGGTTTTGTCGGTAGAAAAGAAGGGATTGTTTGTTATGCTGTCGTATTATTAATGTCAAATTGAGATTTACATGCGCATACTATTAAGTAATGATGATGGCGTTTACGCTAATGGTTTAAATATATTGGCAGAAACTTTAGCGGCCTTGGGTGAGATCCAAATTGTTGCGCCAGATCGCAATCGAAGTGGTGCAAGCAACTCTTTGACGCTGAATGCACCGCTTCGCATCAGAAGGCTAGCTGATCATATTGTCAGTGTAGAGGGAACGCCAACCGATTGTGTTCATCTTGCTATCACTGGGTTGTTGACCGAGCAACCGGATATGGTGGTATCTGGAATTAATGAAGGCGCAAATCTAGGCGATGATACGCTTTATTCTGGTACGGTGGCAGCGGCAATTGAGGGTCGTTTTCTCGGCCTGCCTGCGATTGCCATTTCTCTTGTGGGTCCGAATTATATTCATTATGAAACAGCCGCAACCGTTGCGGCTAAGCTTGTTCGACGGTTAACCGTTGAAAAGTTACCGCCCTATACCATTTTGAACGTAAATGTGCCGGATCTTCCTTTTGAAGCATTACAGGGGTTTGAAGTAACCCGTCTTGGAAAACGTCACCGCGCAGAACCCATTATTGAACAAAAAGACCCAAAAGGATTGCCGATCTATTGGGTAGGGCCTGCAGGCCCTGCGCAGGATGCGGGTCACGGTACAGATTTTTTTGCAATCAAAGCTAATAAAGTCTCTATTACGCCATTACAAGTAGATTTAACACAATATAATGCATTCGAACAACTTTCGACTTGGATCAAGGGACTGGAAAATTGAAAAAAGTAATGACGATTTTTTCGACAATTTATGAGGCAGTGTTAAATTTAGCAGAGCATCCGCATGCCCCTATTTATTTGTCCTTATTAAGTTTTATTGAGGCAGTTTTTTTTCCTATTCCACCTGATTTAATGTTAATACCGATGTCAATCTCCAGACCTCAATTTGCTTTTCGCTATGCCACCCTCACCACCCTCACATCGGTATTAGGCGGAATTGTGGGTTATTTACTTGGCATGTATTTTATGCATTTACTTGAACCCTATTTAGTGCAGTTTGGCTATCAAGCTGCTTATTATAAGGTAAAACACTGGTTTTTATTTTGGGGATTTTATACCCTTTTCTTTACAGGTCTCACCCCGATTCCCTACAAGGTTTTTACCCTGGCTAGCGGTGCAGTTGGAATGCCAGTACTGCCATTTATTTTTGCTTCGCTCGTTGGTCGTGGTAGTCGATTTTATTTGGTTTCTGCCTTAGTTCGAGTGGGGGGTGAAAAAATGCGCCAAGCGATCAAAACCTACATTAATTGGATGGGGTGGATAGTGGTTAGCTTTCTCTTGGTATTAACTGGCTACTACTTAATAGGTTGTTGAATTTTAAAAATGATTCAGTTGTGGATGGTATGGATTTTTTTGTTATTGCTAAGTGGCTGCTGCCAAGAAACCTTTGCTCCGGTTGTTGATGCTTGGCAAGATCCGCATGCCATGAAAAGCCTTTATCGTGTACAGGAAGATGATACCATTTATTCCATTGCTCTCGGTTTTGATTTGGATTATCGCGATCTAGCAAAAGCTAACCATTTATCTCCTCCCTATACGCTAAGCCCTGGGCAAACACTGACCATGCAAGTGACGGAAAGTAGTGAGGATGCTTCTCAAGTGACTACCTATGCAGCACAAGATATGACCACTCCATCAAAAGAAGCCTATCAGGAAATCTCCAGCCAGCCGCTTATAGAAAAACCCTATCTGAAACAAGCAAAGCAGGGTTTACCGATCGCCCCCACCTCCCAACTTCCGATCATCGCTTCTGATCATCCAAAGAAAACGATGGAATTAAATCAACATAAAGTGCTTGCTCATACTCATTCGCTCAATTGGCAATGGCCTGTAAGAGGAAAGGTAATTCGACCCTTTTCTCTTGAAATGGGGGGGAACAAGGGGATCGACATTGCTGGAAATTTAGGGGAACCAGTAAGAGCGGTAGCCGCAGGGAAGGTCGTGTATAGTGGTTCGGGATTACGTGGTTACGGCAACTTAATCATCATCAAACATTCTGATAACTATTTAAGTGCTTATGCCTATAATCAAAGACTTTTAGTAAAGGAAGGAGAGGCGGTAAAAGCGGGAGCTGAGATAGCAAAAATGGGACAAAACGACATGGGGTGTGTTTTGCTACATTTTGAAATTCGGCGCAATGGGAAACCAGTCAACCCAGCATTATATTTATAAATTAAACACCAAGTATTAACGCTTTATGAAATCCCACTTTTAATTTAAGAGACAGTTCTCCTAAATCAGGATAGAATAACTACCCGGCCAATTTGGTTATGGTAATGCCTGTATGAGGCAAAGAATCTGGTCATTTCTCTTTTAGATGAAAAGGCGCAGATATGACAGAAAATTTAATGGAACCAAGATTTATGTCTATAATCAAGGTTCGTAGTAAAAGAAGGAGATGTGGTAAGAAGCGGAGCTGACGCGAAAATGAGACAAAACGATACGGAATGTGTTTTGTTACATTTTGAAATTCGCGGAATAGCAAACCAGTTAGCCCAGTACTATATTTGTAAATTTTAAATGGATTTAAAATTTAAGGAGAGAGCTGTGCCCGGGAAACAAAAAGCGATTATTGAAAATGATTTTCAAGAAATGCCACCTGAGTTGGATGTTGAAGCAGATCTTGACCTTGACGAAGATTTTGGTCGAATTGAGTCCGAGGAGGAAGTATCGACTGATTCTGAAGTAGTGCAGCTCCATAATAAAGAAAAAACAGATTTTAAAGAGATTATTAGCCGTAATCGAGCCAAGCCCAAACAATTTGATCCTACCCAGATGTACCTGAATGAAATTGGTTTTACCTCGTTATTAACCGCTGAAGAAGAAATCAAATTATCCAAGGCAGCACATAAAGGAGATAATGTCAGCCGTGGAAAAATGATTGAAAGTAATTTGCGGTTAGTGGTGAAGATAGCACGTCGTTATATCGGTAGAGGCCTGGCCTTTTTAGATCTAATTGAAGAAGGCAATCTAGGCTTAATGCATGCTGTTGAAAAATATGATCCGAATCGTGGTTTTCGTTTTTCAACTTATGCAACATGGTGGATAAGGCAAACGATTGAACGTGCTATTATGAATCAAAGTCGAACTATTCGCTTGCCCATCCATGTCGTTAAAGAACTCAACACCTATCTGCGAGCAGCAAGACAACTGACTCAAACCCTTGACCACGAACCTTCTTCTGAAGAAATTGCTGAATTGGTGGATAAGCCCATCAGTGAAATTCAGCGCATGCTAGAGTTAAATAAAGATGTCACTTCTATTGATGTGCCTTTGTCGCAAGAAACCGACAAACCTCTGGTTGAAATTATTGCAGATGAGACCAATCAAGATCCTGTTTATATTCTACAAGACGCAGATTTATTGGGTCAGATCGATAAATGGATGAGTCATTTAAGTGATAAGCAGCAAGAGGTGTTATCAAGGCGCTATGGGCTAAGAGGTTTTGACCGCGAAACTTTAGAAGAGGTAGGAAAGGCCATTGGCTTAACTCGCGAAAGAGTGAGACAAATTCAGTTTGAAGCGCTACGAGAATTACGTGAAATATTGAAAGTGCATGGCATTGATAAGGCATTGTTACGTGAATAGATTTTAGGCCGCTTCATGCGGCCTTATTATTTTCGTTCATGGGTTAATTGGCTAATGCTAGAAAAATCCTTTTCGAATAAACTAGAAAGATCGACATGCAATTGTTTGCTGATTTTTGCTGTTGAAAAATAGCCCTTTATTAAATGGCGATCTTTTTCATGATTAATTTTAACGACTAAGATATAGCAGGCAGAATGCGCTTTTAGGGTATTAAGGATATGCCCTACCTGTGCTTTTTTTAATTGTTCATAATCCATCACCAAAATTTGATGCTGCGGTTGCATCAACATTTCAACTGTCAATTCAGCGCGACTTACCCCTATTTCATGCATTACGCGAAGCGGTTTTTCGCTGATTATGTCTTCGAAGCTAATTAAGCCAATAATTTGTCCATCATCTTCAACTAGGAGCATTTGTTGGTGATGTAAGCGCATCTGATCAGCGGCATTATCGATTAAGGTTTGTGGTGTAGTCATGCCTGGAATATGCGAGCTAAAATCAATATAGACCGCCATTGCAGGATCATTATGATGTACTAATTCAGGAAGCACCTCTTTCGGAACGACAACAGAGTTTTTAGTTGAGAGCTTGATTGTTGATATTGCTTCATAAGTGGCCATGTTATTCTTCCTCAGACTTGAAATTTTTCTTTAAGACCATACCTTATTTTAGTCAATTATTTATTGGAAAGTGGCCAAGTTTGGATGTTTTCACCTGAAATAATATTTTTTAAATGATTTTTTGAGTAAATTTTAATGAGGAGTTAGTTCGAATGGCTGATACATTGCCGTTTCAGGCAGAAGTTAAGCAGTTACTTTATTTAGTAACTCATGCGCTATATAGCAATAAAGAGCTTTTTTTAAGAGAATTGATATCTAATGCATCAGATGCGGGAGATAAATTAGCATTTGAAGCGATGGGAGATGCTGCTTTATATGAAAATGATCCTGAAGTAAAAATTCGGATTGATGTCAATAAAGAGGCGCGAACGATTACCATTCAAGATAATGGTATCGGTATGAATCGGGAAGAAGTGATCCAAAATCTGGGAACCATTGCCAAATCAGGCACGAAAGAATTTTTAGAAAAACTGACGGCTAATAATCAAAGTAAAGATGCAAATCTCATCGGTCAGTTTGGTGTGGGGTTTTATTCCGCCTTTGTGGTAGCAGATAAAGTCATTGTGAGAACGCGAAGAGCTGGAATGCAAAAGAATCAAGGTGTGTATTGGGAATCGACAGGTGAGGGTCAATTCATCATTGAGAATATTGACAAAGATACACGTGGTACCGAGATTGAACTACATCTTAAAGAAGGAGAAGATGAATTTTTAGATAATTGGCGAATTAAGCAAATTATTACGAAATATTCCGACCATATTATGCTTCCCATCATGATGAAAGAGCCTGAATTAGGGGAGAAAAAAGAAGGGGAAGAACCCTTACTCGTTGATACCACCGTGAATAAAGCCACGGCACTTTGGACGATGCCAAAAAACCAAATTAAGGATGAGGAATATATTGCACTTTATAAGCATATTTCTCATGATTTTGAAGACCCATTACTGTGGTCTCATAACAAAGTTGAAGGCAAGTTAGAATACACGAGTTTGTTGTTTATTCCTTCTCGCGCTCCGATGGATTTATGGAATCGCGATCACTATAAAGGCTTAAAGCTTTATGTCAGACGCGTTTTTATTATGGATGATGCGGAGCAGTTATTGCCGGTCTATTTACGTTTTGTACGTGGCATCGTGGATTCAAGTGATTTGCCGTTAAATGTTTCTAGAGAAATTTTACAATCCAATCAAATGATCGACACCATTCGCGCAGCTTGTACTAAGCGGGTGCTCGATATGCTAGAAAAGCTTTCTGTCGATGATCCTGAAAAATATCAACAATTTATTCAAGCGTTTGGTACTGTGCTTAAAGAAGGGCCTGCTGAAGATTATACTAACCGTGAAAAAGTAGCCAAACTCCTTCGATTTTCTTCTACTAAGGAGGAAAAGGTAGAGCCGACGGTTTCATTAGATGAATACATCGAAAGAATGCAGCCCGATCAAGATAAAATCTATTATGTGATTGCTGATAGTTTTAATGCAGCTAAACATAGTCCCCATCTTGAAATTTTCCGAAAAAAAGGCATCGAGGTATTATTACTCAGTGAAAAAATTGATGAATGGTGGGTTGCTCATCTTTACGAATATGCGGGTAAAAAACTGCAATCAGTCTCTAAAGGCGATTTGGGAATGAAAGAAGAGGCTGAGGAGAGTAAGGAGCTGGGTGAACAATATCAAGATGTGATGAAAGAAATTCAAGCGGCATTAGATGGAAAGGTTAAGGAAGTGCGCACCACAAATCGTTTAACTGATTCTCCTGCTTGTTTAGTCACGGATGAAAATGAAATTAGTGCGCATTTGCAAAGAATGTTACAAGCCACAGGGCAGTCATTTACTGAAACCAAGCCGATTTTGGAAATTAATCCGCATCATCCGATTGTTAACTACTTAAATCGAGCCAATCAGGAAGAAATTAAAAACTGGAGTCAAATCTTATTCGATCAAGCCTTACTCGCAGAAGGCGGTCAATTAGAAGATCCTGGTAGCTTTGTAAAGAAAATCAATACACTGCTAGTGAAACAGATCATGACACAATAGATACCTTTCTATGTCATCCTGCCGTTTTCCGGCAGGATGACATATCTTTTAGCCCCCATATTTGCATCTTATAGCAAGATTCAGACGTCCATTCTTGGATTTAATCAAATTTTTTCATTAATTTTAAATAAAAAATTGATATTAATGATTTATAGTATATAATTCGCGTTATATTTGTAAATTTATTAAAGAGGCAGATGGATGGAAGAGAAGACGATTACTGTTTATGCACCCTTAAGAATAACTATCGATGAGCCAGAAACAGTTGAGGGATTAACAGGACACTTTGCGGAAGAATTTATGTGTACTTGGAGTGAGTTTGAAAAGCTAAAAACGCCTCGAATGTTTCTCGATTTACTGAATAAATTTCTTGAAAGTTCACCTTTGCTCGTCACATCTAGGAATGATGACCCTCTGCAGCCAAATTGGGGTTGCTATCAGCCTACTGACTATTTTTTGGCGACCTATCTGTTTTCTATCGACATACCTAGGGGGTTATTTGAATCTTTTGTAGTTGCAGCGAATACCAACCGCTATGATGACGTTCGTAACATGCCTAAAGGAACACAATTAAAGGATAACGATGTTAAATGTTTAACGTTGAATTCTCTACGAATGGAATTTGAAGTAGTTGCTTCTCTTAATCCAATAAGATCAATAAATAGTAATCAACTGTATTTAACCTGGGATGCGCAAGATAATTTATATTATTCTGTGCTTTGCGAAAATGATGAAATTGAATTCTTTCCCTTGTCTACGGCTAGGCTGCAATGCAACTTTGAAAATGAAATTGGTGACTGCTTGGGCAAGATTAAAGATTATGCAAGAAGACGTCAGGGGATTTGTTTGATGACGGAAAAGCGTCGAGGAGAAGCTTCGAATCAAATAGCGGCAGCCGCATTAAGAGTAGCCGCGAGTGATGGCAATATTCCAGCGGATCTTGGCATTCACTATCACTTTCCTCAGCAAGTGTGGCTTTGTTCTCAGGCAATTGAAAAATCCATTCTTTTAATCAAGGGAAGGACCGAACTCACTTCTAATTTTTCCCTATTACCTACTGATATAATAAAAACAATTCATATTTTTCTTGAGCTTCTCAGCAGCCCTTTTCCAAAAACGGAAATACTATTCGATGCTTTCTTACATGCTATTAACTTTTATGATCGACCAAGCTGGACACTGATTGCAACGGGCTTGATTGCTGGTTTTTCTTCTGCTGAAGAGGCTAATTTAAAATATGAAGCTTTACCATCTGGGTGTCAATCTTTCTGCGAACTCCAGAATGATGGTATTTTAATTAAAAATTCTGTTGGGGTAAATGACGTCGGCGTTTATATTGCCCTGAATGGTGAAATTGCTTTTGCGCTTGGTGATCAAGCTATGCGTGATAAATTCGCTGAGGTATTTAACATTATTCATGAGCAAGACAAAGTTTATCTGAATCCTAAACCCAGTAATCCTAATGCAAGAGATCAATCAAATAAAATTTTTATAAAAGACGCAGCATATTTCCAAAACAGTAAGGTTGTGGCTTGTATCATGGATTTATTCGCCTATGCTAAAAGTCTTGAGCGAGATCCTCATCACGACACATTGCTAAAAAGTACCTTGCTGATCATGGTCGAAATCCTCAGGGGGGATAGCAATTTGAGGTTTGATCAGCGGCAACATACCGCGCTTACCTGTCCAGGCACAGTAGCGAATGCGCTGCTTGGCAGGCATGAGGTCACTTCTATTATTCTTCGTAATACCGCCTTTGTTTTAAAGAATGACGATGAAGATCACGATGAGTCGACCTGGCTAGAAAGAGCAGGAAAAAGCTTGTTTAATTTCTTAAATTAGGCGTTAGTGTGACAGTTTCTTTCATGTCCACGTAGAAAACCCTGGGTATATTTGGTCTGACCACTTTGTTATAGTTACAAAAAATGATTGAACTTAATTGAGACAGTCTAATGGGATTTTCTTTGCTTGAAGTATCACTTGCCTTAATGTTGTTTACCTTCGCTTATCCGGGTTTTTTTAATTGCCAATTCAAATTATCACAGCAGTTACAAGAAACGCGAAATGAACAAGTTGCATTGCAACAAATACTTTCATTAATAGAACGATTTAAAGCCAATAAAAATCAATTCTTTAGAGATAAGGAGTGGGCAGTTTGGCAGCATGAAAATGCAATATTTTTACCTTATGGAAAGGGAACAATCAAACAAGAAAATGAGAAGTGGATTATTTCACTTGCTTGGGGAAAGGTCCGGCAACATAGCAAGGAGGCAGTAATTTCAAACAGGAATATTTCTGCATAAACATAAATAATCAAGGATACACTTTTATAGAATTGATTGTTTCTTTATCAGTCTGCAGCTTGTTGATTATTTTTCTTGTCAACTTTTTCTCTCGCAATATTTTATCAATTTATGCCATTCAAAGACAAATTGCTCAATTACAAGATGCGGGTTTTGCTTGTTATTATCTTCGCGAGACAGTTGGACAGGTCAATAGCGTTAACCGAGTTGAGGCTGATGTATTAAATAAATTAAAGACAAAAAAAGAGGGTGATGTTTTTGAGATTTATCAAAAAGGTCAGCTAATGAGTAGAAAAATATTCTATATTGCAAAAGCCACTTCTGAAAATGCTTCCTCTCAATTATTTTCACTTTATGTTAAGCCGGCACAGAAACCTCGTATTGAATTAGTGCGTGGGATTGATCAGATGGAGGTGTTATATGGTGTCGCTTGCGCTACCACTCCTGACATTTGTGATTACTTAACAGCGCAATCTATAAGAGACTGGCGTCTTGTTAGAAGTTTGCAAATTAATTTGCACTTTAAAGAAAAGAAATTTTCTGATTGGAGGATCTATGCCACTCTCAATAAAAAACAAAAATAATGATTTAGGCCAAGATGAAAACGTTCGCATTTGGCCAAATTCGAATAAAAAAGGTTATATTTTATTGTTGACTGGATTTTTGCTCACGCTACTTTCATTGCTGCTGCAAACAGTGCTTGATGAGTGCCATCATTTAAAACAAATCACTCAAAATTATTACCAACATTATCAATGTCGTCTAGCTAGTCAAGAGAGGTAAAATTATAAAGTGTAACTATTTAGCACAAATGCTAGAAGCCGCTAAACGTTCAGATTTTAGCCAGATTCGGACAAACAAATTTAATGAAATGGCGGAGCAATACTCAAGTATGTGAACAGTTTTAATTAAATTTTTTGTTCGAAGATGGCAAGATTGGACGTTCAATCCTCTGCTGAGTTACTATAAAATTTCGTCATTGCGAAGGGTCAGCACTTCATAACCATTTTCAGTCACTAACAAGGTATGTTCCCATTGGGCTGAAAGCTTTCGATCTTTAGTGATCACTGTCCAGCCATCTGGAAGTAATTTTATCTGTCTTACTCCAGCATTAATCATGGGTTCTATGGTAAAAGTCATGCCTGCTTGTAGAATTTCTCCGGTACCTGGCTTGCCATAGTGTAGTACCTGGGGATCTTCGTGAAATTCCTTGCCTATGCCATGACCACAATATTCTCGAACGACAGAGAAGCGGTGAGCTTCAGCATGTTTTTGGATAGCTGCACCAATATCACCTAAACGAACGCCAGGTTTAACCATTTTTATTCCAAGATAGAGGCATTCTTGAGTGATGGTCACTAAACGTTTCGCTAAAACGGAAGGTTCGCCAACAAAAAACATTTGGCTGGTATCGCCATAATAATCATCTTTGATGACGGCAACGTCGACATTAATAATGTCACCTGATTTCAATTTTTTTTCGCTCGGAATGCCATGACAGACTACATGATTAACTGAAGTGCAAACAGATTTAGGAAATCCATGGTAATTGAGAGCGGCTGGAGTAGCTTTTGCATTAATAATATAATTATGGCAGAGGCTATCTATTTCTTCTGTGGTTATCCCGGCTTTTATCATCGGGCTAATCATTTCAAGCACTTCTGCCGCTAATCGTCCGGCAATTCGCATTTTTTCTATTTCTTCAGAGGTTTTTAAAGTAATTGGCATAAGAAGATATCACCTTATTTCAGTGGAGTGTTCGGTATGAAACAATATTGTTGTTGTGGACATTATATGGTATAAACCAAGCTTGGCAACCCAAGTTGTAATGCAGCTAGGGTTTTTAAATTGTTTACCTTAATTCACACACATATCGTCACATGGTTTTGGGTGCTTCAAATTAACAAGGTAATTATTCAGCATATGTAAAGCGGCCAAGTCTGGACGTTTCAATTCTGTGCTGAATAGCTACAAGAAGTTAAATCATGGGATATGTGGAGGCTCAACCCAGGAGTATATTTTATGACTAATCAAGTTAGCATGCGTCAAATGCTTGAGGCAGGCGTTCATTTTGGACATCGTAAAAGGGACTGGAATCCTAAGATGTCTGAATATATTTACGGCATACATTACCAGGTCCACATCATCAACCTCGAATTAACCTTACCTTTGTTTCGTGAAGCATTAAACTATATTTCTGAGACAGCTGCAAAAAAAGGCAAAATTTTATTTGTCGGCACGAAGGATGCGGCAAGCGATATTATTCGAGAAGAAGCCACGCGTTGTGGAATGCCTTATGTTAATCATCGTTGGCTAGGTGGAATGCTAACCAATTATAAAACCATTCGTCAGTCAATCAAGCGACTAAAAGATCTAGAAGCGACTTTTGAAAATGGTGGCTTTGAAGGATTAACTAAAAAAGAAAAATTGAACTTAATGCGCGAAAAGGAAAAATTAGAAAGAAGCCTTGGCGGGATTAAGGACATGGGCTCATTACCCGATGTTTTATTTATTATTGATGTTGGCAATGAAAAAATTGCGATTGATGAAGCAGTAAAATTAGGCATTCCTATTGTTGGAATTGTCGATACAAATAATAGTCCTGATCGTATTGATTATATTATTCCAGGTAATGATGATTCGATACGCGCTATTCAGCTTTATTCGCAGGCAGTGGCGGACAGAATATTAGAGGCGCGTGGTTCAATCGTTGAGGAAATAGATAAGGATCAGATAGAACCTGAAAAGATTAAAGTAGATGAAAAAGGCAAACGAAAAGTTGTGACTAAAAAAATGCCGGCAACAAAAGCAAAGGGCGAAGAGCCAGAAGATGAAAAATCTGATGGAAAAATCAAAACTAAAAAGGTTGCGACTCAATCTGAGGCAGGTTCTAGTATCAATAAAGAGACAACACATTCCGATTCTGAATCTAAAAAAACAGAAGAGGGTGCGGCACTCAAAGAGTAACAAAAGTGTACTACCCTTAGCGAAAGAGGGTTCGACTGGAAGAGGCAGACTTGAGGCCACGGCGCACTTGTGTGCCTAGTAATTGTTTAGGGGGCTTGCAGCCCCCTTTCTATAACGATCAAAGAGGATTTTATGACAATATCAAAAGATCAAGTCAAAGAGTTACGAGAACGAACCGGTGCTGGCATGATGGAGTGCAAGAAGGCATTAGTTGAAGCAGAGGGTGACAGTGACTTGGCGCTAGAAATCTTACGTAAGAAAGGAAGTGCGCAAGCAGATAAAAAGGCGAGCAATATCGCAGCTGAAGGTCTTATTGTGCTAAAAACCAGTAGCGATAATAAACGAGGGGTGATACTTGAACTCAATTGTCAAACAGATTTTGTAGCGCGAGACGAAAATTTTAAAGCATTTGCTGATCAAGTCGCATTGATAGTTTTAGAGAATCGAACGACGGATGTTGATGAAATTGCTAAACTTTCATTCCATGATGGCTTATCAATTGATGAAAAAAGAAGACAACTCGTTGCAAAATTAGGTGAAAATATTCAGATTCATCGAGCAACACTGATTGAATCGGAAGGAGTGGTGGGGAGTTATCTTCATGGAGATCGAATTGGTGTTTTAGTAAATCTATCAACCGCTAACAAGGAACTAGGTAAAGATCTGGCTATGCATATTGCGGCTAGTCGGCCTCGTGCTATTTCTTCAGAAGATATTCCTGCTGCAGTAATTGAGAAAGAGCGTGAAATATTTTTAGCTCAAGCAGAAGGCAGTGGTAAGCCACTTGATATCATTAATAAAATGGTTGAAGGAAGAATCAAAAGATTTTTAAGTGAAGAAACCCTATTAGGTCAACCGTTTGTAAAGGATCCAAGCCAGACAATTGGTAATTTGCTTTCTGTTGAAAATGCTAAGGTGCTGAGTTTTATTCGAATGGAAGTGGGCGAAGGAATTGAGAAAAAGACTGAAAACTTTGCTGACGAAGTGATGGCACAAGTTCGTGGGAGCGAATAATGCCAAATAGCCAGCCGCTATATCGAAGGATATTGCTTAAGTTAAGTGGTGAAGCCTTGACTGGCAAAAGTGAATTCGGTATCGATCCCATGGTGTTAGACCGTTTGGCAAAAGAGGTATCGGAAGTTGTTCAAGCGGGGATTCAAGTCGGGTTGGTAATTGGAGGGGGTAATCTATTTCGAGGGGCTGCACTCACTAAATCAGGTTTAGGGAGAATATCTGGAGACTACATGGGGATGTTGGCAACCCTGATGAATTCGCTTGCACTGCGTGATGCTTTTGAAAGGGCCAATTTACCAACTCGCATTTTATCAGCCATACCGATGAGTGGGGTGGTTGATCATTATGACAGACGTAAAGCCATGCATCATTTGCAAAAAGGAAGAGTGGTCATATTTGCGGGTGGTACGGGTAATCCTCTTGTGACAACTGATTCGGCAGCAAGTTTGAGAGGCATTGAAATTGAAGCGGATGTCTTGCTCAAGGCAACAAATGTGGATGGGGTTTATACAGCAGATCCAGCGAAAGATAAAACCGCCACTCGATATAGTCGATTGACCTATAAAGAGGTATTAGATAAAGAATTGGCAATCATGGATTTAGCTGCATTTTGTCAGTGTCGAGATCATGATTTACCCGTTAGAGTTTTTAATATACACAAGGTAGGGGCCTTAATGCATGTCATTATGGGCGAGGAAGAAGGGACTTTAGTGGGAAAAAAATATGATTAATGATGTCGGTAAAGATGCAGAAAACCGAATGATGAAAAGTGTTGAAGCATTAAAAAGCGATTTAATGAAATTAAGAACAGGAAGAGCACATCCCAGCTTGTTAGAGCATATTAAGGTTGCATACTATGGGACAGATACGCCATTAACCCAAGTTGCCAACATTTCAATTGAAAATTCTCGTACACTGCTGGTTACCACTTGGGAAAAAGAGATGACAACGGCAGTAGAGAAGGCCATTCGCTCTTCTGACCTTGGACTCAACCCAATGAGCGCAGGGACGGTCATACGCGTTCCTCTTCCGCCACTGACAGAAGAAAGAAGAAGAGATTTAGCAAAAGTAATACGTGAGCAGGGTGAAGAGGCAAAAGTGGCGATTAGGAATATTCGACGTGATGCTAATCAAATGCTGAAAGATCTATTAAAAGAAAAAGAAATCACAGAAGATGAATCACGTAAAGGCGAAGCCAACATTCAAAAAATTACCGATAAATATATTGCCGAAATTGATAAGGTTATTGAGACAAAAGAATCTGATTTAATGGCATTGTAAACTATACCTTGGTGAAATTTATTCACCAAGGGTACCTTCAAATTACTCGTAAAGATGAAAAAAATGAGAAAATTGCCCAAGCATGTTGCAATTGTGATGGATGGCAATGGCCGTTGGGCAAAGCAAAAATCCTTACCTCGTGTTGCAGGCCATGAAGCGGGTGCAGAATCAGTAAAAAGAATAGTCAAACTTTGTTCGGAAAAAAATATCGCTTATTTAACATTATTCGCATTTAGTAGTGAAAATTGGCAGAGACCATTAAAAGAAGTTGAGCATTTAATGGCCTTGTTCCTGCAAACATTACAACAAGAAACGGATACGTTACATAAAAATAATATTCGGTTGCTTGTTATCGGGGATAGAAGTCGCTTTGAACCAGATTTAAGAAATCAGATTGAATATACTGAACAAGTGACAGCTCACAATAACAAATTAACCTTGATCATTGCCGCGAATTATAGTGGTCGTTGGGATATTACCAATGCGACCCGCCTAATTACGCAAGATGTCATTGATAAAAAACTTTCTTTAGATCAAGTTAAATCAGATGTTTTTAATCGATACCTCTGTTTACATCAATTTCCTGAACCAGATTTATTTATCCGAACAAGTGGTGAACAACGAATAAGTAATTTTTTATTATGGCAGTTTGCTTATACCGAACTTTATTTCAGCCAAGTCCTTTGGCCAGACTTTGAAGAAACAGCATTTGAAAAAGCACTTGACTTTTATTCTTCAAGAGAGCGACGTTTTGGATTAACCAGCGAGCAAGTACAAGAAGGAGAATAAAATGCTCAAATATCGAATTCTAACAGCAGTGATGCTGATTCCTCTCGTGATTGGCGCGATTTTCTTTTTGCCACCTCTTTCTTTTTTTTCAGTTGCGATGTTACTTATTCTATTAGCTGGATGGGAATGGTCTCGTTTGATTGGAATGACACATTTCGCTAAGCGCTTAATTTATTTGATTATTCTTTCATTTTTATTAGTTTTTTTTGTTTTTATTCCGATTTATTATGTCATTGTGATGGGAATTATTTGGTGGTTGATTGCCATTAGTTTATTGCTTATCTATCCGCGAGCGAGCCGCTGCTTCACTGAAAATTTTCCTGTTAGGGCAGTAATTGGATTTTTGGTGTTAATTCCTTGTTGGATAGGGTTGATTATTTTACAAGGATTTAGTCCGGCATTATTACTGTATTGTTTAATACTGATTTGGGGTGCAGATTCTGCTGCTTATTTTGTGGGTAAGCGCCTAGGTAGACATAAACTGGCTCCTTCTATCAGTCCAGGAAAAACACGAGAAGGTCTGCTAGCAGGATGTCTTATCTCAATTGTGATTGCAGGAGTGGGCCTTTGGATACTCGATATTCCAGCCGGTAAAAAATTATTATTCTTTATCTTTTCCGTCATAGGGGGAGGGGGTATCACGGTGATTGGAGATCTTTTCGAAAGTATGGTTAAGCGACAATGTCAGGTAAAAGATAGTGGGACGATTTTACCTGGACATGGGGGGCTTTTAGATAGAATTGATAGCCTGACCACTGCTATTCCTTTTTTTGCTTTATTTTTTCCCTTGCTTTTAGGCAGCTAAGGATTGAAATGAAACGAATTACCATTTTAGGTGCAACGGGATCAATCGGTAAAAGCACGTTGAAAGTCATTGCAGCCCATCCTTTAAAATTTGAAGTATTCGCCTTAACTGCAAAATCCAATGCTAAAGATTTATTTCAACAATGCTTAGCGTTTAATCCTTATTTTGCTGTGCTTATTGATTCAAATGAGGCAATTGGCATTCAGCAAAAGATAAAAGCTGCGGGATTACGAACAGAGTTGTTAATCGGCGTGGAAAGTTTGGAAGTCGTTGCCTCACATCCAGAAGTTGATTACGTCATGGCGGCTATTGTTGGGGCGGCAGGCTTACTTCCTACCTTGGCAGCAGCAAAAGCAGGCAAGCGAATTTTATTAGCAAATAAAGAATCACTCGTCATGTCGGGGCAGCTGTTTATGGATACAGTTCGAAAACATCAGGCTACGCTATTGCCAGTAGACAGCGAACATAATGCAATATTTCAGTGTTTACCAATTGGCTATTTAACCGGGACCACCCCTTCATGGGTTGAAAACCTCATCTTAACCGCTTCAGGCGGGCCTTTTAGAACATGGCCTATTAATGATTTTGAGAGAATAACCGTTGACCAAGCGATTGCGCACCCGACCTGGAAAATGGGTCCCAAGATATCAGTTGATTGTGCGACTTTAATGAATAAAGCATTTGAAGTCATTGAAGCCTATTGGTTATTTAATTTGGATAGCGAGCAAATTCAAGTCATGATTCATCCTGAGAGCTGTATTCATTCATTTGTTTGCTACCAAGATGGTTCTATTTTGGCACAACTCGGTTCACCGGATATGCAAACGCCTATCTCCTATACACTTTCTTGGCCAACACGTTTATCAATGCCTACCAAGAAACTAAATTTACTTGACCTAGCTAAGCTAACTTTTGAGCCAGTTGATCCAGTGCGATTTCCAGGACTGAATCTTGCCTACCAGTCGCTTAAGGCGGGAGGAAGTACCAGCACCCTGCTTAATGCTGCCAATGAAGTGGCTGTTGCCGAATTTTTATCAAATAAAATTAAGTACACAGAGATTATTCCAATTATTAATGAGGTTCTAGACAAAATGCCGGTAGAACCCATTGAAACAATTGAAGCTGTTTTAGATGTCGACCAGCGAGCAAGGCGGTTAGCAAAGCAGATAGGAAATAAGGTGGCTAACTAACTATTTTAGTTGGTTTGATTGTGACTGAAGCTGTATACTACCGCCAACGTTCTACAATATCACCATCCCATGGCTTGTTATTTCTGCCTTCCAGGTCGTTCCACGGCTTGTCCGTGGGATTAGAACTCACAGGTATTCTCTGCGGACAACGGCGAGACCTAGGGTGGTGAGATAGGGTGTGTATCGCTGATTCAAATGGATAATAAAATGGATAATAAAATAAAAAAGATAATAATCTTGACCGGCTTGCTTGGGATGATGGGAGGATATTCAACTATCGCTTCGGCTTTTATTGTAAAAAAAATAACCGTTTTGGGATTGCAACGAATACCCGAAAGCACGGTTTTAAGTTACCTGCCTATCAAACAAGGTCAAGATCTGGATTCAACTTCCACCTCGACTATTATCCAAATACTTTACCGAACAGGCTTTTTCAATGATGTCAATGTCGGTCGTAATGGGGACGATCTGGTTATACAAGTAGTTGAAAGGCCTGTCATTGGTGCAATGCGAATATCTGGAAATAAAGAAATAAAAACGCCAGACTTAATGACAGCGCTTAAAAAAGCAGGAATTGCAGAAGGTCTACCCTTTGATAATTCTATTGTTGCTTCGATGAAAAAAGCGCTGGAAGAACAATATAATCAACAAGGGCGTTATGCTGCTGCAGTCAATATCGATGTGACAGAGCAAAGCCAAAATCGAGTCAGTGTTAAAATTGATATCAAAGAAGGTAAAGTTTCAAAAATCAAAGAAATCCATATTAGTGGTAATAAAGCTTTTTCAGAAAGTAAACTTTTAAGGCAATTTCACTCTTCTAAAACTCGTCCCTGGTCATTTTTTACCAGTAATGATCAATATGTAAAAGAAAAAGTAGATGCTGATTTAGATGCGCTAAAAGTATTTTATATGGATAGAGGGTATCTAAAATTCAAAATTCTATCTTCTGATATCAAAATGTCTCCTGATAAGAAAAAAGTAATCGTTAATATAGTGGTTGAAGAAGGACCTATCTTTAAGATAAGAGGTGTCCAGTTAACGGGAGAATTTTTTGATCAAAAACCTATACTTCAAAAAATTATTGCATTAGTTAAACCGGGCGCGATTTTTTCCAGAAAAGATGTGGTAATGGTCAGGGAGTTACTGGATAGATATTTATCCAGTCAAGGATTTGCGTTGGCCCAGGTAGATTTGATTCCTGATGTGGATGAACAAAATCATACCGTGCTCGTTACCTACAATATCAACCCAGGTAAGCGTGTTTATGTGCGACGTATTCAGTTCGCTGGCAACACAAAGACAACGGATGAAGTGCTACGGCGAGAACTTAGGCAAATAGAGGGAGGGATGTATTCTGCTCCCAATGTGGATGAAGGTAAGCGGCGTTTAGCAAATTTAGGTTATCTACAAAATGTACAAGTACGAGCAATTCCCTTGCCAGATAATCCGGATGTAGTTGATCTTGAATATCAGGTCACAGAGGCTTCGTCAGCTTCTGTTAATTTTCAAGTAGGATATTCAGATGCCTATGGCCTACTTTATGGTGCAAATTTAAATCAAACTAATTTTCTTGGTTCTGGAAGAAGGGTAAGCGCTAATCTTCAAGCGAATAAGGCTTCTACAAACATTAGTTTATCTTATTATAATCCTTACTATACCATGAGTGGCATAGGAAGAGGGTTTACGCTTTATACTCAATATGCAAATCCAGGTAAGGTAGGGATTACGCCTTTTAGAATGGATACCTATGGGGGAGCATTTAACTACGATATTCCTATCACAGAATATAGTCGTCTTAATTTTGCAATTGGCTATGACAATATCCATCTTTTTATTAATCGAGGCGCCTCGTTGCAAACGCAGGACTTTGTTAGGCGATATGGCAACCGCTTTGATATTATTAAAGGCACGGTAGGGTGGAGTCGAAGTACTTACGATAATGCTATTTTTCCAATTTGCGGTTGGAAACAATTTTTAGGCGCAGAAGTGGGGATTCCCATTGCACACAATAGCTTGGATTATTATAAACTTTCGTATTCAACTGCTTACTACCATCCGATTATTGGTAATTTTATTTTTCATGCGCGTGCTCAATTAGGTTATGGAAATGGCTATGCCAATACCAGCCAGTTGCCATTTTTCAAAAACTTTTATGCAGGTGGTATTGATTCAGTGCGAGGCTATGATGACAACACATTAGGACCTCGTGATTCTAACTATGAACCAATTGGTGGTAACATTTTAACCACAGGTACGGTTGCCTTAATTTTCCCTAACCCTTTCCCCGATCAGCTAAGAACATCAATATTTATTGACGCAGGAAACGTTTTTCATAATGATATAGCCCTTGGTGAAATAAGAACTGGTGCTGGCGTGCAATTCGAATGGATTTCGCCGATGGGTCCGATACATTTTAGTTTTACTAGGGCGCTGAATGAACATAAATATGATGAAACTAAGATGTTCCAATTTTCTTTGGGTACGAGTTTTTAATATCGAGTTTTAGTAGGAATGCTGAAACGTAATTACTTTTTATAGGAGATGAGAATGAATAAAAAACTTTTTAATTGTTTAGCTGCCTTGGCTGTTTTTGGCGTATGCATCAGTGCAGAAGCTGGGCTGCAAACCACTACCAGCGCACCTGGAGTAGCGGCAGGAAAAATTGGCGTACTTGATATGCGACAAGTCATGAAAAGCTCTACTCAAATTGTGCAAATTAGAGAAAAATTGCAAAAAGAATTCAAGCCTAAACAAGAAAAATTGATGGCAGCGCAAAATACTCTCAAAAGTGATGCTGAGCGGTTACGTCGTGATAATGCCATCATGAACAATAATGACCGTAAACAGTTAGAACAAAAAATTATCGCAGAGCAACAAGATTTACAGAAGATGCAAGCTGGTTTTCAACAAGAAGTGATGGTAGCTGAAAATACTGCGCTTAAGGGCTTTTTGGAAGAGGTGGAAGGAATTGTAAAAGGCATTGCCATTAAAAAACAAATCTCACTCGTGATCACTAAAGATCCTGTTGCCTACGTTCAACCTGATCTTGATATCACAAATGAAGTAATTCAAAAATTACCTCATAAATAATAGTCAGCGTGAATTCAAATTAAATAAGGAGAACTTGCCTTCTCCTTATTTTACTTTGCTTTGCCGCCTTACTCACGATCCCTGCTAATCTTAGTGGGGAATGACCTTGGTATAGTTGTATGACGCAATTAAATTCTTTTTCTCTTGGCGAGATTGCTAAACTTATTGGCGCAAAGCTAGTAGGAAATCCCCATACCCTGATATCCGGTGTCGGTTCTTTAGAAAATGCAAAGTCAGGGCAAATAAGTTTTTTAGTAGGTACACGCTATCAATTGATTGCAAGCACTCGTTATCGAAAATTATTGCCGGAAACGCAGGCCTCAGCCGTCATTCTCAGCCCTTCGCATGAGTCATTATGTCCCGTTGATAAGTTAATTAGTCCTGAACCTTATCTAGCTTTTGCTAAGGTAGCAAAGTTATTTGTCAAACCTGCTACTAGTCTTCCTGGTATTCATCCCACTGCTATTGTTGGTGAAAATTGTCATCTTCATCCTTCTGTCAGTGTGGGCCCCTATTGCGTAATAGAAGACCATTGTCAAATTGATGAGAATACGCATATTGCATCACATAGCGTAATTAAACGCGGCGTCAAGATTGGCAAGTATGGTGAAATCTCTTCTGGGGTTAAGATTTATGAGGAGGTGATAATTGGCGAGCGCGTGGTTATTCATGCAAATGCCGTCATTGGCAAAGAAGGTTTTGGTATCATCCGCGCAGAAAACGGTTGGCAAAAAATACCACATCTTGGAAAAGTGGAAATTGGTGATGATGTGGAAATTGGTGCTAATACCACGATTGACCGTGGTGTGTTGGAGAATACTCTCTTGAAAAATGGGGTTAAACTGGATAATCAGATTCAAGTTGCTCACGGCGTAGTCATTGGTGAAAATACAGTAATAGCGGGTTGCACGGGAATTGGAGGAAGCACGAAGATAGGAAAGAATTGCATGATAGGCGGAGCAGTTGGGATTGCCGATAATCTTGAAATTTGCGATAACGTCATTTTTACCGGAATGGCCCAGGTGGTGAAATCCATTCGAACTCCAGGCATTTATTCCTCTGGTACCGGTATTAAGCCACAGAAAATTTGGCAAAAAAGCCTGGCACAATTATATGACTTAGAGAATTTTGTTAAAAAAATAAAAAAATCAATAAAATTGGAGAAGTTATCCGATGAATGAAATGGGAATTACTGAAATATTACATTATTTGCCACATCGCTACCCGTTTTTGCTTATTGATCGAGTTTTAGAATCTGATGAGAAAACCTTGGTTGCAATAAAAAATGTGACTATTAATGAACCTTTTTTTCTTGGTCATTTTCCTCAAAAACCTGTTATGCCAGGTGTCATGCTGATTGAAGCATTGGCTCAAGCTTGTGGGCTGCTAATTTTTAAAATTGTACAAAGAAAACATGACAAAGATTTTTGGTTTTACTTAGCGGGTGTAGATAATGCGCGATTTAAACGGATAGTTGAACCGGGTGATCAATTGCGAATAGAAGTCGAATTGATCAAGGTTAAACGCGATATCTGGAAATTTAAGGGAGTCATCAAGGTAGGGGACCAATTAGTCTGTTCAGCTGAAATAATTAATGCAAGAGGTACGTTAGCGTGATTGATGAGCGAGCAATTATACATCCAACAGCAAAAATCGCTGAAAATGTTTCAATTGGTCCCTGGAGTGTTATTGGTCCCCAAGTTGAAATAGGCTCGGGCACCACCATTGGACCTCATGTTGTCATTAAAGGGCATACCATCATCGGAAAAAATAATAAAATTTATCAATTTGCTTCGATTGGGGAAGATCCACAGCATACTAATTACATGGGTGAAGAAACTACTTTAAGAATTGGCGATTCAAATATTATTAGAGAATTTTGTACCATCAATCGGGGAACTCTCCAAGGCGGAGGGGTTACTTCCATTGGAAATCAAAATTTTTTAATGGCTTATGTTCATGTTGCCCATGACTGTAAAGTTGGTAATGACACTATTTTTGTTAATAATGCTTCGGTTGCAGGTCATGTTACTGTGGAAGATTATGCTACTATCGGTGCTTTTGTAGGCATTCACCAGTTTTGCAATATTGGCCCTTACAGTTTTATCACAGCAGCGATGATCGGTAAGGATGTCCCCCCTTACGTCATCGTCACAGGCAATGCAGCCTCGGTCTGTGGTTTAAATACTGTAGGTCTAAAGCGTCGTGGGTTTAGCACGGAAACGATCACTATATTACGACGTGCTTACCATGTATTATTTCGCCAAGGCTTAAATATCAAACAAGCGGTAGAAGAATTAGAAAAAATGGTTGTTGATTGCCCGGAGGTACAATTATTCATTGATGCAATTAATAATTCAAATCGCGGTTTAGTGCGTTAGATCAGTATAGGCGTTGGAATTTGCATTCTGATCTTCTTGCGGATTATCAAAATAAATACATAAAATATGGCGTGTATCTGAGAGGCGGGATTAAAATTTGCCTGGTCCTTTTACAGGTTCATCAGGAGAATTTTCTTTTCGCTGCTCGATTAGTTCATCAAGCGCTTTAGTTCTTGAAAATAGGTCGACTGTCAAGCCTTTAGCAATTTTTTTTGCGACATCTATCAGTTCAGGATAAACTGACTCATTAAGTTTGGGTGGCGCAACCAGCTGAGTTTTTTGTTCATCAGAAACTTTGTTGCTAATCAATAAAATGGCTATTAGGTGAGGAATCTTCTTAGCATTAAGGATGTCAGCATCTACCACAGCAGAAAGTTTTTGATAAATCCCAGTTAATTGGCGAGCTGAATCAATGCATTGATCAGATATAGTCACAGCTGGGTTCACTAAAAGTAGTGTAGTCGTCTCGATATTTGCAGAAGAAATAGCACGCTCCAGTGGCGTAGCTGTTTTTTGTAAAAAGTTTACAAATTCAGGAAAATCTCCCGGTTCTTGTCCCGGGTAAGTCCCGTCATCTGGACTAATTTTTTTACTCGTTAAAAATAAAGCAAGGGATTTCGCATTTCCCTGAGCTGCACAAAGGTTCATGGATATGGAAAGAAAGTTAGTATATTCAATGCGTGTCGGATCATTCTCAATTAACTTCTCATATTTTTTTATTAATCTCTTAATTTCTTCAGTGTTATGATGAATAATTGCCGTTTCCATTTTGCTTAAATCCGCATTCACTCGCTGTAGTGGGGGTTTTTCTTTTTTAAACATTTCAACTTTCCGCCATTAAATTATTATTTTTTATTCAATTATAGCGCATCTTTGAGTCAAGGAGGCAAAAACAGTCAGATTTTCACCATCTCTCGAACAATATCCGGTAAGGATTGAGTTGCTGTTTGCTCTTGAAGTTTCTGGATAAGTTGGATGAATTTCTTGGTCATTTGCTCAACGTAATCTCTGTCAAGCAATAAGCGGCAGACCTCGTTGCGATACGATCAGGGTTGGCATGCTGTTGGATGAGTTCGGTGACAATACGTTCTCGTTCTTCAGCAATTTTTTTCATCCTGATCCTTTTGCGGATTATCAAAGGTTTGGCCTTCTTCTGGGGTCGGAGCTTGTTTGTTTTTCGCATGCTAGTAATGAGATTAATTGCGGCGTATGTTGATTAATCTTACATCCCACCAAGCCGAGTTGACCTCGATCATTATCTCCAAAAGCATAGAGCGAGCCATTCTCACATAGAACTAGGCTATAGCAAATACCAACTGCCATGAGAATAGGTTTTTTATCTTGAAAAAAAGAAATGCATTGCGGCGTATTTCGAGAATAGTTATGTCCCAAACCGAGTTGACCATAACTATTAAATCCAAAAGCATAGAGCGAGCCATCCTCACATAAAACTAGGCTATGCCAATAACCAGCTGCGATCAGAATAGGTTTTTTATCTTGAAAAAAAGAAATGAATTGCGGCGTATTTTGAAAATAAAAATGCCCCAAACCGAGTTGACCATAACTATTATCTCCAAAAGCATAGAGCGAGCCATCTTCACACAAAACTAGGTTATGCCGACCACTAGCTGCGATCAGAATAGGTTTTTTATCTTGAAAAAAAGAAATGAATTGCGGCGTATGTTGATCATCAACATGCCCCAAGCCGAGTTGACCCTGATGATTATATCCAAAACCATAGAGCGAGCCATCCTCACATATAACTAGGCTATGCCAACAACCAACTGCCATGAGAATAGGTTTTTTATCTTGAAAAAAAGAAATGAATTGCGGCGTATTTTGATCATCAAAATGCCCCAAGCCGAGTTGACCTCGATCATTCTCTCCAAAAGCATAGAGCAAGCCATCCTCACACAAAACTAGGCTGTGATTATCGCCAACTGCCATCAGAATAGGCTGTTTATCTTGAAAAAAAGAAATGCATTGTGGCGTATGTTGATCATCAAAATGCCCCAAGCCGAGTTGGCCCTTATTATTTCTTCCAAAAGCATAGAGCAAGCCATCCTCACATAAAACTAGGCTGTGATTATCGCCAACTACCATCAGAATAGGCTGTTTATCTTGAAAAAAAGAAATGAATTGCAGCGTAATTTGATTAGTACTGTGGCCTAATCCAAGCTGGCCATAATCATTCGAGCCACAACTCGAAAGCAAGCCATTTTGAAGCACAAGGGTATGGCTGCCACCTGCTGCGATAATCGTTTTTCGCCACTTCTTTGCTATCTCATTTTTTATATTTTCATCATGGTTGAAAAACCGGCTGGTACAAGCCAAATTTTGTAAACTCCCCAATGTCATATAGGAAGCCACATTATAAAGCAGAATATCAGCAGGAATGGGCGTCGCTTCGATTGCTCTATCAGGTGAGAAAGTCCATGCTAATTGCTTTTGAAGCGCTTGAAGCCTCGAAACATATTGACTTAACGGTGCTTGCTGAATCATCCAGGTTATTTGATTACAAAGTGCTTCACCATCCGCATGGGATCCCGCCAATTCATAAGCAAGTAGCTTTCCATCAAAAGCATTTAATTCCCTGGCAATAGAATGACATAATTCCCTGTTTGTTCCTCTTAGCGTAATTACGATCTCTCTGTAGATAGCGGACCAAAATGGATGAAGTGCTTCAGTTTCTGATAACATAGAGAAATTCCTCATAAAAAATTGATTTTATTGATTAGAAACATATTTTTTTTACATAATACATATATGGCGCATTGTCAGTCAAGGAGGCAAAAGCAGTCAGATTTGCACCATATCTCGAACAATATCGGATAAGGATTGAGTTGCTGTTTGCTCTTGAAGTTTCTGGATAAGTTGGATGAATTTCTTGGTCATTTGCTCAACGTAATTTCTGTCAAGCAATAAGCGGCAGACCTCGTTTGCGATACGATCAGGGTTGGCATCCTGTTGGATGAGTTCGGTGACAATACGTTCTTCGGCAATAATATTGCATAAACCCACGTGAGGAGTATGAATAAGTAATTTACCCAGAAAGTAAGTGAGTGGGGAAAGTTTATAAATGATAACCATGGGTCTTTTTAATAACGCCACTTCAAGCGTTGCGGTACCAGAAGCCACGATTAACGCATCACAGGATGCCATCATGTTGTAATGAGATTGACAAATTGTGATGGATAAAGCCGTTTGTTTTAAAAAGGGCTGTAAATCCTTAGCGGTGAGTGTGGGGGCGAGGGGTAGGACAAAATGACTGTTAGGAAAGATTTTTTGTAAGTTTTCAGCTGCTTTAAGCATGACAGGAAGGAGGCGTGTTAACTCCCCCTTCCTACTTCCTGGCATGAGTCCAATTAGTTTGGTTTGAGCTGTCACCCCCATTGCCAGCCGGCTTTCTGAGGGGGAAGCATTGGCTGTTACCTGGGTAACTAGTGGGTTGCCGACAAATTTGACAGGAATTTTTTGTTGTTGATAAATGGCGACTTCAAAAGGAAAAATCACTGCCATCAAGTCAATATATTTTTTGATATGATAAATTCGATTGTAACGCCATGCCCAGAGCTGTGGACTGATATAATATAAAATTTTAATATTAGGATTGCTATTTTTAATTGCTTTAGCTAGGCGAAGGTTAAATCCCGGATAATCAATTAAAATAATTAATTGGGGTTCAAGTGTTTTGATCGCTGCTAAGATTTTTTTAAATGTCTTTTTAATAAGATTAAGCTTACTGATCACTTCGACAAAACCGACAACAGCAAGCGGTGTTGAGTCGACGATAATTTTGGCACCAGCTGCTTTAAGCCCTTTGCCGCCCATTGCATAAAATTGAATGAGAGAAGGTTGCAGTAGGTGGATTAAATGCGCCCCATGAAGATCTCCAGAGGCTTCTCCTGAAATAATAAAAACACGTGGATTTAAAGCCATATTTAGCTCTTAGAAGCAAAGCCGGCGGCTTCATCACGAGCAAGTTGTTCAGCAACAATGCGAGTAATTTCAACGGCAGTGGCTAGAGCGCGCTTTCCTTCTTCTCCTGTTACTACAGGAGGGGTAAGGGTTTGTATTGAATTCAAAAAAGCTGCGATCTCATCCATCAAGGCATCACCTTGTTCAAAGGCTTGTTCTTCACTGATAATTTCCGGGATGCCAGGAAACATTTCACTGACCCCCTTGCGGTGGATGGCAAGCTCCTTGGTGTGAAGATCAAGAGAAATAAATGCATCATGCTGAAAAATTCTAAGCTTACGTTCAACTTTAAAGCTTACTCGGCTGGCAGTCACATTCGCCACGCAGCCATTTTCGAATTGTAATCTGACATTGGCAATATCAATATGAGAGGATAAAACTGATGCGCCATTTGCGTGAATGTTAGTGATGGGCGAGTTAACAATACGTTGAATAATATCGATATCATGAATCATTAAATCAAGGACGACATTGATATCGGTGCCACGTGGCTTAAATGGCGCTAGCCTGATTGATTCTATAAAACGCGGATTGTCTAAAATCGTATCCAGCGCAACTAATACGGTATTGAAACGCTCTAAATGTCCAATTTGAAAAACTCTAGCATGTTGATTCGCAATTTCGATTAAGCTTTCTGCTTCTTGAACCGTTGAAGCGATCGGTTTTTCAAGAAGAACATGAACATTATTTTCAAGAAAAAATTTGGCGATCGGATAATGAAGGAAAGTGGGAACTGCAATGCTAACAGCATCGATTTTACCGAGTAGTTTAGTATAGTCTGTTAACGCAGTCACATTATGCTGCCTGGCAATCACTTGGCAACGCTCCTCGTGAATATCACAAACAGCAATTAACTTTGATTGAGGAAGCAGGGCAAATTTTTCGGCATGAAATTTGCCTAAATATCCGACACCGATTACAGCAGTTCTGATTTTATTCATTCAGATAGGTTACCTCGATATTAATTTCGCTAAGCGCCATAAATTATGGATAAATATTTGAGTTGATAAGTATCTATGATAAATTCGCGAAATGGTCGCACTTTTTTTGCACATAATCAATGTGTATCTCTAGCTTCCCTCACGAAGGGTCGAGTTTCTTAATATATTGAAAACCAGGAATCAGTCATTGTCTAATAAAAAAATAAAAAATTCCTGCTTGATTGCTGGTGTGGATGAAGCAGGTCGAGGGCCTTTAGCCGGGCCTGTGGTAGCGGCCGCAGTGATTTTAAACCATCAAAAGCCCATTAAAGGATTGGCCGATTCAAAAACCCTAACGGAAAAAAAACGGAAAGAACTTTACGATAAAATTGTTGAAAATAGTCTTTCATGGAGTGTCGGGCGGGCTGAGGTCGAAGAAATTGATACAATTAATATCTTGCAAGCAAGTTTACTTGCAATGCGCCGTGCCGTTCTTGGATTGTCTATCAGACCAACAGAAGTATTGGTAGACGGGAATATTTGTCCAGAAATTCCTTATCCAGTTAGTGCTATTATTGCGGGTGATCAATTCGTTCAAGAAATTAGCGCCGCTTCTATCATCGCTAAGGTCACGAGAGATAAAGAAATGATAACTTTAGATGCAATTTATCCAAATTATGGTTTTGCGAGGCATAAGGGATATTCCACAAAGGAACATGTAGATAATCTCAATCATTACGGTGCAACAGAGATACATCGACGTTCGTTTGAACCGGTAAGACGAGTGGTGGAGCAGGGAATCTTGGCACTCGACAGTGACTCATGACAGCGAAATTTATTCATCTCAGCATCCATACCGAATATTCACTCATCGATGGGTTGCCTCGAATCAAGCAATTGATTGATGCCGCTAAGCGTTTGAAAATGCCGGCAATTGCCATAACTGATCATTGTAATTTATTTGGCATGGTAAAATTTTATCGAGCGGCGATTGATGCAGGTTTGAAGCCGATTATAGGGGCAGATATATTAATCCATAATGAAACCACTAACCATGAACCCTATCGCTTGATTTTGCTCTGTCAAAATCAAATTGGATATCAAAATTTAACGCAGCTGGTTTCAAAAAGTTATTTACACCAAGAATATGGAGTGGGAGTCATTCATAAAGAATGGCTGCTGGGATTATCTGAGGGGCTCTTGGCATTGTCAGGTGGTATGAATGGAGACATTGGCCAGGCGCTTTTAAAAAATGAAACCGCGCAAGCAGAAGCCTGTTTAGCTTTTTGGTTAGCACAATTCAAAGATCGATTTTATATCGAGTTACAACGAATAGGCTTGATTCAAGAAGAAGACTACAATCAAGCAGCAATGCTTCTCGCAGAGAAACACCAAATTCCACTGGTTGCGACCAATAATGTGAGATTTATTGATTCTGACGATTTTGAGGCGCATGAAGCGCGAGTTTGTATCCATCAAGGCAGGGTGTTAGAAGATCCCAAAAGACCGCGTATTTATCGTCCCGAGCAATTTTTGCGTTCTGCTGAAGAGATGACGCATTGCTTTCAAGATATACCTGAAGCGATCAAAAACACCGTAGTGATTGCAAAAAAATGTAATTTCAAGCTGCAATTGGGAAGAGTTTGTTTGCCCAATTTTCCATTGCCGGAAAACATTTCATTAGATGACTATTTTATTTCTTTAGCTAATCAGGGTCTTGATCAGCGGCTGGCAAAAATTTATCCAGATGAAATAAAACGTGAAGAAGTTGCCGATAAATATCATCAACGGCTAGAAATGGAATTGGCTGTGATTATAAAAATGGGTTTTCAAGGCTATTTTTTAATTGTTGCTGATTTTATCGAATGGTCAAAAAAGAATCGCATTCCTGTTGGTCCTGGACGAGGGTCGGGTCCGGGTTCCTTAGTCGCCTATTCACTGGGTATTACCGAATTAGATCCGCTTAATTTCGACCTGCTATTTGAACGATTTCTTAACCCTGAACGTGCTTCGATGCCGGATTTTGACATTGATTTTTGCATGGAAGGACGCGATCGGGTAATCGAATATGTGGCCAGTAAATATGGAAAAGAAAGTGTATCTCAAATCATTACTTATGGCTCAATGGCGGCACGTGCGGTAGTCAGAGATGTGGGAAGAATTTTAGCTCACCCCTATGGCTTTGTCGATAAACTAGCTAAGTTGATTCCTTTTGAAGTTGGGATGACGTTGAAAAAAGCGTTAAATCAAGATGAGACCTTGCATCAACGTTATCATGAAGAGGAAGAAGTCAAAGCCTTGATAGATTTGGCTTTAAAGTTAGAAGGATTGCCTCGAAATGCGGGTAAGCATGCAGGCGGCGTGGTGATTGCACCATCAGTATTAACCGATTTTACCCCGCTTTATTGTGAAGCAGGAGGAGAAAATTTAGTTACTCAATTGGACAAAGATGATGTTGAAGCAGTAGGCCTCGTTAAATTTGACTTTTTAGGGCTTCGTACCTTGACCATCATCGATTGGGCGCTGCAAACCATCAATGCAAAGCGAAAATCTGATCCCTTGGAAATCGCTTCCATACCCATGGATGACGAAAAAGTGTTTGAATTACTTTGTAGAGGGAATACTACAGCGGTTTTTCAGCTTGAATCACGAGGAATGAAAGATTTAATTAAAAAACTACAGCCGGTTTCTTTCCATGATATTGTGCCCTTAGTTGCATTATTTCGACCCGGCCCCTTGCAGTCAGGAATGGTAGAAGACTTTATTAGTCGAAGACATGGTCGCGCAAAAATTGAGTATCCCCATCCCGCTTTAGAGCCCGTATTAAAATCTACTTATGGCGTCATTCTTTATCAAGAACAAGTCATGCAAATTACGCAGGTGCTTGCCGGCTATACCCTAGGTAGAGCAGATTTGCTAAGACGGGCGATGGGTAAGAAGAAACCAGAGGAAATGGCAAAACAACGAGCAGGATTTGTTTCTGGAGCACGTGAGCGGGGAGTAAAAGAGCAAGTCGCTAGTCATATTTTTGACTTAATGGAAAAGTTTGCAGGCTATGCTTTTAATAAACCGCATTCTGCTGCTTATGCCTTGCTGTCTTATCAAACCGCATGGCTTAAGACGCGCTATCCAGCTGAATATATGGCCGCCGTATTGTCCGCTGATATGGACCATACAGATAAAGTGGTGCGCCTTATTGAAGATAGTAAGAGTTTAGGATTAAAAATTTCTCCTCCTTGTATCAACGTTAGTGATTATCGATTTACTGTGGGTAAAGCAGGAGAGATTGTCTATGGTTTGGGCGCGATTAAAGGGGTAGGTCAATCTGCACTGGAAAATTGTTTAGAAAGTCGTGCATCAATCGGACCTTTTAAAAACTTATTTGATTTTTGTCGCCGAATTGATGCGCGTAGGGTGAATCGTCGCGTGCTCGAATCGCTTATCCGATCTGGGTCGTTTGATTGTTTTGGCATTTCTCGGGCAATGCTACTTGCCACTTTAGATAAAGCGCTAATGCGGGCTGAGCAAACCAATAAAAATGAGGAAGTCGGGCAACAAGATTTATTTATATCCCTTCACCAAGCAGGGATTGAGATAGAAGAGATAGATTATGTCCACGTGCCGGAATGGTCAGATGAAATCCGGTTGCAAGGAGAAAAAGAAACCTTAGGGGGGTATTTAACGGGTCATCCCATGGACAGATATGAATCAGAACTTAGTCAATTGGTCAGCGCTAAAATCTTGGACATTAAACCCAATAAGGAAAAAACAATAACCATAGCGGGGTTGGTTTTAGGAATAAAGCCAATCTTTACGAAGAAAGGCAATCGTATGGGAGTGCTGACTTTAGATGATCGTAGTGGGCGGATTGAAATAATCGTATTTTCTGAACTTTTTGCAGAATGTAGAGAATTGATAGAAACCGAAGCGTTTCTTGTCGTTGAAGGTGAAGTCAGTATCGATGCCTATACAGAAAGCTATCGAATGACAGCCCGAAAAATACTCGGACTAGAACAACTAAGAAACCAAGCGAAAAGTATTCAATTAACCTTGTTTGCTGAAAACTGCAATGCTGAGAAAATTCGATGCTTAACGGATGTGCTTGCTGCCCATCGTGGCGGTCAAAGTCAAGTAGATATTTTTTATAAGCGAGAAACAGGTAGTGCCCAGATAACTTTGGGTAAGGAATGGAAAGTTCGTATTACCGCTTCACTCATTAACCAGCTGCAAGAAATTTTTAATTTAAATATAGAATTATTATCAGTAATTTATTAATATATTTGATTTAAGCTAATTCAATACAAATGCAGCGGGGAATTCGGTATGTTAGAGCAATATAGCCAGCTTAACTTGGAGCTAATTAAAAAAATCTATAATGAAAATATTGGCAGCGATCTGCTTTTAGGTGAAATTATTGATTTAGGCTTTTTTGCAGATTGCCCCGACCTCTTTATCGCCACGTTTAAAGAAGCGCTTAGAAAAAATAATCAAATTACTAAAATAGGTCTAATTAAGCCTTCTTCGGAAGTTGCCGCTATCGTGTTACCTGTGTTACTTGATCCTGAAAACCATCTTTCCATTCTCGCTCTACACAATCCCCAAGAAGAAGCCATAGTGACGTTGCTGCCAATATTTGAAAATTTAAATAGTAAAATAGAAATTTTAGATTTAAGCCAAACGTTAGAAGGAAGTGAAGGGGCACTGCCAGTTGTTACGCGTTTAGGAGAAGCATTAAAAAATAGACATTGTCAGATTACTCAACTGAATCTGTATATTCAGCCTATGGGGTCTGCCATGATACTTGCTAATTATCTGAAACATATCAGGCAAATTCATACCCTGAGCTTTTTTGAGCCCACGGAGGAGGTGTTTGCAGCCTTTACGTCGGTTTTCAGTGATGAAAATGGTTCAAACAGAATCCGACGATTAGGGTTAGTGAATCCTTCGCTTATGGTAATCATCCATCTGAAGGCGGTGCTTTCGCATTGTAGTAGTATTGATCACCTTGAACTCGATAGTCTTACAACAGAAGTAATTCTGGCTCTCGTGCCTTCATTGTCGTCAAGCACTAATAAAGTGTTATCCTTAACATATCGAGGTAACGAACAGTCTTTATACTGGTTAGGTGAAGGATTAAAAAATTATGTTGCGTCACCAGTTATTATCTTGCCCGATTCTCTGTCTTATTCACCTAATTGCCAAAATTATTTTCTCGAATTTAATAATCAGATAAAACAAAATCGAATAACCAGATCACAATATCAACCTCCATTAACAGCTGTTCCTCCGATAAATTCTTATCAAATTATCAACCAAATGACTTCACAAGTGCCAACGACTGAGCCACCTACTCATTTATCTCCTAGGCAACTAGCTGAAATTCAAATTGTTAACACAAACTCAGGTTATTACTATACCCCAGTTAAAACCTCAAACCCAAGTTCCGCTCCGGAACCTGTAAAAATTTTTGATCCAATTAAGGTCAGGGAGGTGGTTCAAAGATTACGTGGTAATCAACATATCCATGATGACTGCACTGCACTGGCTAAGCGCCTCATTGAATACTTCCAGACAGGTAAAATGCCTACCTGCGCCGCCAAAAAAGAAGAGGCAAATTTATTACTCAAGTTGTCGACTATTGAGGGAGTGGATGAAGGTTGGTCCTACGACATAGTAACAGATCTGGATATTGTGCGAAGCAAAAGCAAGTTCCCCAATATTCCCTGTAATATAGATACGCCGACAACTCCAGGGGGTAGTGATGACCTACAAGCGCCTTTTGTTGTTAATGAAAATGAGTACACGCCAGCAGGAATGCACTATGAGGAATTGGACGACTACCTTAAGCAACTTGCAGCCAATGAAGAAGACGAAATTATTTTTGGCACAGTCATTTTGAATAGATGTGGACTTTTTGTTAGAGCAGATGGCCATGTGCTAGTGGTTTGTGCGACACCTGATGAAACTTGGTATGTGGATCCTCAATTTTATGATGGCAGCACACATTATGATAGGGGATGCATCTTCAATCGTTTAGTGGATGCTTTTTCATTCGGCGATCAAGGTGACTTAACTATAAACACTTTTGGTGAATATGTATTTTTTCTCCCAGCCTTTAAGGCCGGGTCAGAATATCGGCCAATGGATATTGATGAAAATAACTTACCAAGACCGTCATTCTAAGTTCCAATCAATAGGGGGCTTCCCCTGATTAATCAGTATCTGATTGGTTTTCGAAAAATGATGACAAGATTGAAAACCTTTTACTGAAAAAGGAGAAGGGTGAGCAGCCTTAAGAATGTAATGTTTTGTAGGGTCAATGATCTCTCCTTTTCGCTGAGCATAAGCCCCCCACAGCAAAAATACTAAGCCATTTTTCTTTTCATCCAGCACAGTAATCACCCTGTCTGTGAATTGTTCCCAGCCTTTATTAGCATGGCTTTGCGGTTTGCCAGATTCTACCGTTAACACGGCATTCAATAATAATACCCCTTGCTCGGCCCATTTCATCAGGCAACCATTTTTAGGGGTGGAGACACCCATATCTGAAGATAATTCTTGAAAAATATTTTTCAAGGAAGGGGGCGGGGCAATCCCTGGTAATACAGAGAAAGCTAACCCATGCGCCTGCTTCGGACCATGATAAGGATCTTGACCAATAATGACTACTTTCACCTTTTCAAGTGGCGTATATTTCAAAGCGTTGAAAACCTCGTTTTGAGGAGGATAAATAATTTTATGAATTCGCTCCTGATGAACAAAATCAAGTAGCGCTTTGAAGTAAGGTTTTTCTTTTTCATCTGAGAGTTCACTTTGCCAAGAGCAAGAAATCGTGGTAATGGTTTCCATTGTTTTACTCGTGCGTTAATACAGATTAAGGTATGATTCCTAACTTATATACCTCGAGGAGTCAGTCTATGTTGAGTTTGAATAGCTTTGATACCCTAAAAAAATTCTCTGTAGAAGGAAGCGACTATTATTATTACAGTTTGGCTTCGCTTCAAGAAAAATTTCCAAATATTGCAAGGCTGCCTTTCTCGCTCAAAGTTTTACTGGAAAATTTATTACGATTTGAAGAGGGTTCTCGGGTAACAAAGGAGAATATTTCAACGTTAGCGAATTGGGGAAAATCTTCAGCAGGATTTCATGAAATTGCTTTTCACCCAGCACGCATATTAATGCAAGATTTTACAGGGGTGCCTGCCATTGTTGACCTTGCTGCAATGCGTGAAGCAATTCATAATTTGGAAGGGGATCCAGATAAAGTGAATCCCCTCACACCCGTTGATTTAGTGATCGATCACTCCGTTCAAGTGGATTATTTTGGCAATGACCAGGCTTTTGAAAAAAATGTTAATTATGAGATGGCGAGAAATAATGAACGCTATGCTTTCTTGCGTTGGGGACAGGCAGCGTTTAAAAATTTTCGAGTGGTTCCTCCAGGAACAGGAATATGTCACCAAGTCAATTTAGAATATCTCGCTAAAGGAGTTTGGGTGAATGAGGAAGGAGAAAAACGTTTTGCCTATCCTGATACCTTGTTAGGAACCGATAGTCATACCACCATGATTAACGGTTTAGGTGTGCTTGGTTGGGGAGTGGGCGGAATTGAAGCGGAAGCCGCGATGCTCGGTCAACCGTTTTCAATGCTCATACCAGAAGTGATAGGTTTTAAATTAGTCGGAAAATTATCCAAGGGAACGACTGCCACAGATTTAGTGCTAACTGTCACGCAGATGCTAAGAGCAAGAGGAGTAGTGGGGAAATTTGTAGAGTTTTATGGTTCAGGATTAAAAGAATTAATGTTACCTGATCGCGCCACGGTGGCAAATATGGCGCCGGAATATGGAGCAACATGTGGCTTTTTTCCCATCGACCAAATCACTTTAGATTATTTGCGATTGACCGGAAGAGATGAACATACATTAAAATTAGTCGAAGCTTATACCAAGGAGCAAGGCTTATGGCTGAATGAAGAATTAAATGAAGTAAATTATACCGACAGCCTTTACCTTGATCTAGAAAGTGTTGAACCCAGCTTAGCGGGTCCTAAGCGCCCGCAAGATAGAGTCAAATTGATCGACATGCCAAATACTGTCTCGCTTGCTTTATCGCAATATACTCCTTCTTCAGTTAAGCCAGTAAATGAATTAAATCATGGTGATGTAGTGATTGCTGCTATCACAAGCTGCACTAATACTTCTAATCCCAGTGTGTTAATGGCAGCAGGGCTACTTGCTAAAAAAGCCATTGAAAAAGGATTAAAACGAAAACCTTGGGTTAAATCTTCACTTGCCCCTGGCTCTAAAGTCGTCACCTCCTACTTGGAAAAAGCTAAGCTACAACCTTATCTGGATGAGCTAGGTTTTAACCTTGTCGGTTATGGCTGTACCACTTGTATTGGGAATTCGGGACCGCTTCCTGAAGAAATTGCAGCAAAAATTGAAGCCGATAATTTATGGGTGTGTGCAGTGCTTTCAGGCAATCGAAATTTTGAAGGCCGTATTCATCCCCAAGTTAAAGCGAATTGGCTTGCTTCTCCTCCATTGGTCGTCGCCTACGCCTTAGCTGGAACCACCCGCATTAATCTGTTGGAAGACCCTTTAGGCCTAAATGAAAGGGATGAAAAAATTTTCTTGCGCGATATTTGGCCAACACCAGAAGAAATTCAACATGAAGTCAATAAAATTGATGTTGAGATGTTTAAAACGCAATATGCAGATGTATTTCATGGAGATAAAGCCTGGCGCGATTTACCGATAGAACAAAATAAAACCTATCATTGGGACATCAATTCTACTTATATTCAGCACCCGCCTTATTTTACGCAGAATAACGATTCCCATGTAATCGAAAATGCTCGCATATTGGCCTTATTCGGTGACAGTATCACCACTGATCATATCTCCCCTGCAGGTGCAATCAAGCCAGAGAGTCCGGCAGGGAAATTTTTACTAGAAAAAGGCGTTAACATTCCTGATTTTAATTCTTATGGTTCAAGGAGGGGCAATCATGAAATTATGATGCGAGGCACTTTCGCCAATATTCGAATTAAGAATGAAATGTTAAATGGAATAGAAGGAGGATTGACTCTCTACCTACCAACGGAAGAAATATTACCCATTTACGATGCTGCGATGCGTTATTGTGCCGATGAAACCCCACTTGTTGTTATTGCTGGACAAGAATATGGAACGGGTTCTTCTAGAGATTGGGCAGCAAAAGGGACTCGCCTGCTGGGTATTAAGGCAGTCATTGCTGAAAGCTTTGAACGTATTCATCGTTCAAATTTGATTGGAATGGGCGTGCTTCCGCTTGAATTTATAGCCAATCAAAATCGCAAAACTTTAGGATTCAAAGGTCATGAAATAATCAGCATACAACAAATTGAAAAATTCAGTCCAAGACAAGTTTTGCAAATGAGAATTAAGGATGAGAGAGGGGAAAGAACAATCGAGGTAATGTCAAGACTCGATACCCAAGAGGAGATTGCTTACTATCAAAGCGGTGGTATTTTGCGGCATGTTTTAAAGAGTCTATCAATAAAATAATGTAACTGCACAAATGCTAGAAGTCGCTAAACGTTACATGTCGACATAATTGGGTCCATCTCCGCCCTCAGGCGGGACCCAATTAATATTTTGCATAGGATCTTTAATATCGCAAGTTTTACAGTGAACACAATTTGAAGCATTGATTTGAAGCTGGGGCGTATTCTCTAGGTAAACAATTTCATAAACATTTGCAGGACAGTAACGCCCCTCTGGAAAGTCATATTTTTTTAAGTTAATTTCAATTGGAATTTTTGAATCTTTTATTTGTAGATGGCAAGGTTGCGGTTCATTATAGTGAGTGTTGGCCAAATATACCGAAGATAATTTATCAAAAGTGACCTTATTATCCGGTTTTGGATAGGCAATAGGCTTGCAATTTTTTGCGAGCTTCAAGGTAAGGTGATCGCATAGATTATTAAATGTCCAAGGCGCACGACCATGCAACAAGTACAGGTCAAATGCAGTATAAAGTAATCCTCCCCATAAGCCGCGCTTGAAGCTTGGCCTAACGTTCCTGGCTCGATACAGTTCCTTCCCTACCCAGCTTTTTTTCAATATCGTTTCAAATTCAGTTAAATTTTTTTCAAGATTATTTCGATTTTGATAAATGGTTTCAGCAGCTAGCATTCCTGATTTCATTGCAGTATGGGTGCCTTTAATTTTGGGAACATTTAACGTGCCTGCACTATCGCCGATAATCATGGCACCAGGCACAGTTAATGTAGGCAGTGATTGCCACCCACCTTCTGAAAGGGCCCGAGCACCGTAACAAGTTCTTCTCCCATTTTCAAATAAGTGAGAGTGAGATGGATGAGTTTTAAAACGTTGAAATTCTTCAAAAGGATCGAGGTAAGGATTGGTATAATCAAGACCCATGATAAAACCAACGGCAAGTTGTTGGTTAGCGCTGTGATAGATAAAGCCACCACCATAAGTGTGCGAATCGAGCGGCCAGCCAACAGTATGTACCACTCTTCCAAGCTGATGGTGTTTAGCAGGTATTTCCCAAAGTTCTTTAATGCCAATTCCATAGGTTTGTGGCGAGCGGCCCTTGCCCTTGTCTAATTTGTGCTTATGAATAAGTTGTTTAGTGAGCGAACCTCGGCAACCCTCAGCAAGGAGGGTTTGTTTAGCGAGCAGGCGAACGCCTTTATCTTCACCCTTGCATCCTGTTTGCACGCCAATGACTTTTTCACCTTCATAAAGGAGCGCGCTACCCGCAAACCCTGTGAAAATAGTCGTGTTCAATTCTTCTGCTTGTTTGGCTAGCCATCGACAGAAATTATCGATGCTGATAATCTCATTGCCTTTATTTTTCATTAGTAGAGGTATGGGTAAGCTAAAGGCTTGATTGGAAGAGAGATAATAAAAAACGTCTTCTGTAACTGGAGTGCTAAGCGGTGCATCCAGAGATTGCCAGTTTGGCAACAGCTCTAGCAATGCTTTGAGTTCTAAGACCGCACCCGATAACAAGTGCGACCCCACCTCAGCGCCTTTTTCCAAAACACAGATGGAAAGCGGCGCTGGATCATCTTTTGATAATTGCGCTAGGCGTATTGCAGCAGAAAGACCAGCAGGTCCTGCACCAATAATTAAAATATCAAAGTTCATTTCTTCCTGGGCTTGGCCCTGTCCCACTGGGTGATCCTCCTTGACTCGCATTAGTAAAAGTTCCACCGCCTCTAGTAGGAGTGGAGGGGGGCGATGGTGATGTCCATTTAAAGAAACTAGTTAATGCATCACTTACTCCTACAGCAGTATCATCAATATAGGCCTTTGCGTTGTCAGCAAGCGTTGCAGAGTTAGTTTCCATATTCCTGATCCTCTCTGCAAGTTGCGTCCTTTCATCATCAGGTTTTGCCTTGATAACTCGCCAAATTAACTGACCTTGATCGCCATCAATTGAGGGTATCATGTCACAAGGCCTGCGAGCTACCTTCAGTTTCTCCCAGAAACTTAGACCAAATACTGGGATAAATATTCGTGCGATATAGGTAAGAACAGCATCAAACTGGCAGTATTTTGCTTCCCAACTATAGCTCTCCTTTTTTAATTTTTCATTTTCACACATCAACTGCCTAACCCCCAATTTCAATTTTCGATTTACCTCTAGAATCTCATCCATTGAAACTTCCTTAATAACTGCTTCTCCTGGTGTTGCCTTGTTGGCTAAGGGTTTCAGCGCTCTAAGTTCGGCTGCCGCTTGGTTATAGTTGTTTTCTGCTTGACGAAGTTTAAATTGATACTCGTTACGCTCACGAGTCAGCGTGGTAATATTTCTTTCTGCTTTTTGCAAATTATCTTGAGATGTGGCGAGCTGCCTACTCAGTTCTTGTTTGCTTTTAGAGGCAGCTGCTTCAGTTTGTTGTAATTTTTGAGTTAGATCTGTATTTGATCTTTTAATTGTGACAAGCTCAGTCTGAAATTGTTGGTTGTGTGTTGTTAAATTTAAGTTTTCGTTTTTCAAATTTTCAATTTCAGCTTCTCTTCTCAAGCCTTCTTGTTTTAATTCTTCATTAGTGTTTAAAATTTGCTGACTTTCTTGTGAGGAGAGGGTTAAAGCAGTGCTTTGTTGAGCTAAATTCTTTTGTAAATTAGATAATTGTTTTTCTAATTCTTTGATTTTGTCATCTTTTTTTCCAATTTTCCCTTTCATTTTATTACGTTTTCGTTGCGCTTTCAGCTGTTTCTCTGTCATTTGATACACAGCTCGGTCATATCGAGATTCAACTTGCTCCTGAACGATCGCCAATTTACCATTGTAGTTATAATGATCAGAAGCAATTCTACAGAGTTGATACAAATAACTTTTTTTTCTATTCCACAACCCTCGCTTAGAAAGTTTTGATAAGTCATCTAAGAATGGAAGCAGCATAAAGACTGCATCAGGAGCGCGAGAAGTTTTAACATCAGCAATTTTATTTTTTAATAAGCTAGCATAATCTTTATGGGATTGAGACTTATGTCGATTCAAATGAATATAATAATCCAGGCGTTCTTCAAGCTGATCTAGCCAGTTTGACTCTAAGCTCCAGCGTATTTCTTCATTATCTTTGACTTTACGAACCATGCTATAAGAAGGAAGGTGTTCTTTCATATTATTTGTTTCCTCGTGCTTGTGAAAAAAACGTGAGGTATAGAACCGGTGACGGCGCATTGTAAAACAAGTCAGGGTTTTTTTACAGGGTTTTTTGATGGTTTATTGTATTTGAATTGAATTGCACTATCCTTGCTATATTCATCACCGGGAAGCAAAAATGGAAAAAATTTTGGTTTGTATTAAGCGAGTGATTGATTTTAATATAAAAATACGGGTTAAGTCCGATCGGTCTGGTGTTGAAACTTCTCATGTAAGGATGTCAATCAATCCTTTCGATGAAATTGCTTTAGAACAAGCGATTCGGCTCAAAGAGCAGGGAGGAGCTAAGGAGTTAGTTGCGACATCAATTGGGCCAGAAGGTTGCAAGGAGGGACTTCGATCCGCATTGGCAATGGGCATGGATAGGGCTATTCATCTGAAAACGGATTGCTGTTATGAACCCATTAATATTGCAAAAATACTTGAACATCTGGTTGCAGTTGAAAGACCAGATTTAATTATTATGGGTAAGCAAGCCATTGATGATGATTGCAATCAAACAGCTCAAATTCTTGCAGCAAGATTGGATTGGCCGCAAGCGACTTTTGCTTCACAAGTGCAACTTGAGGATCAAACAATACGTGTGACCAGAGAAGTAGATGGGGGATTGGAAACTTTAGCGCTACTCTTGCCTGCGGTTATTACCACAGACCTAAGATTGAATAAACCGCGTTTTATTTCTCTGCCCAATATCATGCGGGCAAAAAAAATGAATATTGACCAGTTAGCAGTCGACACGCTCCAACTTGATCTCAAGCCACATCTCACGGTTAAAGAAGTCAATCCTCCAAGTAAAAAAAACCCCGGATTAATTGTCAACAGCGTCGCAGAATTAGTCACCAAGCTGCATATAGAGGCGAGGGTGATTTAATGGGCATACTCGTCATTGCAGAACATGATAATAATGAGCTATCCCATACCACGCTTTCTACGCTTTCTGCAGGGCGCTTGCTTGAATCTCAAGTGGTGATCTTAGTGTTGGGCTATCAATGCCAACTCGTTGCGGATCAGGCAGCAAAGTTTTGTGGGGTAGAAACAGTAATGTTGATCGATGATCGTAGCTATGAACATCAGCTGGCTGAAAATTCGGCAAAAGTCATTGCCAAGATCGCAAAGGATTTTACTCATATATTAGCACCGGCTAGCACATTTGGTAAAAATCTCCTTCCCCGGGTGGCTGGCTTATTATCGCTTAGCCAAATTTCTGATGTGGTACGTATTATTGATCAGGAAACTTTCATTCGGCCAATTTATGCAGGTAATGCGCTGGAAACTGTTCAATCGCTTGATCCAATCAAACTCATTACAGTCAGAAGCAGCTGCTTTGAAGCAGCCAAGCAGGGTACAGGTAAAGCGTCCATTAAAAAAGAATCGATTCGATTTGAAAATAACAGTACTACTTTCATTTCCAAACAAGAAAATAAAAGTGATCGCCCTTTGCTAACCGCTGCAAAAATAGTGATTTCCGGAGGGCGCGGACTACAAAGTGCTGAAAATTTTAAACTCCTTACCCAATTGGCAGATCAATTAGGTGCAGCGATCGGCGCTTCGAGAGCGGCAGTCGATGCAGGCTTTATTCCAAATGATTATCAGGTTGGACAAACGGGAAAAATTGTTGCGCCCGATTTATATATTGCCATCGGAATTTCAGGCGCGATTCAGCATATTGCAGGAATGAAGGAAAGTAAGGTGATTGTTGCAATCAATAAAGATCCTGACGCACCCATATTTAGCGTAGCAGACTATGGGTTGGTCGGGGATTTCAAACAAATTTTACCAGAATTATCTCAGGCTCTGAGTCAATTAGGATATGGTGTGTAAGGACGAAGCAATGATCATTGGCATTCCAAAAGAAATTAAAAAAGGAGAACACCGAGTAGGAATGACTCCGCAGAGCGTTAAGGAATTAGTGAAAAGAGGGCATGAAATCATTATCGAAAATCAGGCAGGTTGCGGTATTGGCTTTAACAACGAGGCTTATTTATTTGAGAATAAAGTGACCGTAGTGGATTTTGCAGAAGAAGTTTATCAGAGCGCGGAGATGATTGTTAAAGTAAAAGAACCCCAACCCAGTGAATATTGGCTTTTGCGTGAAGGCCAAATATTATTTGCCTACCTTCATCTGGCGCCTGATCATCAACAAGCTCGAGCGCTAATCGAATCTGGCTGCATTGCAATTGCCTATGAAACAGTAACAGATAAGCAAGGTGGTCTTCCCCTTTTAACACCCATGAGCGAAGTGGCAGGCAGACTTTCTATTCAAGCTGGGGCCTATTGTTTGCAAAAAAATATAGGGGGCAAGGGAATTTTACTGGGTGGTGTGGCAGGGGTAAATCGTGCTAATGTAGCGGTAATTGGAGGGGGAGTAGTGGGAACTAATGCACTGCGAATTGCGCTTGGCCAAGAAGCACACGTCACCCGTACTTGACAAATCTTTAGCAAGATTACGGGATCTTGATCAGCAGTTTGGATCAGGTTTAACGACTATCTTTGCGACACAAAGTTCAATTGATGAACATGTACAGCAAGCCGATTTAGTCATTGGAGCAGTGTTAGTGCCCGGAGCTTCAACACCAAAATTGGTTACCCGTAAGCTGTTAAAAAAGATGCAACCAGGTTCCGTTATTGTGGATGTGTCGATCGATCAAGGTGGATGTTTTGAAACCAGTCGTCCGACCTCGTTTGATTGCCCGACCTATCTCGTAGATGACATTGTTCACTATTGTGTTTCAAACATGCCAGGTGCAGTACCGAGAACGGCAACCTTTGCTTTGAATAATGCTACCTGCCCTTCATCATTGAAATTGCAGATTTAGGCTGTCAACAAGCTTTAAAGCAGGATGTCCATTTGCGTAATGGATTAAATATTTATCAAGGGCGAGTGACTCATCAGGTTGTGGCAAGAGACCTAGGTGAAGATTTTTATTCACCAGAAGAATTGTTTTAAGAAATGAATTTATTGTAAAGGGGCTACCATGTTAGATTGCTATGTAACTCAAGGGGACAAGGTCATCCCAATTCAAACCATTATCACCAAAGAATTTGATCGCTGGTTAAAAAAACAGCCAAATACGGTTAAGAATTGGGTAAATGTAACAAATTTTTCTGCTAAACCAGGAACGGTTTGTTACCTTGGTGATCAACATGGCGATGTACAAACTATTTTGCTGGGAATTAATGATAGAGAAGACGTTTGGTCATTAGGTTACCTTCCCACTATATTAAAAGCAGGCATTTATAGTATTGATGATCAATTTCCTGCTGAATTACAAGAATTAGCAGCGGTTGCTTGGGGACTTGGACACTATAGTTTTTGCTGCTATCGTGCTAATCCCACTAACTATGAAGCTAAGTTATTGCTTCCTGCAATTGTGATTATCCCCATCTTGAAAATACAGTAAAGGCCACTTATTTAATTAGAGATTTAATCAACATTCCTACAGAAGATCTAGGACCTGCACAACTTGCAGATGAAGCCAGCGTGCTTGCCGAAGAATTTGGCGCTAAAATTCGTTTAATTATTGGCGATGATTTATTAAAAAAAGGGTTTCCGGCTATTCATGCAGTGGGACGAGCTAGTACCAATGCCCCTCGGCTCATCGAATTACAATGGGGTAAAAAATTGATCCTCATATCGCTTTAATTGGAAAAGGCGTGTGTTTTGATACCGGTGGACTAGATATTAAAACTTCATTAACGATGCGTTTCATGAAAAAAGACATGGCGGGTGGAGCGCATGTGTTAGGACTAGCTAGAATGATTATGGCGGCGAATCTTCCTTTGCAACTTCGCGTTCTGATTCCAGCGGTTGAAAATTCTGTTTCCGGCTCGGCGATTAGACCTGGTGACATTATTCAAATGCGAAACGGGTTGTTTGTAGAGGTAACGAACACCGATGCTGAAGGTAGATTAATTTTAGCCGATGCGCTCACTGAAGCGGCAAGTCAGGAACCCGACCTTATCATCGATATTGCGACATTAACTGGGGCAGCAAGGGTGGCATTGGGTCCAGAACCTGGAGCAATTTTCACAGATTGCGATGAGATAGCAAAGGGAGTGCTGGAATGTGCAACAAAAGAACAAGATCCGCTTTGGCGATTACCCATCTATAAACCTTACAGAAATTTATTAGAAAGCACGGTAGCGGATATTGTCAATGCTGATCTTGATTCAGTAGGCGGTGGTGCAATTATGGCTGCATTATTTCTTAATGAATTTGTACCTCATCCCATCAAGTGGCTCCATCTTGATATCATGGCTTACAATTTGAAATACAAGCCTTCTCGGCCAATTGGTGGTGAAGCAATGGGACTAAGAGCACTCTTCCGGTACCTAAAACTGAACTATTGTTAGCGTCTGCGAATTTCGCAGAATTTAGGATTTTTTCCTTGAGCATATGCTATGTTATTACTATGGCTTGAAATGAATTCAAGGAAAAGTGCTGATGCTTATTTTGGGTGAAATTCTAACTGAACTAGTAATTATTTTTTTATTGTTTTTCTTTAATGTATCACTTTTTTTAAGTACGCTAATTCTTCTGGCTGGCTTATTTCTGCTCACCTTGCTACACGGATTAAATCTCGTCTTGATTAGTACTTGGATAGTCTTCTTAACCGCGGGTATTTGTTTAAATATACCCATCTTACGTAGGAAATTGATTACCGCTAAAATATTTCAAGCTGTCAAAAATAAGTTGCCTGCTATCAGTGAAACAGAACAAGAAGTCCTCCAAGCAGGAGATGTTTGGTGGGAAAAAGCATTGTTAACTGGCCGGCCTAATTGGTCAAAATTTTTAAAATTTTCCAAAGTTAAATTAACACCCGAAGAAGAACAATTTTTAAATATACAAGTGGATACACTGTGCTCCCTGTTAGAAGATTATAAAATTGTAAAAGAGGGAAATTTACCCAGTGAAGTTTGGAATTATATTAAGCAAGAGCGTTTTCTTGGGTTAGTGATTCCCAAAGATTATAATGGTCTTGGATTTTCAGCATTTGCACATTCAACCATCATCCAAAAAATTGCTTCAAAAAGTTATAGTGCAGCAGTGAGTGTGATGGTTCCGAACTCAGTTGGGTTGGCAGAATTTATTTTGCACTATGGGACAGAGGAGCAAAAAACTTATTACTTACCTCGCTTTGTAGTAGGTGAGGAAATTCCTTGCTTTGCATTAACTACCCCTAGTGCTGGCAGTGATGCAGGTTCAATGACTGATAAAGGAATCGTTTGTTATAGGGAACAGTTAGGAGAAAAAAAGCTTGGTGTCAAAATAACATTTGATAAACGATATATTACGTTAGCGCCAATTGCCACCTTAATTGGATTAGCATTCAAGCTATCTGACCCCAATCACCTCTTAGGAGGGGTAGAAGATCGAGGCATCACTCTGGCGATGATTCCGCGCGATACCATAGGAATAGAAATTGGAAAATATCATTCACCCTTAATGCTGGGTTTTTTAAACGGACCGGTGCGTGGAGAGGAGGTGTTTATTCCCATTGATTATATTATTGGCGGAGTAGAGTCAGTTGGCCGAGGTTGGTCCATGATGATGGAATGTCTGTCAGTGGGTAGAGGGTTATCACTCCCTGCTTTGAGTACAGGAACGGCAAAACTTTGTTTCCGTATGACAAGTGCCTATGTCAATATTCGTGAACAATTTCACTGTGCAATTGGTCATTTTGAAGGAATAAAAGAAGCATTGGCAAGAATTACCTGTTTTACTTATTTATGTGAGGCAACTCGGTGCCTAACTGTTTCTGCTATCGATCAGGGAATTAAACCCTCAGTTGCTTCTGCAATCACTAAGTACCACTTAACTGAATTAACCCGTAAAATTGTCAATGATGCGATGGATATTCATGGCGGACGCTCCATACAACTCGGGCCAAATAACTATTTAGGTTTATACTATATCGCCCAGCCAGTTAGCATCACAGTGGAAGGTGCCAATATTTTAACACGGAATTTAATTATTTTTGGTCAGGGAATGCTGCGTTGTCATCCTTACATTAAAGCTGAAATTGATGCGCTTAATGAAAAAAATAAAAAAAAGGGCTTAGCAAAATTCGATCGATTATTCTTTAAACACCTGGGATTGGTGCTTTCAAATCTGACGAGAAGCTTGTTCTATGGTTTGAGTAATGGGAGAGGAATTCGTTCTCCAGTGAGTGATGAAACCGCATTTTTTTATCGTCAGTTAACTCGTATGAGTGTGGCACTTGCTTTAATTACCGATTTGTCTCTTGCTGTAATGGGGAAAGCATTAAAACAGCATGAAAGACTGACTGCGCGCTTGGGAGATGTGCTTAGCTATTTATACTTGGCTTCTGCCACATTAAAATATTATGAAGATCATGACAAGCCGATTGCCGATTTTGTGCTAATTAAATGGATCGAGCAGTATTGCTTATACCAGATAGCCACGACTTTTGAACTTTTTTTTGCGAATTTTTGTTCTAAACGCTTAGCTAAAATCATTAAATGGATAATTTTTCCTTGGGGGAATCGTTATCGTTTACCACTTGATGAGCAAGATCATCAGGTAGCGGACATCGCAATGCAAGAAAGTCAGGTTCGTGACAGAATAACTAAGCACATTGATTTGGGTCATGATAATGACATTCGAAAAAAAATGGATCTCGTCTATACGTTACATTTACAAGTAAAAGCGGCAAATCAAAAATTATTACAGGCAATCAAAGCTGGAAAAATAATAGAAAATAATAGTTACCAGCAAGTACTTGCAGCTAAAAATGCAAATATTTTGACAGATAAAGAAGTCAACCAATTACTGGCATTAGACAGATTGAGACTTGAAGTCATTCAAGTAGATGAATTTGTAGCCATTCCTCCGTGGATAATTGAACAAGGCGGAAAGTGTTTAGAGGAAGAGGAGGGCCCTCCCTCCTGTACTGAATAGTCAATAAAGGACGAAGTATATGACAGACAAGCAATTTCAGGGTGACGTGTTTATTGTTGATGGTGCACGGACGCCATTTTTAAAAGTAAAAGGAAAGCCGAATCCTTTTTCTGCAACAGATCTTGCCGTCGCCGCAGGAAAATCACTACTTGCGAGACAATCCTTTGATCCGAAAGCAATTGGTGAGCTAGTGCTGGGAAGCGTGATGCCTCGAGAAAATGAAGCAAATATTGCGCGTGTTACCGCTTTGCGTCTTGGATATGATGAAAATATACCGGCTTTTACTGTCCAACGAAATTGTGGTTCTGGAATGCAAGCCATTGATTCTGCAATGAAAGATATTTTATCTGGCCGCCACGACTTAGTGCTGGCGGGAGGGAGTGAGGCGATGAGCCGATCACCCCTTCTTTATAATGAAGAATATGTTAATTGGATAACCAAATATAAAGCCGAAAAAAGTTTGATGAACAAACTAAAAGTTTTAGCCAAGGTAAAACCACGTTATTTTATGCCCGAAATCGCTTTAAAAAAGGGGTTAAGTGATCCGTTGGTCGGGTTATCCATGGGGCAAACTGCGGAAAAATTGGCTTATGAATTTGATATAAGCCGAAACGAAATGGATGGATTCGCGCTGAACAGTCATGAGCGGGCAGCTTTGGCCATAAAGCAAGGTTATTTCAAAGAAATAATCACCCTCTATGATAAAAGTGGCCATTACTATGACCAAGATACTGGCATTCGATCAGACACATCACTTGAAAAGTTAGGTCAATTAAAGCCGATGTTCGATAAGTTCGGTTCAGTGACGGCTGGAAATAGCTCCCAAGTGACAGATGGCGCTGTCATGATCCTTCTCGCCAGCGAGAAGGCAGTGCAAAAGTACAATTTATCTATTTTGGGACGAATTGTTGATGTCAATTGGGCTGCGCTCTCTCCAGACAGAATGGGGTTAGGGCCCATTTTTGCAGCTACGCCTTTGTTAAAAAGGAATCAGCTCACTTTAAAAGATATTGATTATTGGGAGATGAATGAGGCTTTTTCCGCGCAAGTATTGGCTTGTAGGAAGGCCTGGAATGATAAAGCATTCTGTCAGCAAGCCTTAGGTTTAGAGGCTGAAATGGGAGAATTAGATTTAAGTAATTTAAACGTGGATGGTGGAGCGATCGCACTTGGGCACCCAGTTGGTGCAAGTGGGGCAAGAATTATTCTCCATTTATTAGAAATTATGCAAAGGCAACAAGCAAAACGCGGCATTTCTATGATTTGCATTGGAGGTGGTCAAGGAGGCGCAATGCTACTTGAACGCGCCTAAAGCTATTTGCAATTGAGGGAGTAAGACTATGGAACAACAAGTATATAAAAATTGGAAGATGAGGCGAGATGGGAAAGGAATACTTTGGCTCGCGATCAATCGTGATTCAAGCCGAGTTAACTCATTAAATCAAGAAGTGTTGCAAGAGTTAGATCAATTGCTTGATGAAATTAAGACGGATTCTTCTATCAATAGCGTAGTCATCTATTCAAGTAAAAAAACAGGTTTTATTGCAGGTGCGGATATCACGCAATTTGTAGAGCTGAAATCTGTAGAGGAAGCGTTTAACTTGATTAGACAAGGGCAACTTGTTTTTAACAAATTGGCAGATTTGCCCAAACCTACTACGGCCATGATAGATGGTTTTTGCTTAGGGGGAGGATTAGAACTCGCATTAGCTTGCCGTTATCGAGTTGCCGAAGAAGAAAGTAAACTCGGTTGCCCAGAAGTACATCTTGGCATTATTCCTGGCTGGGGAGGGACAGTTAGATTACCTTTATTAATTGGTGCGCCACAGGCCATGCGGTTAATTGCAACTGGAAAAATGATTAGTGCGAAAGAGGCATTAAAGCTTGGAATGGTTGATGAAGCACTTCCAAGACGAGTATTAGAAAAAGCGGCTTTTTCCTATGCATTGGACACTCCGCCCATTCATCGACCGACGTTCTTACAATCTTTAACAAATTCTGTCGTCGCCAGACCGCTTTTGGCAAAAATGTTTGTGGCTAAGTTAAAAGAAAAGGTTAATTCCTCTCATTACCCTGCCCCTTTTGAAGTCATTCAAAATTGGGAAACATTGGGACCTGAAAATCCCAATGCCATGTTACGAGAAGCAAGATCCATTTCCGAATTATTAGTTCATCCTACTGCGCATAATTTAATTCGCGTTTTTTTCTTGAAGGAGAGACTAAAAGGATTGGCAAAAGGATTGCGGTTTAAATCCAAGCATGTGCATGTTGTGGGGGCCGGTACCATGGGAAGTGGAATCGCCGCTTGGTGTGCGATTAATGGGTTAATGGTGACGCTCCAAGACCAATCTCCGGAGCGAATCGCAGCGGGATTGAATAAAGCCAATCAGATTATAAAAAGTAAACTCCGTTCAGAAAGGAAAGTTTTAGTGGCGATGGATTATATCAACCCTGATGTCCAAGGATTGGGTGTGTCTAAAGCAGATATTATTATCGAGGCCATTGTTGAAGATTTAGTAGCAAAGCAGACGCTTTATAAACAGCTAGAAAAAGAAATGAAACCCTCCACCTTGCTTGCAACCAATACCTCGAGCTTAACTTTGAGTGAGCTGCGAAAGACATTGGATAACCCTTCTCAACTAGTTGGCATTCACTTTTTTAATCCCGTTGAAAAAATGGAGTTAGTAGAAGTTATTCATGATGAAGAGACAGATTATAACCGGGTTGAGGATGCAATCGCCTTTGTCAGGCAAATTAATCGCTTGCCTCTGCCAGTCAAAAGTAGGCCAGGGTTTCTAGTCAATCGAATTCTTATGCCCTATCTTCTGGAAGGGATGATTTTGTTAGAAGAGGGTATGCCGGCTTTTGTGATTGATCATGCTGCTAAAGATTTTGGGATGCCAATTGGCCCACTTGAATTAGCAGATAGGGTGGGTCTTGATGTTTGTTTATCGGTGGCCGAGATATTTGCCCATCATTTTGGCGGAAAAGTGCCAGCTAAATTACAGGACAAGGTAACAGAAGGAAAATTTGGCACTAAGTCAGGCGAAGGCTTTTACCGCTATCAAGCAGGAAAATTAATACAATCACACCGCAATATCCCAGAAACCTTAGCTATTTCTAAACAGGACCTGACTGATCGCCTAATTCTTTGCATGATAAAAGAAGCAGAAATCTGCCTGCAAGAAGAAATCGTTGCCGATGCTGACTTGCTAGATGCCGGCATGATTTTCGGTACAGGCTTTGCGCCTTTTCGCGGAGGACCAATGAATTATGCAAGGACAAGAGGGCTTAGTCAGATAAACGAGAGGTTAGTGCAATTGGCTAATCAATATGGTGAAAGATTTAAACCTGGTCATTATCAGCAAACCCCTTCTTCAGAAGCGCCTAATCCTGATGCCTTTACTCAATCTGAGAAAAAGGCATCAGTGCTATCAGAAACAAATATTCATTAGGGGGTGAGTTAACAATGTCAGAGGCGCTACTTGCAAGCTTACCGGAACGTGAGCCAGTACTTAGGATCAAAACCTTGCCAAATGATGCAAATAAAACAGGAGATATTTTTGGCGGTTGGTTAATGTCGAAAATCGATATAGCGGGTGCAATCATTGCTGCGAGAAAAACAAGAGGCCATGTTGTTACCGTAGCAGTAAAGGAATTAATATTTTTGCAACCGCTTTTCGTTTATGATTTGGTTAGTTTCTACGTTGATATTATCAAGATAGGAAAAACTTCCATTACGCTTAAAGTCGAAGTTTATGCAGAGAGAATGACGCACCCCGGTTTTGTTAAAGTTTCTGAAGCAATTTTGGTTTATGTGGCTGTAAGCCAGCCCGGCGTTAAGCGCGTTATTGCAGAGTAGCCATGCAAACAGCTAGAGAGTACTCAAGAAGGCGTTAAGGTCTTGATGAGTCTCATCGTCAGGCATAGTTAAATCAAGATAATTGTTGTCCCCAGTGTCATCAATACTAGTAGCCCGCTGACGAACTTTAAAAAATGCGGTCTGGGTAGGCTTAATGGGCTTGGGTGGCTCAGGTTCTCGTTCTACACCAATAGTGATATTTTTAAGTTCATCTTGAGATTCTCGTACTTCAGAGATCCAGTTTCCTCCTGAGGAAATAATAAATGTAGCAGCAGCAGCTGAATAAGTGATAGCAGGAATGACTGCCTTCTCCTTTAGTGCCAACCACACTGTTAATGCAGTATCAATGCCGTGAATTGGCGCGCCGAAATAAAGCAAGTAATGGGCTATTTTTGAGGCAAGATCGGGAACCCATCTTTCTTCTTCTTCATCGTTGTGTGGCACATTCGCAATTTTCTCTAGATTCTTTTTAGTAAAAGCGCCTTCAAATAGAAAGGTTTGAATCAAAATGATATTACTTATCAATAGGGTAAAAAGTGCAGAAAAGATACCAATTGGTACGGAAGCATAAAGCGGCATTTCCAATACATCGAGAATAGCAGTAGGAGGAATAAAAAGTATCACTGGAATAATATGCTCAAGCGTATCGGCGATTGAACCAGTTAAGCGAATAGATTTCCGAATAAATGGATATTGCACTAATAAACTTGCTAAACTTTTCATTTTGTTAGTAAACGCTTGATCATAAACATGAATTTGGTGCTTTTCGATTGAGAATAATTTTCTGATTTCTTTCCAAGTTGCTGGCACCTCATTGGTAAGTGAAAAGGGCGCATCGAATAAGAGATAATAAGCAATAACGCTTCCCACTTCTGCATGACTGAGGCCTGCTAAAGGGAGATTTTCACTATAAAAACCTTGGATCCAGGCTTTTGTTGCAGACAACATTAAAATATTGGCTAAAGGGTCAGATAAAATTGTTGCAGTAAGATAAGCGTATTTCATGAGGGTGTAGGGAATAAGTCGACTAGCAGGAGCAGGCCCCAATAAAGGCTGAATTTGTTCTTCATCAATTTCTTGTGCTATTTCTTCTTCCTTTCCAAAAAATTTACGGATAAAAGGACCTTGAAAGCTATAGAGTGTTAGGAAAGAAACTAATCCCACTGCTACCCCGGTGACAATTGCAAGATCAAGAGCAAAATCGGGTGTGACTTTCTTGTCGGGATCTTCAAAGGAAACGATAAGGCCAAGGCCTGTATCTAAAGCATCGGTGCCGGATTCTACAAGACTAAAAAGTGCTGATGCGATTTTACCAAGCATAATTTTACCTTTTATTAATAATAATGCGTTAAGCATCCAAAAAATATTAGAATTCTATTATGGATAAGTTAGTTGGCAAGGTAAAGAAAAAATTTCTGAAACTATCGTAAAAACCGTATTGTGAGAGGATAGCGAAAAGGATTACCATGTGCAGTTTCAACAGCGGCAATGATCATGGCAATGATATGAAACAAGGCAACAAGGAAAATTAAAAGAAAACCAATAAATAATATGACCAACAATATTGAAGCAAGGTAATAGATACTGATAGAGATTTGGAAATTAATGGCTTCCTTCCCTTGCTCGTCAAGGTAAGGAAAAGATTGTCGTTTGAATCCCCAAATTAATAATGGAGCAATAATATTTGCGATTGGAAACAAAAATCCAGCAAAACCACTCAAATGACAGACCATTGCCCAATGAATGGCTTCAGAGGAGGGGGGAATCACAGGTTGAGGTTGTTCTATTGCTTCTTTTTGATCATCCGACATAAATTTACACCAATTATTATGACTTTTAATAGATTATAGTCCTTATTTACGGTAGTAAACAAAATGTTAATTAAAATAAAATCTGCTCTGCAAATTTTGGAAGTTGAAAATAAAGGGAGGGTAGCTCGATCCTATTCCATTTCTACGGCAAAAAAGGGATTGGGTGAGAATAGGGGTAGTGAAATGACACCCCGCGGATGGCATCAAATTAAAATAAAAATTGGTCAAAACTGTCCTCCCAATACGGTTTTTGTAGGGAGACGCCAAACAGGGGAAATCTATTCCAAGGCCCTAGCCCAGCAATTCCCAAACCGTGATTGGATACTGACTCGTATTATATGGTTGACAGGTCTTGAGCCGGGTGTGAATCAATATGGTAATGTCGATACATTAAGACGTTATATTTATATCCACGGCGTGCCAGATGAGGTTCCCATGGGGATAGCGCTCTCTCATGGCTGTATACGTATGCGCAATCAGGAAATAATCGAATTATTTAATCTGGTTTCACCAGGAACACAGGTTTTGATTAGTTAAAAATATCATGCTATAAACTACCAATTAGCAGAACATTTATGAGAGCGATATGCAAAGGTCAGAAGAAATTCTAAAATATTGGTTTGGCACAATGGATGAGTCGGCCTTTCCTTCCAATCAGCGAACCCATCTCTGGTTCTCTGAAGATAAAGAGATCGATGAAGAAATACGATCCAAGTTTTCTTATGACTTAGAGAGAGCTGTGCTTGGCGAATATGTGGATTGGGAAAAATCGGCCCGATCTTCGCTCTCGCTAATTTTACTTTATGATCAATTTTCAAGACATATTTATCGTAATACCCCCTTAGCCTATGCCCAGGATCACCGCGCGGTGGATCTCTGTTTGCATGGTATTGAAAAACAATTTGATCATGTGATTAGTTTAATCGAGCGCACATTTTTTTATTTTCCGTTAATGCATTCGGAAAATATTGAAATTCAAGCGACCTCAATTCGTGCTTATAAAATTTTAGTAGACTTATCCTTTCCAGAGGCGAGAACCATTTTTGAAAGTTTTCTAGAATACGCCCTTAACAATTTTGACATCATTAAACGCTTTGGTCGTTTTCCAGAACGAAATGAAGCCTTAAATAGAAAATCCTCAAAGGAAGAAATAACCTATTTGACGAAAGAAAAAAAATCATGAGCCAGGGTCATGTCATGCTAGACCTTGAAGGTTGTGCGTTGACAATGCTTGAAAAAGAAATCCTAGCGCATCCACAGACAGGTGGCATTATTCTTTTTTCTCGGAATTATGAATCAAAAAAACAACTGACTGCCTTAACTAAAGCAATTCGCAAGATAAAGGGGGCGATGCTCATTGCAGTCGATCAAGAAGGCGGCAGAGTCCAGCGTTTTAAACAAGAATTTACTTGTTTACCTCCCTTCAGCGCTTATGGTGAACGTTATGATCAGGAGCAAGAAGCGGCTTTGGAGTATGCCAAGAAAATGGCCTATTGCATGGCAAAAGAACTCCTTGATTGTGGCGTAAATGTGAGCTTTTCGCCAGTACTAGATATAGATCATGGTAAAAGTGAAGTGATTCTAGATCGTAGTTTTCATCAAGATAAAGCAGTGGTTATCGAGTTAGCTCGTGCCTTTATCGCTGGCATGCACCAAGCAAAAATGCCAGCAACTGGAAAGCACTTTCCGGGTCATGGCGCGGTGAAAGCCGATTCACATCACACCTTGCCAGTTGATTCGCGTTCTTTTGAAGAAATAGCATCGAGTGATCTACAGCCATTTTGCAAATTACGTGATGACTTGGATGGAATGATGCCATCTCATATTTTATACGAAGCTGTAGATACCGCTCCTACTTGTTTTTCATCGAAGTGGTTAGAAGATATTTTGCGACAACAAATTGGTTTTCAGGGAGTGATTTTTAGTGATGATTTAAGCATGGCAGGGGCAAAATTTTTCACTGATTTGGTAGAACGGGCAGAAAAAGCCCTAACAGCAGGTTGTGACATGGTATTGGTTTGCAATCAGCAAGAACAAGCAATTCGTGTCATCTCGCATCTTGAAAAATATCATCATCCCCTTTCAGAGCAACGTTTACAGCGGTTTACAGCAATTCCTGCATGGAGATAAAGTCTTGATTAAAATTCCTGAGGATATTCGTGTTATTTACGAAAAAGCAACGTGTATCCATTCGCGAGAAGCAGTTGAACACGCGCTAGATGATATGGCACTTGCTATTTCAAAGGAAGTTTCTGAGGTTTATCCCGTTTTTTTATGCGTGGTGGTGGGTGGAATTATTCCACTTGGAAATTTGTTAACACGCATTATCTTTCCATTAGAAATTAATTATATACATGCAACTCGCTATCGAGGGGCATTAGTTGGCTCTGATTTAATTTGGCAAGCAAAACCGACCTGCTCGTTAAAAGACAAGGTCGTGGTTATTGTTGATGACATTTTAGACAGCGGACTGACACTGTCAGAAATTATTCGTTATTGTGAAGAGCAGGGTGCTAAAAAAGTCTTAACAGCAGTTTTAGTGGATAAGCACCACGCAAGACAGCCAGGAGGTTTAAAGAAAGCGGATTTCACCGGGCTAGTAGTAGATGGCCATCATTATGTCTTTGGTTATGGAATGGATTATCGCAACTATCTGCGTAATGCACCGGGTATTTTTGCTATTTCACCTGAACATCAATAAGTGAATTTAGCGATACCCTTCAAGGGGAGTTTCCTTATAAACATATATTAAGCATAAAAAATATTCCAAAAAAATAAAAATAATGTATTATTAGATTTTTTTATTGATTTGGTGGGTTTGTAATGCGTAATAATACTGAAAGAGAAATAGATAGAAGTGAGAATGCGAGAGTCGGAGATCAAATAGCCAACCCGCCTCATCTAGATCAGATAGATCGTTATGAACCTGATAATGAAGGTGAGTGGATAGATCATTATGAAACCCCTGGTTGGGAATCATATAATCCATACTACCCATCTTTGCAAAGTTTCGTGCCTTATAATCATTACCCCGATTATTATCCAGAAAATTCTTTACCTTATTATTATCATCATGAAGGTTATTACCCGCCAAGTTACCCAGCAGATGAGAGGATAAATCGTTATGAAACCCGTGATTATAGATCATATAATCCCTATTACTCATCTCCGCAAAGTTCCATGCCTCATTATCCTTATCCAGAAAGTTATTATCCAGAAAGTTACCCAGCACCTCGTAAAATAAATCATAATAAAACTAATAAGGTTAGAAAAAAGACAATAATTAATCCACGGATGGTGAGTGATTATTTAATTGATTATAATCCAAATAAAATTTCAGAATTTAAAACCATTTTATTGAACCATGACGATTTTATATCGGCATGGCTTTGTGAATCTATTATTAAAAAACTGACAAACCATTTAAATGAAAATAAAGAATTAAGAAATGAACTGCTACCAATTGTGAATTTTGCATTTTTTAAAATTGATGAAGTTATAAAAACGCACGCTCAAACTTCAGACATGTGCACCATTAATCACATTCATTTCTTGTTTCGTTCTGCAACTAGGTGGATCGATGAAAAAAATAAAGAAAAGTTTATTTTCGGATTATCAGTTGATACCTGCCAGACTTTAATCAGTAATTTCGAAAATTCTACTAAATTATCAGATAAATCCGTTAGCATATTTATGTATGGTATCTCTAAATTAGTAAATCATGGATATATTACTGATAAAATTATTTTTAATAACCTAGATCACATGCTTTCTTACTTGAAGGAAGCTCGCTCTATTGACACAACATTCCTTGCTTTTGAGCATTTTATTAGGAAAAATGTATTTGCCAATACAATAAATGCGAAAAGCATCAAGAGAATATTATTGAGCTTATTAGCTTGTCCTGATGTCAGAATTATTAATCTTGAAGTTAGTGTGATTACTTTCGCTAAATTGCTTGCTGGCAATTTTGTCAGGCCTGATAGTACAATGTTTGATGATTATGTAGAAGCAGTAACGGGTGCTTTTACTAAAAATTTAAGAGTGGCACACAATGCTATTGCTGATGTTTTTTTTATTTTCAGACGCTTAGCGATTAATGGATTAATCATTAGTCCGATAGATTCTCTGTTTTTAAATAAAATCCTTCCAATTGCATTAGGATTAGATGACCTCTCTAACAAAGATATATTTGCTATTATTTTTTCAATTAAATCATTAGTGGAGAAAAAACTCCTTACGACATTTGAAAGTAGCAATGTCGAGCAATTATTTATGCGTTATTTTCCTCACCCTACCTTTCCTCATTTTGCTCTTGTCATGCTACATAACTATTTTATAATTAATTCAATTAAAGGCCTGACGAAAATTAATGATCAAGTTGTAAAAAATTTAATTGATTATTTGGTGCAGATGCCTTCAATAAAAGTAGTTAATTTATATTATGCAATCTTTTGCATCAAGAGATCGGGTGAAGAGGGATTACTTACTCAAGAGGTGACAAATCACTGTCTAAAAACTCTGATTACTCGCTTATCAAAATTTGCTGATATTACCCCTTGTCATATTTATGCTATTTCTTCTTGTCTTATTGCAATTGATCAGTTAGCGACAATTAATCTTGGTATCGATGAGGAAATCGAATACTTTATTTCTAATGTGCTGGTTTTAAGTGACTCAAAATATGCTACTCACGTGGCTTCAGGGTTTTTTTATATAGCGCGTTTAGTTAAAAATAATTTTATTGATATAAAAAATTCTAGTTTGAAAAACTTAATTTCCTCTCTTTTACGTTTTCCCCATATTCGTACTAAAGCAATACACCATGTGTTTAACGGTATAAGAATATTATCTGAAGTAATGGAAGGTGAAAAAATAAACGAACTTTGCCAAGCATTTATAGAAGGCATTACTTATCTTAAAGAAAATAACGATAACCACGCTTATAAAATAAACTTTTTAACTTCTCTAATATCGATGCTTTCTTCAGAAAATAAGATAAAGACCTTGTCAGAAAATAAACCGACAGATATAGATATATTGGATATATTTATTGAAGATGATCAGGGTGAAGGCGAAATTTTTTCTCACACTGATTTGCTAACCTTTGAAGAAGGTAATTATTATGCTTCTTATTACTCTTCAAGCGACTCTGAAGATTGGGAGGATTTTGCAGAAAATCTTTATTCCTCTGATTTTTTAGCAGTTCCAGCTGAATTAGATTTATCTGCGAGAAATAATAGACAAAATTTATCCTATGAGGATCTTTTGTTTGAGGATGCATCTGTTGATTACCTAGTGTTTGGTCAAAATATAGAAGGAGACGGAGTCGGTAATACTTGCCCTTTTGCTGCTGTGACAGATTTGAAGTTTGAACAAACGTCCTCTCCTAATTTTGTAGAGGAAGTAAAGCCCGCCCTACCTATCACCCCTCCATCACTTTTTTTTACCATACCTAAAGTTGTTTGGGACACTCGTAAAAGAAAACAGCCTGAAACTGAACAAAATTTTCCAGCTAATAAAAAATTAAAACTAGAAAAAAATACAAATATATCTACCTTCCTAGCGCGATTATCTTTCACACAAAGAAAGAAATCGTTAGATTTAGATATTCCAACACTCAGTCCACTAGAGAGAAAGTTGTTAGGCAAGCTTTATATTAACCATAAAAAAGTGAATGGAAAATATCGGTTAACCGTTCAAGATTTCGGGTTATTTAATGAATTCTATCAAAGAATGATGCGCAAGCATTCTATGCAACCCTCTTCAGAAGAAGAGAGAAAATCATTCGTTCAAGACTCCTCTCAAAAGAGATAAAAACAACTAAGCTCTATAGGTTTACGGTAAATAGGTGTATGTTTTAAATTAATGAGATTGAAAAATGTTTGGAAATAATCGAGAAACCAATTCGTCGCACCATTCGTCAAATAATGAAGAAGAATGGATAGATCATTATCATACTGATGAACGAGTGTATCGTCGTCAAAGTTCTAATCCACCACGTGCCTATTATCATCCGTCAAGCCATTCAATGTCTTCTCGTCAAGTAACCCGCACAAATGATGGTAATAAAACTAATAAGTTTAGAAAAAAGACAATAATTAATCCACGGATGGTGAGTGATTATTTAATTCATTATAATCCAAATAAAATTTCAGAATTTAAAACCATTTTATTGAACCATGACGATTTTCTACCAGCATGGCTCTGTGAGTCTATTATTCGAAAACTGACAGATCACTTAATACGAGATAAGCAATTAAGAAACGAATTGTTACCCATTGTGAATTTTGCATTTAATAAAATTGATGAAGTTATAAAAAATAGCTCTGAAGCTTCAGACATGTGCACCATCAACCACATTGCTTACTTTTTTGAAAAGGCAACTAAATGGATTGATAGAGAAAATAAAGAAAGTTTTACTTTTGGATTATCAGTTGATACCTGTCAGGTTTTAATCAATAAGTTTGAAAATTCTGTTAAATTGTCAGGAGGACAGGTAGCTTCATTTTTTTCTGGTATCTCAATATTGGTAAAAGATGGATATATTACTAAAAAAATTAGCTTTAAGAAGATAGATTACTTACTTTCTTATTTGAAGGAAGATCGCTCTATTTACACAGCATTTTTTTCTTTTGATGAATTTATTAAAGCAAAGGTATTTTGCAGTTATATAAAAGCGAAAACCATCAAATCAATGCTATTTAGCATGTTTGATTCTCCTCATGACAAAATTCATAATAATCTTGAAGTTAGTGTGGTTACTCTAGCTAAATTATTTGCAGGAGGTTTCATCTTGCCGGATAATACACTCTTTGATGATTATGTAAAAGCACTAACGTGGTATTATTCAAAAAATTTAATAATGTCAATTAATATTATTGATAAAATTTTCTTTATATTTAAATTCTTTGCGATTAATAAATTTATCATAAGCCAGATCGATTCTTCATTTATAAATAAAATACTTCGTATTGCATTAAGATCGGATCAACTCTTTGGGAAAAATATATTCAATATTATTTCAGCAATTACATCATTGGTGGAAGAAAAATTTCTTGCACCATTTAAAAGTGAGGATGTTGATCAATTATTTATGCGTTATTCACCTCACTCTGAGTTTTGTGATTTTACTCTTATCACGCTTAATAATTATTTTAGAATTAACACTATAAAAGGAATGGCGAGAATTAGTGATCAAGTGGTAAAAAATTTAATTGATCATTTTGTGTCGATGCCTTCAATAGAGCTAGAAAATGTGTATTATGCAATCTTTTGCATTAAGAGATTGGGTGAGGAGGGGCTGCTTACCGAAGAGGTAACTAATCACTGTCTAAAAACTCTGGTTACTCGCTTATCAAAATTTCCTGATATTACTTCTCGTCATATTTATGCTATTTCTTCTTGTCTTATAGCGATTGATCAGTTAGCGACAATTAATCTTGGTATCGATGAGGTAATCGAATACTTTATTTCTAATGTGCTGGTTTTAAGTGATTCAAAATATGCTACTCATGCGGCTTCAGGGTTTTTTTATATAGCACGTTTAGTTAAAAATAATTTTCTTAATATAAAACATGCTAGTTTGAAAAACTTAATTTCCTCTCTTTTACGTTTTCCCGATATTCGTACTAAAGCAATACACCATGTGTTTAATGGTATAAGAATATTATCTAAAGTAATGGAAGGTGAAGAAATAAACAAACTTTTCCAAGCATTTATAGAAGGCATTACTTACCTTAAAGAAAATAACGATAACAACGCTTATAAGGTAAGCTTTTTAACTTCTCTAATATCAATACTTTCTCTTGAGATTAATAAAAAGACATCATTAGAAAATAAATCTACAGAAATAGATATATTTATTGAAGATGATCAGGATGAAGGCGAAATTTTTTCTCAAACTGATTTGCTAACCTTTGAAGAAGGCAATTATTATGCTTCTTATTACTCTTCAAGCTCTGAAGATTGGGAAGGTTTTGCAGAAAATCTTTATTCATCAGATTTTTACAATGAGAATTTGGGAATTGAACCAGTTCCAGCTAATTTATCTGCGAGAAATAATAGACAAAATTTACCGTATGAGGATCTTTTTTTTGAGGATGCAGATGTTGGTTGCCCGGTGTTTGAACAAAAAATAGAAGGAGACGGAGTCGGCAATCCTTGTCCTTTTGCTGCTGTGACTGTGACAGATTTGAAGTTTGAGCAAACGTCTTCTCCTAATTCAGTAGAGGAAGTAAAACCCACCCTAGCTATCACCCCTCCATCACTTTTTTTTACCATACCTAAAGATGTTTGGGACACTCATAAAAAGAGAAAACAGCCTGAAACTGAACAAGATTTTCCAGCTACTAAAAAATTAAAACTAGCAAAAGATACAAATATATCTGCCTTCCTAGTGCGATTATCTTTCACACAAAGAATGAAATCGTTAGATTTAGATATTCCAACACTAAGTCAACTAGAGAGAAAGTTGTTACGGAAGCTTTATATTAACCATAAAAAAGTGAATGGAAAATATCGGTTAACCGTTCAAGATTTCGGGTTATTTAATGAATTCTATCAAAGAATGATGCGCAAGCATTCTATGCAACCCTCTTCAGAAGAAGAGAGAAAATCTTTCGCTCAAGACTCGTCTCAAAAGAGATAAACATAAGTAAGGTTTATAAATTAAATTTAGATTTATGGTAAATAGGTGTATTTTTTAAATTAGTGAGATTGAAAAATGTTTAGAAATATTGGAGAAACCAAACCGTCCCATTCATCAGATAATGAAGAAGAATGGATAGATCATTATGAAACTGATGAACGAGTGTATCGTCGTCAAAATTATTATTCGCAAGGTTCCTCTTCTCATCAAGTAACCCGCACGAATGATGGTAATAAAACTAATAAGTTTAGAAAAAAGACAATAATCGATGCACGGATGGTGAGTGATTATTTAATTCATTATAATCCAAATAAAATTTCCGAATTTAAAACTATTTTATTGAACCATGACGATTTTCTACCAGCATGGCTCTGTGAGTCTATTATTCGAAAACTGACAGATCACTTAATACGAGATAAGCAATTAAGAAACGAATTGTTACCCATTGTGAATTTTGCATTTAATAAAATTGATGAAGTTATAAAAAATAGCTCTGAAGCTTCAGACATGTGCGTCATCAACCACCTTCCTTTCCTTTTTGAAAAGGCAACTAAATGGATTGATAGAGAAAATAAAGAAAGTTTTAATTTTGGATTATCAGTTGATACCTGTCAGATTTTAATCAATAAGTTTGAAAATTCTGTTAAATTGTCAGGAGGGCAGGTAGCTTCATTTTTTTCTGGTATCTCAATATTGGTAAAAGATGGATATATTACTAAAGAAATTAGATTTAATAAGCTAGATTACCTACTTTCTTATTTGCAGGGAGCTCGCTCTATTTACACAGCATTTTTTTCTTTTAATGAATTTATTCAAGCAAAGGTATTTTGCAATAAAATAAAAGCGAAAACCATCAAATCAATGTTATTAAGCATGTTTGATTCTCCTCAAGCTAAAATTCAGCATAATCTTGAAGTTAGTGTGGCTACTTTTGCTAAATTACTCGCAGGAGGTTTCATCTTGCCGGATAATACAATCTTTGATGATTACGTAAAAGCGCTAACGTGTTATTATTCAAAAAATGTAACAATATTAACCTATATTATTGATAAAATTTTCTTTATTTTTAAATTCTTTGCGATTAATAAATTTATCATAAACCAGCTAGATTCTTCATTTATAAATAAAATACTTCATATTGCATTAAGATCGGATAAACTCCTTGGAAAAAATATATTCAATATTATTTCAGCAATTGTATCATTGGTGGAAAAAAAATTTCTTGCGCCATTTGAAAATGAGGACGTTGATCAATTATTCCTGCGTTTTATACCTCACCCTGGGCTTTGTTATTTTACTCTTAACACGCTTAATAATTATTTTAGAATTAACACTATAAAAGGAATGGCGAGAATTAGTGATCAAGTGGTAAAAAATTTAATTGATCATTTTGCGTCGATGCCTTCAATAGAGCTAGAAAATGTGTATTATGCAATCTTTTTCATTAAGAGATCGGGTGAGGAGGGGCTGCTTACCGAAGAGGTAACTAATCACTGTTTAAAAATTCTGATTACTCTTTTATCCAAATTTCCTAGTGTTACTGTTTATCATATTTATTTTATTTCTTATTGTCTTAGAACGATTGATCAGTTAGCCACAATTAATCTGGATATAGATGATATAATTGAGCAATTTATTTCTAATTTACTGGTTTTAAGTGAGTCAAAATATGCTACTCACGCGGCTTTAGCGTTTTTTTATATAACGCGTTTAGAAAAAAATAATTTTATTAACATAAAAAATTCCAGTCTGAAAAACCTAATTTCCTGTATTTTGCATTCTCCTAATATCCGTATTCAGGCCATACGGCATCTCTTTAATGGTATAAAGATATTATCTGAAATAGGGGAAGATGATAAAACAAACGAACTTCGTCAAGTATTTTTAGAAGGTATTACTTATCTTAAAGAAAATAACGTTGACAACGCCTATAGGGTAAGCTTTTTGACTTCGATAATATCAATACTTTCTCTTGATATTAATAAAATGACATCATCAGAAAATAAATCTACAGACATAGATATAATTATGTCTGATGACGAGGATAAAATTTTTCCTCAACCCGAGTTAATGATATTTGATGAAGCTAATTATTATGGTTCTTATTACTCATCAAGTGACTCTGAAGAGTGGGAGGATTTTGTAGAAAACCTTTATTCACCTGGTTTTTCTGATGAAAATTTTCAACTTGAACCTGCTCGAATTGAATTAAATTTATCTGCGAAAAACAATGCCAAAAATTCATCGTTCCGGGAAAATATATTTGGAAATTATGATCATAAAATAGAGGATACCGAAGGGTGTTACCAAGTGTTTGATCAAGATATAGAAGAAGTAGGGAATACCTGTCCTTTTGCTGCTATTACAAATTTGGAAATTGAGCAAAAGCAGCCCTATTTTGGTGAGTTGTCTACTGCTTCAGCTAAGGAAGTAAATCCCACCCTATCTATCTCATCTGGATCAACTTTTTTCTCCTCAAAATCTATAACTGATTCGCAGTCGCAGTCTCATAAAAGAAAAAGGCCTGAAAATGAACCAATTTTTTTCCCACCTAATAAAAAATCAAAACTAGGAAAAGATACAAACCTATCTGCCTTACTAGCACGATTATCTTTCACAAGAAAAATAAACTCCTTGGATTTAGATATTCCAACACTGAGTAAACAAGAGAGAGGATTGTTAAATAAACTTTATATTAGGCATAAAAAAGTGAATGGAAGATATCGATTAACAGTTGAAGGTTTCGAATTATTTAATGAGAGTTATCAAAGAATGAAACGTAAACTTTCTGCTGAAAAACCTTTGGAAGATGAAACAAAATCTTATTTAACTAGCAAGCAGTAATGCTCAAATCATACTGGTTGGTTTGTTGCATTATTAAAAAAAGCATGCTTAAATCTTCTCATCAGGGGTGCATCAGCTGAGAGAATCTACTTAAGAAGATTCAACCCTTTGAACCTGACTGGGGTAATCCCCGCGTAGGGAGATGAGAATGTAAACAATGATATTCCTATCATTGCATCCGCTTTTTCTACTCCCTTTGGCTTTTTTTTACACCAAAGGAGAACGTCACATGCTTTATCCACAATTAATGGGTCTATCAAAAAAATTATGGCAGCATAGCCAGCCTACCTTCCACAAAATTACTCAAACACCACTTGTAACAGGTTTAATTGAAGGGTTAACTACAGAAGAATTTCATCGATTTACTCAGCAAGATATTTATTATCTTGAACAAAGTTTTCAGCCCGCGATGAAGATCCTCAGCCAAAAAGCTAGTTTGCAAAGCCATCACCAATTATTTTCTGATTGGATTGCTGCCACAAATGTTGAGTTGTCTCAACTAAAGAAGCAGCTTTCCTTGGTCTATACCGACACCATGATTCCACCTTCTGAAATTTGCGAAAAATATGGAAAACATCTTTTGGAAACCACCAGCAATCAATCCTATAGTATAGGTGTTGCCGCTTGTTTACCTTGTTTTTTATTTTTTCCAGCAGTAGGTCTGCATATTAAAAAGCGTGTACCTGATTTAGCCGGTCATCCTCAAGTAGAATGGATAAAAGTATATGCAGATGAATTATTTGATAACGCCTATCACATGGCTGCGTTTGCTAATGAAGTCATTTCTAAAGAAGATGAACCCGCTGCTTTAAAAGCCTACATGATTTCTGCTGAATTCGAACTTTGCTTTTTTGAAGATGCCTTGAAGGTAGAAAACAGCCAATCTTATTTTATGATGGAGTGAAGTTACGATAATTTCGCTGGCGTTAACAGGGTTAGTAATTGCTTAATTAATTTTATTTGTAACTACTTGGCCCAGCAAGGAAACGTCCATATTTGGCCATCTTTGAACGAAAAACCCGCTGAAAACTGCTCACATATTTATATGTGCTGCACTTTTTCAGCGAATTTTTCGTTCAGATATGGCTCAAATATGAACGTTTGTGCGTTGAACAGACTCTTACCCCGTGAGCAGTTACTTTTATTTTTTCATTTGGATTATTGTCTAATAGTTTAAATTTAAGCGATTTCGAACCTTCTAGCTGATAAATTCTGGGTTGTTTTTGAATTAAATTTAATAGGGCAGTTAAATTAATTTTTGACTCTATGTCAAATTCGATTTTTCCATGCAACGCACCTAACTAAACTTCGGATCAAAAATCAAAGTGCTTTAAAAAACACGGTGTTGCTTACCATATAAGTGGAGGTACAATAATAAGTTCAATTACCTATTTGTTACAAGAAGAAATAGAATGGCAATTAAGGATGCAATTGAACTTAACCCTACCTTAAAAATTAATCAACCGCATGATAAACTACTCAAGCGACTCCTCTCCAATATTGTCACAACTCGTGAAATTCTTGAAGCTTACTTACCTGAAGAGGTAAAAAATTTCGTTGACTTGAATCACTTGAGCGACAATCAGATTCTTTTGTCGATGCCGAACATCGCTTCCTAGAAGTCGACATTTTGTTTAAAACCCGTTGTAAATTAACGCAGGAAGATTGTCATATCTGGGTCCTCATCGAGCAGCAAAGACAGCCCGATGCCTGGATGCCGCTTCGTTTATTTTGTTACCTGGGGGTGATCTGGGATCATGTACGAAAAGCTTCAAAAACTCGGGGCAAATCTGCCAAAATTCCTTTTGTTTATCCCTTGGTGATTTCTAATGCCTCGAGGCCATATCGGCATTCGTTAACCCTTCGAGATATGGTAGAGCCTGAAGCTGCCAAGCCATTGTTTGATAAATTATTTAATTCTCCGACTCAGCTGATTGATTTAGCTGCCTTACCTGATGAAGCGCTAAGGGTTCAGCTTCAGGGAGGCATTCAAGCGCTAGTGTTATTACTAAGCTTGAAGCATATTTATGACAAAAACTTATCAGATTATTTAGAATCCGACTTGGTTGTCTTGCTTCAAGCATTAGAAGAACAGGGTTATAGAGATGAGGTAGTAGATTTGTTATATTATCTCTATTCTGAGGGAAATTTAAGCCATTCATCTAAATTTTGGCCATTTTTACACCGAAAGTTTTCAAAAGAAGTAGAGGAGGAAGTCATGACTTTGAGGCAACAAGATATACAGCAAGGGGAGCAGCGAGGGTGGGAGCAAGGGCTACAGCAAGGGTTGGAACAAGGGGAACAGAAGGGGTTAACACGAGGGTTAGAACAAGGAGAACAAAAGGGGTTACAGCAAGGCACGCAAAAAGCCTTACAAGAAACCGCATTACGAATGCTGCAAAATAAACAGTTTAAAATAGAAACCATAGCCGAAATAACTCAATTATCAATAGCTGAAATTGAGTCTCTAGCGAAAAAAGAAGGTTAATCTTTTGTTGATGGCACAAACTCTCGAAATGAAGAATCAGATGTTTTAAAAGCCTACATGATTTCTTGCTGAATTCGAACTTTGCTTTTTTGAAGATGCCTTGAAGGTAGAAAACAGCCAATCTTATTTATGTCATGATGGAGTGAAGTTTACGATAATTTCGTTGGCGCTAACAGGGTTAGTAATTGCTTAATTAATTTTATTTTTTCATTTGGATTATTGTCTAATAGTTTAAATTTAAGCGATTTAGAACCTTCTAGCTGATAAATTTTGGGTTGTTTTTGAATTAAATTTAATAGGGCAGTTAAATTAATTTTTGGCTCTATGTCGAATTCGATTTTTCCATGCAACGCACCTGTTTCAATTTTGTTAATACCAAGAGGCGCGGCGAGTAGCTTGATTTCAGTAACCAGGAATAAATTTTTGATAGGATCTGAAAATAACCCAAATCGATCAACCATCTCAACTTGAATATCATGTAATTGCTGTGTGTTGGCGCTAGCGATACGTTTATAAAATGTCAGTCGCATGCTGGTATCTGGCATATATAATTCAGGAATCAAGGCGGTAATTTTCAAATCTACTTCCGTGCCGGTGCTTAAAGGCAGGTCAGAATCAGAATAAGAGTCTTTATTATCCTTTAGGGCAGCTACCGCCTTATCTAGCATTTCAGAGTAAAGATGAAATCCAATTTCTTCTATAAATCCACTTTGATCTTCTCCTAAAATCTCACCTGAGCCACGAATTTCAAGATCATGAGTGGCGAGCATAAAGCCAGCACCTAAATCCTCTAAACTTTCAATTGCTTCTAAACGTTTCACAGCGTCTTTTGTCAAAGTTTGAGTTGGAGGAGTGAGTAAATAAGCATAGGCTTGATGGTGAGATCTGCCAACTCTGCCTCTTAGCTGATGAAGTTGAGCTAGACCGAAATGATTCGCTTTATTAATAATAATTGTATTTGCGGTCGGGATATCAATACCGGATTCAACAATGGTGGTGCAAACAAGCACATTAAATCTTGCATGATAGAAGTCGGACATCACTTTTTCTAAATGTCGTTCAGTCATTTGTCCGTGAACATAATTAATTTTTGCTTCGGGCAATAGCTGAGAAAGGCCATCAACAGTTTGTTGAATACTTTTGACATCATTATGCAAATAATACACTTGACCGCCTCGTAATATTTCACGCAGTACCGCTTCTCTAACAATGGCTTGTTGATATTCACGAACAAAAGTTTTAATCGAGAGACGTTTTGCAGGTGCAGTCGCAATAATCGATAAATCTCTGACGCCAGTTAATGATAGATTTAAGGTGCGTGGAATAGGAGTGGCAGTTAATGTTAATATATCTACTTCTGCTTTTAGCGCTTTAATTTTTTCTTTTTGATCCACGCCAAAACGATGTTCTTCATCAATAATCAATAATCCCAGACACTTAAATTTGATTTCAGATTGAAGTAATTTATGTGTGCCAATGATGATGTCAATCTTGCCTTCCGCCAGTTCTTTGATGATTTGATCTTGTTCTTTTTTAGATTGAAATCTTGAAACTACCGCAATCTTAATCGGCCAATTTGCAAATCTATCTTTAAAATTTTGATAATGCTGTTCAGCAAGGAGCGTGGTAGGAACAAGGATACCAGCTTGTTTAGTATCATGTGCGGCAATGAAAGCCGCCCGCATCGCCACTTCAGTCTTACCAAAACCCACATCGCCGCAAATCAAGCGATCCATGGGTCGTGGAGAGGTCATATCGGTGATCACTTCTTGAATGGCTTTTAGCTGATCAGGAGTTTCTTCAAATTTAAATTCAGATGAAAAGGTTAGGTAGTCATGATTAGGAGTGGAAAAAGCATAGCCAATTTTTGCTTGACGTTTGGCATAAATTTCAAGCAAAGCAGAGGCAACGTCTCGAACTTTTTTTGCAGTGCGTGCTTTAATTTTTTCCCATTTTTTTGAGCCGAGCTGATAGATTGGAGCGGTTTCATCCTCTTTTCCGCTGTATCTTGCAATCAGTTGCAGTGATGAAACGGGAACGTATAACTTATCTCCTCCTTGGTATTCTATGGTAAGGTATTCCGCTTCGCATTCTCCGGTGTGAATGATTTTTAAGCCCAGATATCTGCCTACCCCATGGTTGATATGCACAACAGGCGCACCTATTTTTAGCTCTGCTAAATTGCGAATAATCTTATCCGGATCCAACCTTGATTTAGTGCGTAGCCTTCGTTGCATCACTTGCTGACCGAAGAGTTGGGCTTCGGTAACGATGACAATGGGGGGCTCAATTAAGGTCATGCCCTCATCTAATGCAGCAACGCAAAGTGCAATTTTAGCGTTGGACCTTAAAAATTGCTTCCAGCTATCGATTAATACTGGCTGAACATTAATATCTGCTAATAAATTTAATAAAGATTCTCTTCTACCCAGAGTTTCGGCGCAGAATAATATTCTTTCTTGATGGGTATTAAGATAATGCTGAATTGTGCCAAGTGGCTGTGTCGATTTGTTATTAATGATTAATTCAACTGGCTTAGTTGTGGCGAAGTTAAGTGCATTTTGCTTAAGGTTAACCGGATCATTTTGAATCACAATTTGTTCAAAATTTTTAAATTTTCCAAATAACTCATTCACTTGAAGCACAATATTTTTGGGTTCCAACAAGGGTTTTTGAACGTCATAACGGAGTTGTTCGTAACGTTCGACAACTTCTTGCCAAAAAGCATTGGCCTTTTCTTCTATTTCTCCATAAAGCATCAGTAGGGTGTGAGCTGGGAAGTAATCAAACAGGGTATAGTGGTAATCGAAAAAAAGCGGAAGGTAATACTCAATACCCGTTGCATACTGCCCGTTAGTTACCGCTTCATAGATAGGGCAAAGCATGGGATTGCCTGAAAATTGCATGCGCCAGGCTTGTCTAAAGGCAGAAATCGCCTCTTCGGTCAAGGGAAATTCCCTGGCAGGAAGTAGCCGGATTTCTGTTATCACATCGAGTGAGCGTTGAGTGTCGATTTCAAATGTGCGAATGCTATCCACTTCATTATCAAAGAGATCGAGCCTGTAAGGTGTGTCACTTCCCATGGGGAAAAGATCAATCAATGATCCCCTAATAGAAAAATCGCCATGCTCCAAAACTTGTGAAACATGGCGATATCCCCTCTGCTCTAAACTACGTTGAAAATCAATGGTATCGAGTAGGTCACCTTTTTTGATTAAAAAAGTGGTTGCTTCAACATACTGACGGGATGTGGTGTAGTGCATTAAAGTATTGATAGGGACGAGTAGGATTCCCTGCTTCATATGAGGGATATTATATAGCGTTAATAGTCTCTCTGAGATGATATCTTGATGGGGAGAAAAATGGTCATAAGGGAGAATTTCCCAGTCGGGAAACGTGCAGATTGTAATCGCTTCTTCTTCCGAAAAAAAACGGAGTTCATTTTGTAATTTTGTAGCAGTTTGCATGTCTGGTGTGACTACCACCACTAAGCTTTGATGCTGTTTGCTAACTGTTATTATCGCTAAACTGCTGGCAACGCCATATAATTGTCCCCAAAATTGTCGGTTTTGCGGTTTATTTGTTAAGCTTATCTCTAATGGAGAAAGTGTTGTCATATGTCTATACTCTTCGTAAATGAATTTTCTATACACTCTTAGAGAGGGATGCTCACGATCGGCCTAAAATCCATTCACGAAGAGTATATAAAGCACCGTGTTAAATCGCAATTACAAGGAGAACGGGATGTATCGTCTGGGAACTTCCCCTCTAATGGTTTCAGGGGTATTTAAGCATGGCTGGCGTTTGTATAAATCCAGCTTGCCCTATGTGTTAGTCTGGTCTTTGATTCTCGCCCTGATTCATGAAATACCTGATTATTTCAAAATATATGGTATATTTCTTGATTTATCTGGTCATTTAGTTTTTTCATGGGTGGGAGTAATGGTATTGCTTGTTCTCATGATAGCGGAGGCGTTTTTCCTGGCTGTCATGTTTTATAGCATGTTTTCTCTCGCAAAGATACAAAAAATTGACCTAATTGGTGCTTTCGTTTGTGGCGAAAAACATCTTTGGCAGCTTTATCTCACCTTGGTTATTTATGCAGTTTTAGTGCATATTGGAGTAATTTTGCTTTTGATTCCTGCATTATTTGTGGGGGTGCTTTTCGCAATGATCCTTGCCCCTTATCTTACTGAAAGATAAGCAGGTTTATGCCAGTTTCTTGGGAAGTGCTAGGCTCGTTTGGGGCTATTGGTGGCAAACATTTTTTGTTATTGGCATTCCTTATATCTTAATCTATGCGGTAAGAAGCATTTTTAAAGAAGATTATTTTTTTGCAGGACAGTGGCGATTCTTGGTCGACATGATTATTTTATTGTTTACTACTCCACTTTTTTATGCCTTTTTATTAGTTCAATATAATAATCTAATAGTCATAAAATCACTTCCACCACCGATTTCTGAAGGATCAAGAAGAAGTGCGGACATTAATGGGTAGGTATGTGTGGTTGCAAGCATCATAGGTTGTCGTCCCGTGGTTTGTCCGCGAGACGACGAGTAGGAAAGGCGCCTAGCTTAAAAGATTATCAATTTTAGCAGCCACGATAAAGTCATTTTCAGTTAGGCCAGAAACTGCATGCGTTTTTAGGCTAATGGAGCAATAATTATATCCGATCATCAAGTCGGGATGATGATTTTCCAGGTTAGCTATCCATGCAATAGCATTGACAAAACTCATGGTGCGATAAAAATTTGTAAAAGAAAAATGTTTTTTAATCTCTGTATTTTCAATCAACTCCCAACCGGAAAGCTCGGTCAACAATTCTTTTGCTTTTTCATTAGCAAGTGGTTTGGCTTCGCCTTCACAAGGAAGGCATTTTTTTTCTGTTAATTTATCCATTTTTTACTCCTTAAATAATTACACCACCACCCAAGCAACGTTCCTGTTCATAAAATACCACAGCTTGACCTGGGGTTATCGCGCGTTGAGGGTGGTCAAAAACCACTTCATATTGATTCTTCATTTCATAAACAACGCAGGGTTGATCTGCCTGACGATAGCGAATTTTAGCCAGACAAGTAAGTGGAAATGACGGGCTGCCATTAATCCACGTCACTTGTTCACACTTGAGCCTATCTTTCATGAGAAGTGGGTGGAGAGAATCTTGATCTACGACTAATGTGTTGGTAGCAATATCTTTTTGTACGACATACCAAGGTGCTTCCCGATAACCCTTCATTCCGCCAATGCCAATTCCTTCACGCTGTCCTAAAGTATAAAACATGAGCCCTTGATGTCTACCTAATATGACACCTTGCGGTGTTTCAATATTACCCGGTTTAAGTAGCATATACTCACGTAAAAAATCATTAAATTTTCTTTCACCGATAAAACAAATTCCCGTACTGTCCTTTTTGTTTGAGGTGATGAGTCCTGCCTCTTTTGCTAATTGTCTAACAAATTTTTTTTCTAAAGTACCAAGAGGGAACAAGCTATGACTTAGCTGATGTTCATTAAGACGACTGAGAAAATAACTTTGATCTTTTGATTGATCTACTGCCTTATATAAATGGTACTGATTGCCTTTGGGAACGATACGCGCGTAATGGCCAGTCGCTATCGCTTCTCCGCCTAATTCTAGTGCATAATTTAAAAAGGCTTTGAACTTAATTTCTTGATTACACAGAATATCTGGGTTAGGGGTTCTTCCTGCTGCCAATTCATCAAGAAAATAGGCGAAGACCTTGTTCCAATACTCTTTTGCGAAATTGACTGTTTTTAAAGGAATATTGAGTTTGTCACTAACAGCGCGTGCATCACTTAAATCTTGCGCTCCCGAACAATTCTGATCGTTGAGATCTGCTTCCCAATTTTGCATAAATACACCAGTTAACTGATAGCCTTGCTGCTTAAGCAGCAAGGCGCCAACGGATGAATCTACACCGCCAGATAAGCCGATAATAATGTGTTTTTTTGATTTACTCATTTCATTCACGAAGGGTATATGGTGTTAGATAAATACAAATGTTATCCTGCTTTTCTTATTTTAAAATTTAGTCTGGAGAATTCAATGGGGTACCAGCATATTCAAATTCCATCCAATGGGGAAAAAATTCAAGTAAATGGTGATTTATCATTAAATGTTCCTAATCAGCCAATTATACCTTTTATTGAAGGGGATGGAATCGGGGTTGATATTACTCCGGTCATGAAGCGGGTTTTGGATTCCGCCGTTAAAAAAGCGCATGGTGATAACAAAAAAATTGCCTGGATGGAAGTGTATGCCGGCGAAAAAGCAACCAAAATTTATGGAAAGGATACTTGGCTTCCTGAGGAAACACTGAATGCAATTCGTGAGTATGTAGTAGCAATTAAGGGACCATTAACGACACCGGTAAGCGGTGGAATTCGTTCTTTAAATGTCGCGCTTAGGCAACAGCTTGATCTTTATGTTTGTTTGCGACCAGTACGGTATTATGAAGGCACACCCAGTCCTGTTCGGGAACCTTGGAATGTAGATATGGTGATTTTTCGGGAAAATTCTGAAGATATTTATGCCGGTATTGAATGGGCAGCCGATACCAAGGAAGCTGAAAAAGTAATCGCATTTCTTCAAAATGAAATGGGAGTGACAAAAATTCGATTTCCAGAGCATTGTGGCATTGGGATTAAGCCGGTTTCTAAAGCGGGTTCTGCACGCCTGGTGGCAAGAGCCATTCAGTATGCTATTGACAATGACCGTGAATCAGTCACGTTGGTGCACAAAGGTAATATTATGAAGTTTACTGAGGGTGCATTTAAAGATTGGGGTTATGAAGTGGCGCGAACGCAATTTGGTGCAACTCTTTTAGATGGCGGTCCTTGGCATGTGTTAAAAAATCCTAAAACAGGCAAGGAAATCATTGTTAAAGATGCAATTGCAGATGCTTTCCTGCAGCAAACGCTATTGAGACCGATAGAATTCAGTGTAATTGCCACTTTAAATTTAAATGGGGATTATCTTTCGGACGCACTTGCAGCGCAAGTAGGCGGAATTGGTATCGCCCCTGGCGCAAATATTGGCGACAACAGTGCTATCTTTGAAGCGACCCATGGAACTGCACCTCGCTATGCGGGAAAAAATGCGGTTAATCCTGGCTCCATTATTCTTTCTGGTGAAATGATGCTGCGTCATCTAGGCTGGTTTGAGGCAGCAAACTATATCAATAAAGGAGTAGAAGGCGCAATTAAAGCGAAAACCGTCACCTATGACTTTCATCGCTTTATGACGGATGCCACACTACTTTCTACCTCTGAGTTTGGTGAAGCAATCATCCAACATATGTAGCAAAAATTTTACCTCTCCTCCTTGTTGGAGAGGTAAAAACTCTTAAATTAATGACGTCTACGCAGGCAAGCCGCGAGGCCCAAGCTTCGCCTATACCTTTCCATTTTTTTCAACAAATTCTTATCTTATTTAAAAATTCAAAATCAAAACAGGAAAATTATTTCGAAATCAACTAATTTTAAATTAAGCGCGAGAGAAAAGTGTGAGTAATGAATCGATCATGAATACGGAATTAAGAGATAGGGAAGTGAACGATTATCTCCGTAATTCTGATTATCCTCTCTTATGTAGGATTGCCTAAAGGAGGAATAAGGAGGTGCAACATGTTTAGTAGAGCACTTGAAGTTACAATCAATAGTGTTTTTGAAAGAGCCAGGGATAAACGGCACGAATTCATTACGGTTGAGCATTTGCTTTTAGCCTTACTTGATAATCCTGATGCGGTAGAAGTATTGGTGGCTTGTGGAGCTGATTTAAATCGTTTAAAAATAGGATTAGGTATTTTCGTTGATGAAACCACGCCCTTATTACCTAGTGGAAATGATTCTGATATTCAGCCCACCAGAGGTTTTCAGCGCGTTTTGCAACGGTCAATTATACAGGTGCAAACAGCAGGCAAGTCTGAAGTAACCGGAGCAAATGTATTAGTCGCTATATTTGGAGAGGAAGAAGGTCAATCCGTCTACTTTTTAAGTCAAGAGAATGTCACGCGTTTTGATGTAGTGAATTATATTTCTCATGGAATTTCAAAAGTCCATCATCATCATCACTCGACGCCTAGTCCACTTGAACGTTCAACAGATCATGAGCCGGGAGAAGGATTTGTGCATGAAAGCGCGTTAGAGCGTTTTGCAATTAATTTAAATGAACAAGCAAAAACCGGTCGAATCGATCCCTTAATTGGGCGTCGCGAAGAAATCATTCGTGCGGTTCAGGTGCTCTGTCGTAGAAGGAAAAATAATCCCTTGCTAGTAGGCGAAGCAGGAGTGGGAAAAACTGCCATTGCTGAAGGGTTGGCAAAATTAATTGTCGAAAGAAAAGTACCGGAACCCATCTTAAATAGTACTGTCTTTGCACTTGATCTTGGAATGTTATTGGCTGGGACGAAGTATCGGGGAGATTTCGAAAAACGCTTTAAAGAAGTACTGAAAGATCTGAAAAGACATCCCGGAGCCATTGTTTTTATAGATGAAATTCATACTATTATTGGCGCGGGTGCTGCTTCAGGTGGAACCATGGATGCTTCAAACTTGCTGAAACCTTTACTAAGTAGTGGAGAAATTCGTTGCATGGGTTCTACTACTTACCAAGAATATCGAACTATTTTTGAAAAAGACCGCGCGTTGACGAGACGTTTTCAAAAAATTGATATTACCGAGCCTTCCATAGTCGATACTTATAAAATTCTTTGCGGTCTCAAAAGTCGATTTGAAGCTTATCATGGTGTGAAATATACTTTTTCTGCTTTAAAAGCGGCGGCTGAACTGTCATCAAAATATATTAATGAACGTCATTTACCTGATAAGGCTATTGATGTCATTGATGAAGCAGGTGCATATCAACGATTGCAGACTAGTAATAAAAAACGGCGTGTGATTGGGAGTCGAGAGATTGAGGAAGTGGTGGCGAAGTTAGCACATATTCCTGCTCGGCATGTGAGCATGTCTGATCAGACAGTATTACGCAATATCGAAGAAGATTTGAGAGCGCTGGTCTATGGGCAAGAAGAAGCCATTTCTTCGCTTTGTATGGCAATTAAAGTATCGCGTTCTGGCCTTCGTGAAGAGAATAAACCCATTGGATGTTTCTTATTTGCCGGGCCAACTGGAGTGGGTAAGACAGAAGTCACCAAACAATTAGCCAAGAGCCTCGGCATTGAATTAATTCGTTTTGACATGTCGGAGTACATGGAGCGGCATACTGTTTCACGGCTAATTGGTGCCCCTCCTGGCTATATTGGGTATGATCAAGGCGGCTTGTTGACAGAAGCGGTGACCAAGCATCCGCATGCCGTGTTGCTTCTTGATGAAATTGAAAAAGCGCACTCAGATGTTTATAACTTATTGTTACAAGTGATGGATCATGGAACTTTGACCGATAATAATGGACGAATTGCAGATTTCAGGCATGTTATCTTGATTATGACAACAAATGCCGGCGCGGAATTGATGGAGCGCACTACCATAGGTTTTATTGAGCAGGATCATCGTAGTGATAGTGTGGGTGTCATTAAAAAATTATTTACACCGGAATTCAGGAACCGCTTGGATGCGATGATTCAGTTTAACCATTTAACGCCTGAAATTTTAAGCTGTGTAGTAGATAAATTTCTAAAAGAATTAGAATCGGTGCTCCGAGCTAAGGCTGTCAAGCTTGACGTTGATCAAAGTGCTAGGGATTGGCTTGCAAGAAATGGCTATGATATAAAAATGGGAGCAAGGCCCATGAGTCGAATCATACAAGAAAAAATTAAAAAGCCACTCGCTGAAAAATTGCTTTTTGGGAGTTTAATTAACGGTGGCATGGTTCGGATTGTAGCAAGTAACGATGAATTAATCCTGGTAACAGAAGAAGAGGGCGAAGACAGTGGTCAGCTGGCTTCTTCCCGTCGTTCCATGGTTCGTTAGAGGGGCTGCCTCACTCTTCTTGAGATTCGGTCGTCTTCTTTTTATCCGGATTGCGAAAGCTGATTCGACCTTTATTCAAATCATAGGGAGTGAGCTCAACGGTGACGGTATCCCCTGTTAGTATCCTGATATAATTTTTTCTCATCCGGCCAGAAATGTGAGCCGTGATAATGTGTCCGTTTTCAAGTTTAACCCTAAACATGGTATTTGGCAGGGTATCTATCACGACTCCCTGCATTTCTATGTGTTCTTCTTTTGGCATGAAAATCCTATCTATTTAGAGAAAGCCCCAATTGTACCATTTTTTAAAAAAGACTCAATTGCCTATGACTTTGAATTTTTTGTTCATCAACAGATAATGCAATTTTCTTTTTCAGGTTGTGATGCCGGTTGCTCTGTTAGTTGTTCTCTTAGCTCAAAATTAGGGAATGCCGCATAGGTATCACGTGGCATTTTACATTTTGTGAAAATTAAGAAATCTATTTCCTTGCGGTGATCTAATTTCATCTCAAGGCTATTCATTCGGATGGGATGTAGCCCTATTTCTGTGCAGTATGCCATTGCAACCAAGATATCATTTTCGTTATTTGCGATCATTATCATTTGACCCTCAACTAATTTTACTTCTACAAGATTCTTAAAAGTTTCTGAATAATAGCTTTCCATCAATACATTTATTTGACGTAGAAGCAAAATTGGATAAGATTCAGATTCTTCTAGCCTGTAATTACAGTCTCCAGTGAGGAGGTGAAATTTTGTTAATAACCTGGCTGTATGTTGTTGTTCGGCACTGCTTGAATGGCGAATAAAATTAGTAATATGTTGTGAAATTCTATCAGGATTATCGATATCTGCCTGCAGTGTCGTAGCTAGGTCATGAGATAACAGTGTTTTATATGAGGCGGGATCTTCTAAGAAACATTGAACACTAATTTTTTTTAATCTAACTACCTGATTTTCTAAATGGTAATTGCTATTGATAATGAAATTATCCATTGCCATTTGAAAAATTTGATCGAGCACTTCAAAAGGAAGCCTAGATAAATGGCATAGTGTATCGGTGTTGTTTTGTCTGCTTGCCTGAATAAATACAATAGAAATAACAGCAGCTTTTCGATTATTTTGTAAAATCTTCCATCCTTCGAGGTAGCACGCTGGATTCATTTGCTGAGCTGTTTGGTTATCTTTATTTTTTCTGTCGTCTTTGTATCCGTGATAGAGAAGTAGGGCTATCATCTTTGGTAAGTTATATCTTGCGGCTGTATGTAAGGCAGTCTCCTTAGTAGAAGAAAACAAGACCGGAGTCCAGACCTGAAGGTGAATCCCTCCAGTTTTTCCTACCATGATATGAGGAAGAAGAGATTCAGCTAATGACAGTTGCTTTGCCGCAGCTAACGACTCTTGCGGTGTCGCAATAACGATTAGGAGTGCCGATTCAAATCCAAAGCGATTTCCTATATCGTGCGTTCGGTTTGAGCTTGCGATGGCATAAAGTGCCTCCCAATTCTTTCTTTCGACAGCGATTATTGCAGGAGTCAACAAACTAGTGCCTTTGATATTATTGTACCGTCTCTTCGCAGCTAAATCTGCCCCATCTTTTATGGCTAGTTTGACTAGCTCAGCATTATTAAGTTCAAGAGCATTAAAGAAGATTATCTGTTGGATTCCCGAAACGGCCTTGCGATATTGGCAATTCATCTTCAATAAAAGAAAGATAAAGATGGTTATTAGCTCGATTGCTTTGTAAGATCTCCCATCCTTTGAGATAACATGCTGCATTCATTTCCTGAGCTGTTTGGCCAGCCGCATTTTTTTTGTTATCTTGGTAACCATAATAGAGAAGTAGGGCTACCATCTCTGGTAAGTTATGCTGCACAGCTACATGTAAGGCATAATGCTTAGTGCCATCAAAATATGCGAAATTGTCAACTCCTACCTGTATACGACGAAGAAGATTGGCAGCTAATGGCAGTTGTTTTGAGGCAATGGCGCATAGGAGTGCTGTTTCGAAACGAAAACTACCATTATCATTTAATTGGCATGAGCTTACAATGGCACCAAGCGCCTCCCACTGGCTTGTTTCGGCGGCGAAAAATGCAGGAGTAACTGCATCACGTTTATCCTTATTATATTTCTGATACGATTTAATACTTAAATTTGCCCCTTGTGCTAGGGCTTGTCTGACTAAATCAGCATTGTTAATTTTAATAGCATTAAACAGATTATCTGTGGCATCTCCAAAATTGTTTTCAAATATTGGCAAAGTGGATTGAAGAAAAGAAAGACAAAGATTGCCAGTAGCTCGACTGCCTTGTAAAATCTCCCAGCCTTCGAGGTAGGACGTTTCGTTAATTTCCTGCGCCGTATGGTTTGTTTTATTTTTTTGATTGTCTTTGTAGCCATAATAGAGAAGTAGGGCTACCATCTCCGGTAAGTTATGCTTTACAGCGGTATGTAAGGCATTATCTTTAGTATCGCTAAAAATTACGTAGATAAAATTTCTTATATTACCGAGAAGAATCGCAGCTAACGACAATTGTTTGAATTCAATGACAGTTAGGAGTGCCGTTTCGAAAACGAAAACTACCGGTTGTATCTACCGCCGACCCTGCAATGGCATTAAGTGCTTCCCAATGGTTTGATAAAGCAGCAATAATCGCAGGAGTAAACTGACCAGTAATGTTATTATTACGTGTATAGAGTTGTGTAGCGTATAAATTTGCCCCCTGTGCTAGGGCTTGTTTGACTAGATCAGCATCGTTAAGTTTAACGGCATTGAACAGATTTTCTGTCGCATCCCCATAGTTACCTTTTTGCATTTTAATACCTCTATTAATAATTAGTACATTTTAGTAGCATATCAATTATTTATTAAAATAGTATTAACTACTGATTAATAGTTACAAAGCCCGAATTGACCAGTATTAAACCTAACGAAAGGAAAGATTTCGACCACAAATACTGAACATAGGATTACAACAAATTATTAATATTTTGGTTAAGTGAATTACGGGTCAACATTGTGGAGTACTAAGTTAGGTAATTTCGCTGGTCAACGCGTGTTCATCAACAGATAATGCAATTGCGGCTTTCTTCTGGTTGATGACTTTTGGGATTAAAATCAGGAAATGCCTCATAGATATCTAGTGATATCTTGCAAATAGTAGAAAGAAAATAATCTATTTCGCTACGTTCAGTTAGCGCTAGTTCATAATTATTAATATGCTGAGCGGATAGTCCTCTTTCTGCGCAGTAAACCATTAGCATCGAAATATCACTTTCAGTAGTTGAATGCATTATCATCTGACCGTTTACTAAATCAACATTATTAAGTCCTTTAAAGTTTTCATCATGAACTTGCATGACTAATGCTATTTGTTTTAGAAGCAAGGATCTACAATCGAAGGGTTCGACACGAATTACGGCGTCAATATTGTTACTAAAAAGATGAAATTTTTCTAATAATGCATTAATTGAGTATTTTACTTGTTTATTCATTTCAGTATCCATATACCCACGGATATGATAAGCCTGTTCAAAAGAATTGGCACTTTCTCTGAGCCCTGAAATCAAAGCGTTGCTTGAGTTGGTTTTGTTAAAAAAACTTTGCTTAGAGTATTCTTCTGAAAGGCATTTGACGCTTATTTGAGCTAAACGTTCCCTCTGATTTTTCAGATGGTTATTGTCATTCAGTATAATGGGGGCCTGTGCCTGTAAGAAAAGTTGATTGACGAATTCAAAAGGAAGCTGGTATAAAATACTGTCTTTTTGTCTCATGCCTTGAAGAAAAATGATAGCTCTTGAAGCCTCATGCCGACTATTTTGTAAAATTTCCCAACCTGCAAGATAACAAGCTTCATTAAGTTGTCTAGGTTGTTGGTTTTTATGATTTCTTGTCTCCTCTGGATAGCCATAATAAAGAAGTAGGGCTACCATTTCAGGCCAATTCTCTTGTACAGCTAAGTGTAGGGCTCTGTTTAAATCACAATCTTCTTCCAGCCGAGCATAGCAATCTTTTCCTATTGTTAAGTGGTTGAGAAGTTGCTTGGCGACTGCAAGTGGTATCTGCTTTCCTGGAATACCCATGACCAGGGCGGATTCAAAACGACAAGATCCGTTTTCGTCTGTTTTGGAATTTGCAATAACACTCAGTACTTCCCAATGTTTTTTATATGCAGCGATCATTGCTGGAGGCCACGATTTTATTTGATCGTTTGATATTGGTTCTAAGAGCGGGAGCTCTAAGTTTGCACCTTGTTCGATGGCTTCTTTGGCTAAATCAGGGCGATTGAGTTTAATCGCATTATGCAAATTTGTTGCAGGGTTTCCGTCGTATCTTTGCTGAGGTGTTAGAGTTCCCTCAAATAGAGAATTAGCGTTACGCTCATTGTACCACATTTCCCAGCCTTTAAGATAACAAACTTCATTGATTTGACAAGGTGTTTCTCCTCGATGATTTTTTAAATGCTCTTGTTGACAACCATAATGAAAAAGTAAGGCTACCATTTCAGGCCAATTCTCTTTTACGGCCAAGTGTAGGGCTTTGTTATTATCACTACCTGCCCAAGCCAGATAATCTTTTCCTATTACTAAGTGATTGAGAAGTTGCTTGGCGACTGCAAGTGGGAGGCTTTTTTTTATAATACCTATGATCAGAGCTGATTCAAAACGATACGCTCCGTGAGTGTCTATCGTTGAGTTTACAATAACGCTCAAGATGTCCCAGCGTTCATTAGATGCAGCCATCATTGCTGGAGTGCACCTGCCACCGAGTAATGTTTTTTCTTGCAATTGAGAACCTAACCGTGCGCCATTTCGGATTGCCTCTTTGGCTATATCAAGACGATTAAGTTTAATCGCATTAAACAAATTTGTTGTAGGATCGCCATAGTTGCCTGGGCTTGATTTTGCATGCATTGCTATCACCTCTAAAATAAAGCTAACTGACAAATAGCTTATCCAATCTTTATTAAATTAATATTAACGTTAACGAGCTTGCGAAATAAAAAATAAGTTGATATTTTGTTGTTTTTATCATCATGGATAGCATGCTTGGTATAAATAACTATTTTTCTTATATATCTGATTTTCTGTAGGAGAATGATATGAAAAAAATATTTTTTAAGGGTTTATTTTTTTTAGTTTTACCCTCGCTCAGTTTTGCAGCAGCGAACTCTCAAAAAAACGATGTGTCAGTGCCTTATTATAATGGAGGTTTTAATTTTGGTTTGGCAAGCTACCATTGTAAAACTAAAGTGAATTCCACCAAAAATGATTCAGAAAGAGAGAATAAGGTTGATGTTGGCGGAAATGAAAATAAACCAAGCATCCACCAACAAATTTAGAGTCCTTCGAGGTATTTCTCAGCGTCTAACGCCGCCATGCAGCCTGTGCCTGCAGAAGTAATGGCTTGGCGGTAAATGAAATCTGTGACATCTCCAGCTGCAAACACACCTGGAATGCTGGTAGCAGTGGCATTGCCGTTGATACCGCTTTTGATGTTGATATAACCATTTTGCATGTCTAATTGTCCAATAAACATGTCAGAGTTAGGTTTATGTCCAATTGCAATAAATACACCCTTAACATCGTGCAGTTGAGTTTCTTGAGTAAGAACATTTTTTAAACGGATTTGAGAAACACCACGTTCGTCGCCTAGGACTTCGTCTAAAGCATGAAACCATGCTACCTTTACGTTGCCATTAACGGTTTTATCTAATAGCTTGTTAGCTAAGATTTTTTCGGAGCGAAATTTATCACGTCGATGGACAACTAACACTTCTGAGGCTATATGAGAAAGATAGAGCGCTTCCTCTACTGCGGTATTTCCGCCTCCAATTACTGCAACTTTCTGATTTTTGAAAAAAAACCCATCGCAAGTGGCGCAGGCCGATACGCCCTTACCCATAAAAGCTTGTTCTGAAGGAATGCCTAAATACTTGGCGCTGGCTCCCGTTGCAATAATCAAAGCATCGCAGGTGTAATGATTAAATTCTCCCTTTAACTGAAAAGGCCTGGTTTTTAACTCAACTTCATTAATGTGATCAAAAATGACTTCGGTGTCGAATCGTTTAGCATGCCTGATCATTCTCTCCATTAAATCCGGTCCTTGTAGCCCTTCTACATCCCCAATCCAGTTATCCACATCCGTGGTTTTGGTGAGTTGACCACCTTGTTCTAATCCGGTGATCATGATGGGTTTGAGATTGGCTCTTGCTGCATAAACTGCAGCCGTACAACCAGCAGGGCCTGAGCCTAATATAATGAGTTGATGATGATTTTCAGACATGTGCCTTTCCTGCTGTGAGTTTAGTTACGTGATAGTATGTAAAGTTTTTCTTCGATAGTCAAAATATCGCAAAGATGATACTGTTTGGTGATCATTGTTCTAAATTTTTCAGTGAGAAGAGCTGTGCGAAATCGGAAAAATAAAAAAAATAATCATCAAGTATCCATTAAAATGCACAAACGATTTCGTGAAGGACTATTTATTTCAATTACCGCGCTTTGCTTATATTTATTATTGTCATTGGCTACTTACCATGTGACGGATCCTTCTTGGTCAAATACCGGGCAAGGTGAAAATATTCTTAATTCCGGTGGTGCGGTAGGTGCATGGCTTTCTGATTTTATTCTTTATATCTGTGGCTATTTTGCCTTTATATTTCCTTTTTTGTTTTCATATTTTGCTTGGCAGTATATTCAAGTGACAGAAAAAAAAGAATCTACCAGCACGCTTTTTTATCTAAAAGCGATGGGATTTTTGCTTTTCTTATTTGCAGGTGCGGGAATATTAAGCTTACATTTTGCGAGTGGAAAACATCTCCCCTTTACAGCGGGAGGAATACTCGGAAATATCGTTGGGTATAGCATGTATAAAATATTTAATTCAATGGGGTCGAGTCTAATTTTATTTTCTATTTTTTTAACCGGCTTAACATTATTGACAGGGATATCCTGGCTCAGCGTTGCAGATAATCTGGGGCGATTTGTGATTGAAAAGGGGATAAAGTTCAGACAGCGATGGCAATGTGAAAAAGATGCCAAGCAAGAACCTAGAATTAAAAAGACTGTGCAAACAATGAGTGCAAAGCCTCAATTAGAAATGAAACCTAGTATTATTCGTGTTGAACCAAAGGTTAAAGCATTAGCGCTTGAGGAAGAGCAGGAAATTCTAACAAGCCAAGCGGAAATCGAAGAGACAGCTCCAAAAGGGAATCAGAAAAAAGCCAGCACTAGGCAGGTAGCGATTGCTTATGAACCCTCGCTGGAAGGAACTATTCCCCCTATTAGCCTATTAGACTTACCTGATCACAGTCATGCCAAAGGCTATAGCAATCAACAACTTGAAAATATGTCTCGTGAAGTTGAACTTAGGTTGCAGGATTTTGGTATTGAAGTAAAAGTGGTAGCGGTGCATCCTGGCCCTGTTGTCACTCGCTTTGAATTGCAATTAGCAGCGGGAACAAAGGTTAGCAAAATTAGTACACTTGCTAAAGATCTGGCTAGGTCATTATCAGTAATTAGCGTGAGGATTGTTGAAATTATTCCTGGCAAGCCGGTGATTGGATTAGAACTCCCGAATCAACATCGCGAGATGGTACGTTTAAGAGAAATATTAGCTTCAACCCAGTATGAAAATACTAATTCACCGCTTGCCTTAGCTTTAGGAAAAGATATAGCGGGTCACCCAGTTATTGTTGACTTGGCAAAAATGCCACACCTATTGGTAGCAGGGACGACGGGTTCTGGAAAATCAGTTGGCTTAAATGCGATGTTATTGAGCTTATTATTTAAGGCAACGCCGCAAGAATTACGTTTAATTATGATTGATCCTAAAATGCTTGAGCTTGCCATCTACGAAGGTATTCCTCATTTGCTTACGCCAGTCGTCACTGACATGAAGGAAGCGGCAAGTGCACTTCGTTGGTGTGTGGCTGAAATGGAGCGTCGTTATAAGTTGATGGCCTCATTAGGTGTACGCAATATTGCTGGCTATAATCAGAAAATAAAAGATGGCAGACAAAAAGGCGCGCCATTGCTGGACCCTTTATGGCAAGAAGAGATGGGTACTGAGCAGCAGGAGTTACAAGAGTTGCCCTATATTGTCGTATTGGCCGATGAGTTTGCCGATATGATGATGGTCGTAGGTAAGAAGGTTGAAGAGCTTATCGCCCGTATTGCGCAGAAAGCAAGAGCAGCAGGGATACACCTGATCCTTGCGACTCAAAGGCCATCTGTTGATGTGATTACAGGCCTGATTAAGGCCAATATTCCCACCCGTATTGCATTCCAAGTTTCTTCTAAGATAGATTCGCGTACTATTTTGGATCAGCAGGGGGCAGAGCAGCTATTAGGGCACGGAGATATGTTATATCTCGCTCCTGGTACAGGTGTGCCAGTTAGAATTCATGGTGCATTTGTGGCAGATGAAGAAGTGCATCGCGTGGTTTGTGATTGGAAGCGACGAGGCAGATCAGACTATCTTGAAGAAGTACTGTCATTATCAAGTGGAGAACCCAATGGTCAAGGGGAGGGTTCGTTTGAAAATGGTGATAGTGAACAAGATGCCTTATATGACCAAGCTGTTCAAATTGTGATTGAAACTCGACGTGCTTCTGTTTCTAATATACAAAGGCGTTTAAAAATTGGTTATAATCGCGCCGCTCGAATTGTAGAAGCCATGGAAATGGCAGGATTAGTTAGTTCAATGGAACAGAATGGGTCGCGGGAGGTGTTAGTCCCTCGAACTGAATCTGGCTAAAATCTGAACGTTTAGCGGCTTCTTGCATTTATGCTGAATAGTTATAGGTAAAAAATGGGGTAAATGTAATGAATAAGTTAAGAGTTGGTCTTGTTATCCTGCTACTTTTCGCGATGACTTCACTTTTTGCAGATGACTCCTTTAGTCAACTAGATAAGTTGTTGTCAACATTTCGATCTATGAGTGCGAATTTTCAGCAATCAGTCGTGGTAAAAAAAGGTAAAGGTAAGACTTCAATGGGTACCATGGCGCTTGAAAGGCCAGGGAAATTTCGGTGGGAAACCCTTTCTCCTAATCATCAAATTATCATTGCTAATGGGCAATACATTTGGTTTTATGATGTGGATCTTGAGCAAGCAACGGTACAAAATTTAAAGCAGCATGCAAATAGCCCTGCATTGTTACTGAGTGGCTCTACAACGGCGCTCGAGGAGCGCTTTAAAATATTAGAATGCGCAACAAAAGAAAATGACGTGTCCTTTCGGTTAGCCCCTCGCATGAATCAAGATATGGTTAAGGAAGTGCTTCTCAAGTTTGCAGCAAATAAACTTAAGCAGATGTCAGTCGTTGACAATCTTGGGCAAAAAACGCTATTTGAATTTAGTCAGGTGAAAATTAATCCCAAACTTTCGAGGACGTTATTCCAATTTCATCCCCCTAAGAATGTGGATGTGATTAAACAGTAATATGAGGCATTATGATCGATCCTAGGTTTTTACGCACTGATATTAAAGCTACGGCTCAGATTTTAAAAAATCGGGGTTACACCCTTGAAGTAGATCAATTGGAAGCATTAGAGCTAAAACGAAAGCGCTTGCAAGTTAAAACACAAGCCCTACAAAATGAGAGAAATACGCAATCAAAAGTCATTGGGCAGAAAAAATCAAAAGGAGAAGATATTGCTCCCTTATTGTCAGAAATGGCTCAGTTTAGCGAGAAATTAAAAGAAATAGAAAGCGAACTCAATCAACTACAGCATCAATTGCAAGCAATTTATCTTACCGTTCCTAATTTGCCTCATGATTCGGTTCCAGTTGGTCAAGGCGAATCAGATAATCTTGAACTGCATAGGGTGGGAGAGCCAACCAAATTTTCTTTTGAACCGAAAGATCATGTTGAGCTTGGTGAGAAATTAGGCTTACTTGATTTTAATGCCGCTTCAAAGTTGTCCGGATCACGTTTTGTGGTCATGCACGACGGATTGGCACGCCTCCATCGCGCACTCATTCGATTCATGCTTGATGTACATACCAAGCAACATGGTTACAAAGAAGTTTACGTTCCTTATCTAGTCAAGGAGGAAAATCTTTATGGTACTGGTCAATTACCAAAATTTAGGGAGGACCAATTTTGGGTTCAAGGAGACACATCCTTATGTTTAATTCCAACAGCTGAAGTGCCGTTAACAAATTTAGTAAGAGATACCATTTTAGATATTTCATACCGCGTGCGTACCTACGGCTGCCAGATGAATGTGCACGACTCCGAACTTTGTCCTTTGCCGCTCGAGTCGGCCGGATATGTGCCTGCGGGGCACGACGCTACCCCCAATGTGGTCGTTCTCAACACCTGCGCGGTGCGGGAGAACGCCGATAACCGGCTCTACGGCAATCTCGGTCAGCTGCGCCCGATCAAGCGCGCGCATCCAGGGATGCAGATCGCCGTCGGTGGCTGCCTGGCACAGAAGGACCGCGGTGAGATCATCCGGCGGGCGCCCTGGGTGGACGTGGTGTTCGGCAACCACAACATCGGCT
>CAVPKM010000018.1:0-135322 GCA_963705725.1 uncultured Gammaproteobacteria bacterium
CGATAATAAACAAGTGAATTTAGCGACAGCAGAAAAATTAATTACCGAAGCTTGTGAAAATTATCAGCCAAATCTTGTTGCTCTTCCAGAAAATTTTCTTTTTATGGGCGGATCAACTGCACGTAAACAAGCAGCAGCTGAAAAACTCGAAGAAAGTGAATCCATTTTACAATTAAAAAAACTCGCGAAGCATTATCGTGTTGTCATACATGGCGGCAGCTTACTGGAAAAACAAGATGGACAATATTTTAATACCACTCCAATTATCAATGCTCGTGGCGAACTCATTGCTAAATATCAAAAAATTCATTTATTTAATTTTTCAGGAAAACAAACACAATATAATGAAAGTCATCGCCTAACGAGTGGAAAAAAAATTATTACTTACTCAATAAATGATTTCATGATTGCTTCTGCCATTTGTTTTGATCTACGTTTTACAGGTTTGTTTACCTTTTTTAAACGACATCACATTCATTTAATTATTATCCCTTCCGCATTCACTTATGAAACAGGCAAGGCGCATTGGGAGATTTTGCTACGCGCTAGAGCCATTGAAACACAGGCCTATATTATGGCGCCGGCACAAACAGGAAAATATTATCAAGATGGTCAACAGCTAACCAGCTGGGGACATTCTATGATCATTGATCCTTGGGGAAACGTACTAGCTGAACTCAATGAGGAAGTCGGTTATGTTGGTGCAGAGCTTAATATGCATTTTTTAACCGAAGTACGAAACAAACTGCCCATAGCGTGTGATTGCCAATCACACGTGTCCTCCTTCATTGAAATTTGTCAGTCGTGAAAGTGAGATTGTACCTGAATGGTTTCAGCTGACTTAGGATAGTAAAATTTCTCATCGTGATTTTTTTCAAGTTCTTCAGGAGAAAAATCATCAACCGATAAAATTTCTTTTCTGAGTTGATAAACTCTCGTCAGTTGTGCTGCTTCCTGCGGAGTCAGAATTTGTTGTATGACTGCTTCTTTTATTTTTTGTTCATCGCTATAACTTTGAATTTTGTCTTGTTGTAATGCTAGTAATTTTTTTTCCAGCGTTTCAATAGCAATGACTTTCTCGAGAACTTCTTCTATATATCCAGCTGGATTATCTTTTGCTCGTGATAAATAAGCATCTTTTGCCAAAATTGTCCGAAGTAAATTTGGTTGAAGCATCAAGTTTGCAACAGTATGTCCAAGATGATCGCTTGGTTTAGAATAATTTCTACCAAAAGGAAATATTAAGAATTTTATTAATTTATTCATGGGAGTATGGGGAAAATTGGCGAGTACGTCATAAAGTTGCTGCTCTGCTTTACTAGCTAGATATTGACAAGCCCATTCAACAACCGGCTTTTCTGCCTCATTATTGCCATTATCATGAAATTGTTTTAACACAGCTGAACCAAGATAAAGCATGCTTAATACATCTGCTAACCTCCCGGAAAGTTTCTCCTTTCTTTTTAAATTTCCACCTAAAGTCATCAATGTGATGTCTGACAAAAAGGCAAACGTTGAACTCAGGTGGGTAAAAATTTGATAAAAGCGCTTCAAAGGCTTGCTGGGTGCCTTGACCCACCGTGCCCGGGTGATTCCCATTAAAAGCGATCGAATGGCATTACTAAACACAAAACCAAGGTGAGAAAAAATAATTTGATCAAAATGTATCAACCCAATTTTTTTATCTTCATGCTCAACTGCTCGCATTTCTTTCAAAATATAGGGATGGCAACGAATCGCGCCTTGTCCAAAAATAATCATACTGCGAGTTAAAATATTTGCGCCTTCTACCGTGATGCTAATCGGTGTTTCTTGGTAGCAAATTGCTAAATAATTTTTGGGTCCCATGCAAATCCCCTTCCCACCGTGTATATCCATGGCATCATTAATCACCTTGCGGCCCAATTCTGTTACGTGATACTTACTAATTGCAGCAGGAACTGCGGGTCTTTCTTTTCGATCTAAGGCAGAAATTGTCAATAACCTTGTTGCCTCCATAATATAGGTATATCCAGCAATCCGCGCTAATGCCTCTTCAACCCCACCAAATTTTCCAATCGGTAGATGAAATTGGTGACGAATACGAGCATAAGCGCCGGTTGTAAAAGCAGAAATCTTAGCTCCACCTGTTGCCATAGAGGGTAATGAAATGGCTCTTCCTGCAGCTAAACACTCAACTAGCATACGCCAGCCTTGTCCTGCCATCTTGGCTCCACCAATAATATAATCAATCGGGATAAATACCTCCTTCCCTTGTGTGGGTCCATTTGGGAAAGCGGAGTTTAAGGGATAATGACGACGACCAATGCTGATACCAGGTAACTTGACAGGAATCAACGCACAGGTAATGCCAAGCGATTGCTCGCCACCGATTAAATGGTCAGGATCATACAGCTTAAAAGCTAACCCTAATACTGTCGCAACTGGCGCCAAGGTGATATAACGTTTATTCCAATTAAGGCGAATTCCAAGGATTTTTTTATTCTCAAAAATATCGTGACAGATAATACCGTAATCTGGCATTGAACCTGCGTCGGATCCCGCTTCTGGACCTGTTAAAGCAAAGCAAGGTATTTCTTTTCCTATAGCTAAGCGAGGCAAATAGTAATCTTGCTGCGCCGGAGTTCCATAATTCAATAATAATTCAGCAGGTCCGAGAGAGCTTGGAACAGCAACAACACTGGCCACACTCATACTTTTACCGGCAATCTTTGTCAGGATTGCTGAATGCGCATAAGCAGAAAACCCTTTTCCTCCATAGCGTTTCGGAATGATAATTCCAAAAAATAAATTGTTTTTTAGAAATGTCCATATTTCTTCGGACAAATTAAAATTGATATGAGTGATCTCCCAATTATCGATCATTTGGCAAAGTTCATTCACAGGTCCATTAAGAAATTGTAATTCTTCTTCACGCATTTTGGGGGGAGCATAGGAAAGTAACTTATTCCAATTTGGACGACCAAGAAACAAGTCTCCATCCCAACCAACCGTCCCTGCTGCTAACGCTTCTTTTTCTGTAGGTGAGAGTGCGGGTAAGGAGGATTTAAATTTTTTAAAAAAAGCTGAAGTGAGAATGCGGCGTCGAAATGGCTTAACATTGAGTATAAAAACAAGTACCCCAAAAATTGCCCAAATTAAATCGATGTTGAATAAGGATAACGGCGCTAAATTAGTAAAAAACAGCAAGTAACAACCGAAAATTAATGTACTATATAAAAGAGAAATACGGTGATAGACGAGCCAAACCAAAATTATTATTGCTAATAACAGCGCGATAATTATCATTCTTGCTTCCTGCACTAAATGATACTAATTGTAGCATATATACCCCGCACGAAGGGTAGATCAAGTCGTGCGCGATATTTTGTCGGGATAATCAGAAAAAACTGCATCCACACCCATATCAAATAGCTGGCTTGCTTTGTCTTGAGCATTGACAGTAAATGCGAGTAAAAGCGGGCAGGTTTTTTTAATTTGTTGCGCCCGCTCTAAGGTGAGCAGTGTATGATCAATATGTAAGGAACTACATTGATATTTTTCCACTACTTTTTCCCAATCACTTGACCAATCTTCGATATTATATCCGAGATAACAAGGTGTTTTTGATTGATAAACTTCTGAAATCACGGTTTTAGAAAAACTGGAAATTAGAGGTAATGGGGAGGAACTTGGCCAGTAGGACGCTAAAATCGTCAGTACTTGATGCGTGGTGATTATTTCAAGACCAGCTTGTGGTTTAATTTCAATATTAATCGCTAAATCTAATGGTGCGAGGTGTGACAATAAGCTGCTTAAAGTTGGAATGGTTTGCCCGGTGAATTCTGGTGCATGCCAGCTGCCGCAATCTAGCTGGCTAAGCAAGGCTAAATCTTTGTCGGCCACATTTCCTGTTCCATTTGTCGTGCGATCTAAAGTGAAATCGTGAATCACAACAGGTTGTTGATCCTTGCTCAACATGACATCAAATTCAACACACTTAGTTCCTAGCTGATGAGCAACTTGCATAGAGGCAAAGGTGTTTTCTGGCGCATAGCCACATGCACCGCGATGACCGATTACTTTTTCTAAACAAAAATTCATCTTTCCAATCTTATGTCAATAAATATGCTTAATATTACTGCAAAAACTGATTGAGGCAAGAGAATGTCCTTGCGATAGTAGCGCTGATTCGTTAAAGTTCGCTCCTAGTCACCTTGAATCCCAAGTTAATGGAAGAGTAATATGGAGCTTAAAGATCCTTCTAATGATACAACGATAAATTCCACTCTAGAGGATAGCTTGAATATGTCTACTATTGGTCAACCAGTCAGTTCCCAATCAGCTTATGACGATATTTTTCAATATGCACAAGATCTGGATTTCGGCGAGTTGCATTTCAAAATGGATCCTAAAACTGGGCTTTTTGCTATTATTGCGATCCACAGCACCAAGCTTGGACCTGCGATTGGCGGGTGCCGATGTATTCAATACCCCTCTACTCAAGCGGCAATTTTAGACGCCATTCGTTTGGCACATGGTATGAGTTATAAAGCTGCTATCTGCGGATTGCCGCATGGTGGAGCTAAGGCGGTGTTAATGAAACCTCGAGAAATACTCGATCATACCGCTTACTGGGAATCGTTCGCCGAATTTGTAAATGAAATGAACGGTCGTTATGTTACCGCGATGGACAGTGGAACTGATGTTAATGACATGGATATCATTGCACGAAAAAGTCATTACGTGACTTGTACCTCACAGGAAGGAGGAGGAGATCCTGCGCCCTATACAGCGCTTGGTGTTAAAAGAGGGATTGAGGCTGCCGTTCACTTCAAATTAGGCAGAACCTCTCTGCAAGGCATACATATCGCTATCCAAGGTGCGGGGCATGTTGGTTATTACTTGGCAAAAGCCTTAACTCAGGCAGGCGCTAGATTAACGATGACAGATATCAATCCTTTAAGTTTAGCGCGCTGTCAACAAGAATTTGGAGTAAACGTTGTTGTCCCTGAAGATATTTACGAAGTGGAATGTGATGTATTCTCTCCCTGTGCGCTTGGTGCCGTAATCAATCTGACAACCATTCCTAAAATTAACGCGTCGATTATTGCGGGATCTGCAAATAATCAATTAAAAGATATTTTACAAGATGACCAATTACTTTTTGAGCGCGGCATTCTATATGCCCCGGATTTTTTAATTAATGCAGGCGGCTTAATTCATGCTGCCGCAGCTTATGATCGCGGGAATTTAGAAAACGCAGATAAGTTAATTTGCGAAATTTATGACGCTAGTATGAATATTTTTAAACGTGCAAAAACCGAGAATAAACCGACACAATACATTGCTCAGATCATTGCAAATGAACGTTTAAATAGTTGAAACGTAAAGGATATCAATGAAAGCCGTTGCGAAATTTGAAGTAGAATATTTTCAATACCTTGACGTTAATGGGGAAGTTAAGCAAGCACTGCCGCATTTTGCAAAAGATAAGGCTACCCTCATCGAGCTTTATTCCCATATGGTTAGGACAAGACTTTTTGATGCAAAAGCCGTCGCCTTACAACGCACAGGAAAAATGGGGACCTTTCCTCAATCACTTGGACAAGAAGCGGTAGCTGTTGGAATGGGTCATGCAATGACAATGGATGATATTTTTTGTCCCTATTATCGTGACCAAGGAGCGATGTTTCTTCGTGGCGTAACCATGCAAGAAATCCTTGCTTATTGGGGCGGGGATGAACGCGGTAGTGATTTTTCTATCCCCAAACAAGATTTTCCTATTTCTGTTCCAGTTGCTAGTCAATGCCTTCATGCGACAGGCTGCGCCTATGCAATCAAATATCGCAAGGAAAAACGTGCCGTGGTAACAACTGTCGGAGATGGAGGCACATCAAAAGGAGATTTTTATGAAGCGCTAAATTTAGCCGGCGTTTGGAATCTTCCCGTAGTTTTTATCGTTAATAATAATCAATGGGCCATCTCTGTTCCCATTACAGCTCAAACCTATAGTCAAACGCTAGCTCAGAAAGCGATAGCGGCAGGCATAATAGGTATTCAAGTTGATGGCAATGACGTGATTGCAGTTCGTGATGTCGTCAATCAAGCGCTTGAAAAAGCAAGAAATGGTCATGGTCCGACACTTATTGAAGCCATCACCTATCGCCTGTGTGATCATACTACTGCTGATGACGCTAAGCGCTATGTGGATGGGACTTGTCTAACATCGGCTTGGACCGCAGAACCCATTAAAAGATTATCTGATTACCTGATTGCTCAGGGCCATTGGTCAAAACAACAAGATGAAATGTTGCAGCAAGACATTGCCAAAGAAATCGAGGAGGCTGTTTCTCTTTATTTAACCATGCCTTCTCAACCACCTACTGCAATTGTGGATTACCTTTATGAAGAATGGCCAAGTAATCTGCAGGATCAAAAAGATGAATTAGGAGCCATTGAGTAATGACAGAAATTACCCTGATACAAGCAGTGACCCAAGCCCTGGCTTATGAAATGGCAGCAGATAAGAATGTGATTGTTCTTGGTGAAGATGTGGGGATCAATGGCGGAGTTTTTCGAGCGACCGTCGGGCTTTTTGAGCAATTCGGTCCAGAAAGAGTGTTAGATACCCCACTTGCAGAATCCATGATTTCTGGCATGGCAATTGGAATGGCCGCGCAAGGTCTTAAGCCGGTTGCAGAATTTCAGTTCATGGGTTTCATTTATTCGGGCCTCGATCAAATTCTTTGTCATGCCGCTAGGCTGCGTAATCGCACAAGGGGAAGATTGCATTGCCCCATTGTGTTTCGCGCACCATTTGGAGGAGGGATTCGAGCGCCAGAACATCATTCTGAAAGCACTGAAACATTATTTGCGCATATTCCAGGTTTAAGGGTAGTCATCCCCTCTTCGCCGGCTAGAGCTTATGGGTTGTTATTAGCGGCGATTCGCAATCCAGACCCCGTGATCTTTTTAGAACCAAAACGCATTTACCGCTTAGTCAAACAAGCGGTCCCAGATGACGGACAAGCCCTCCCGTTAGACAAATGTTTTATTTTAAGAGAAGGGAGTGATGTCACCCTGGTCACCTGGGGGGCTAGTACTCATGAAACATTACAAGCCGCTGAAGAGCTGGCTATTTCGGGAATACAAGCGGAAGTCATCGATGTGGCTACCATCAAGCCACTTGATATGCAAACTATTTTAAATTCTGTAGAAAAAACAGGGCGCTGCATTATCATTCATGAAGCAGCAAAAACCTGTGGAGTCGGTGCGGAAATTGCCGCTCAACTTGCAGAACATGGACTACTGTCCCTACTTGCTCCCATACAACGAGTAACCGGCTATGACACAGTCATGCCCTATTTTAAAATGGAAAAACTTTATATACCGAGTGTTGCAAGAATAATTAATGCTGTATCAAATGTCATGGAGTATGCATGAAAATTTTCAACCTCCCCGACTTGGGAGAAGGCTTGCCAGATGCTGAAATTCGAGAATGGCTAGTTAACGAAGGCGATGAAGTAAAAGAGGATCAACCCATTGTTTCAATGGAAACAGCGAAAGCGCTGGTAGATGTTCCCTCCCCCTATGCAGGTCGCATTACAAAATTTCATGGTAAGCCGGGTGACATCATTAAAACAGGCAATCCCCTAGTAGAATTTGAACAGGATGCCAATGAAGTAGCTAAGCAATCGTCTGATGCAGGCACAGTAGTTGGGAATATCGAGGTGGGACAGACTATTTTAAAAGAATCCCCAATCGGTATTGAACCGCGCACGAACTTGCAAGCAAATATTAAGGCCTCACCCGCCGTGCGGTCACTAGCAAAACAGCTGAATGTAGATTTAGACAAAGTCACGCCAACAGGCCCTGGTGGTTCAATCACGGCGCAAGACATAAAAAATGCCGGCAACCATACCCGCCCCATTGATAAGGATTATGAAGAACTGCATGGCCCAAGACGTGCGATGGCAATTAATATGGCAATGGCTCATCAAGCCGTCGTTCCTGTTACCTTGATGGATGATGCGGATATCCATCATTTTTCTTCGAATGAGGATATCACTTTTCGCCTTATTCAAGCGATGATTACCGCTTGTTTGACAGAACCAGCACTCAATGCCCATTTTAATGGTAAAAATTTAAGCCGATGTCTATTTACCTCAGTCAATATTGGCCTTGCAGTTGATACAGCAAAGGGCTTGTATGTTCCTGTACTTAAGGAAGCACAAACCCTATCTAAGGAAAAAATTCGGGAAGAAATCAATAAATTTAAACAACAGGCTGAAAAACAAGAATTTGCTAAAGATACCCTGCAGGGTGCCAGTATTACTTTATCTAATTTTGGTGTTTTTGTAGGGAAATATGCCAATCCTATTGTGGTCCCCCCCACTGTAGCTATTGTTGCCGTGGGCAAGTTAAGAGAGCAAGCAGTAGCGGTAGCAGGAAAAGTAGAAATTCACCGTATCGTACCGATTTCTCTCACCTTTGATCACCGTGCAATTACAGGTGGAGAAGCGGCACGATTTTTGGCTGCTTTTATCAAAAGCCTGGAGGCTTAAGGTCAGTTTTCTCCCTTCCGTGAACTTACCGTTTGCTGCAACTTGTGGTCGCAGGAGTAGTATCATTCGAGTTTTTTGTTTTATTAGCCCTTTGCTTCTGGGTGACAATTTCTTGTAGCAAAGTTCTTGCAAATGGATAGGCTTCCAATTTCTTGTCAGTAATTTTATTAAATAGACCCACAATTGTTAAACCTTCATTATTTTTTAAGGAAGGATTGACATATTGATTAGTATCAGGCGCCGCTTTGATTAAAAAACCCGGTTTAATTCCATTTCTGCCTTTTAATAATTCAATAAGTACTAGGAATTTTGTGCTTGTTGCTTCCTTGAGAATACTAAGAATGGCATCATGCACCGGCGTATTACCAAGCTTATCTTGCACATTAATAATGTCAGGTTTTTTTTGCACCCATTGAGTACGATGAATATTATGATCTACTACTAACAAATAATTTATCGTATCTGCTGCTTCTCCTTTTACTGCACAATGAAGTGCATTTTGCCCTGTATCAGCATCTTGAGCGGCTACCGCCATTTGCCCTAAGGTAAAGACACATTCCTTCAATCTCTTAGGATCATTGGCTTCAGCTGATTTTCTTAATCTCATTTCCGCAAGATAAATTGCTAACGATCTATCGGCATGATAGTTATTTTCTTTATAATTTTGTATCGCATAAACTGCTAATATAAAAAGGGTTAACCAACTATACGGAGCATCTTCACTTTCAGATAAACAAGCCATCCCTGCCACCAAAAGAAACTGTAGAAAAGCGACTTGCTTAGCACGAGCTCGCTCAGTTAGGCGGTTTTTTCTTAATACCTCACCATATGTTTGCATCCGAGAACCTCTCATTAAAATTTACTAGTAATTATTCAGCACAGGATTGAAACGCTCATATTTTGCCACCTTCAAGCCAAAATTTAATTAAAAAGCGCAGCATACACAGGTATGTGAGCATTTTTAATTAAATTTTGGCTAAAATCTGAGCGTTTGAGCCCCTTTAGCGTTTGTGCTGAACAGTTACATTTACTATTAGATATAAAAGCGATTAGGATAACATTTTTTATTAAAAAATAATACGTTTTAAAATTTAAGCTTGCATTCTTAATGCACCATCGAGGCGGATAACTTCACCATTTAAATAGGAATTTTCAATAATATGTGAGGCCAAATGAGCAAATTCAGCTGCTCTACCTAGCCGAGTTGGAAAAGGAATTTGGCTTGCAAGCTCCTCTTGAACTTTGGGTGAGAGACGTTCTAAGAGCGGTGTTTGAATCAAACCCGGTGCAATTGTCATGACACGAATTTGAAAACGTGCAAGTTCTCTTGCTGCAGGTAAAGTCAGGCCGCACACTCCAGCTTTCGAAGCGCTGTAACCACTTTGCCCGATTTGTCCTTCAAATGCTGCGATAGAAGCCGTATTGATAATGACACCACGTTCTTCTTCATTTTTTAAAAGTTGCACTGTTGACATTAAAGCTGCAGTTAAACGCAGCATATTAAAAGTTCCAATGAGATTAACATCAATGACTTTTTTAAAATTCTCAAGTGGCATCGGACCATTCTTGGTCACTATTCGCTCTGCTGGAGCAATTCCTGCACAATTAACTAACACGCGAGGTAAGTCGATACGCTGCTTTATTTCGTTAAGCGCTGATTCTACAGCTTTTTCAAGTGATACATCACACTGCAATGCTATCCCATCTATCTCTTTTGCGATCTGCGTTGCAGCAGTTAAGTCTTGATCTAATATTGCAACTTTCCCTCCCTTTTCACTCAAAAATCGAGCGGTTTCTGCTCCCATTCCGGAAGCGCCGCCGGTAATAACAATCGTTTTTCCTTTAATATTCATACTATTCCCTTAAGTCATTACCTCTTCAAGTAACTCATGATTTTCATTAATAGTGAGACCTGCCTTTAACAGAATGCAAAGGGTAATTAACGGAAGAATGGCAATAAGGGTGATCAAGATTTCCCAGCGAGGATAAAAAATGCTTAAGATAGCAAGGGGGAACAGCCAAAATACATTAATATATTGTACCCGCAATACTACATGCCGATGACAACCCGTTTTTTTAACTGCTTGTTGAAAAGCATGACTGCGATGTGCTTGATACCAAGCTTCACCTCTTAATACCCGATGGATTAATGTCAGTGTGGCATCAACCCAAAAGCAACCAAGTAAAATCAGCCACTGCCATAGTGTCGAGGATCCCGTCATCAATGTTTCTATCAATAAAACGCCAAATATAAACCCTAAAAAACCACTACCGGTGTCTCCCATGAACACACTGGCAGGTGACCAATTCCAAATTAAAAATCCAGCGGAAACGGAGGCAAGCAATAAAAATAAAGGCAGTAAGGATGTATCTTTTTTAAGAAACAAAAGAAAAACCATGGAAATCGATACAAAAATGGCTTCGCTACTAGCCAGGCCATCAATTCCATCCATAAAATTATAAAGATTAATTAACCAAACTAGCCCCAACAGTCCAATCATGTAGCCCAATAGCTTCCAATGAACAACCATGAAGCCAAGATCTAAAGATGGCATTCCCCCAAATAAATACAATACCAAGGCAGCGGCCAGAAAATGAAAAAAAATACGCACGCGAACAGCCACATGGTGGATATCATCAATTAAACCAACTAAAGCCAATAAAATGCCTCCGACTAAAAAGGAGATAAGCAGAGGTAAGCTTAGAAGGTGGCAAAGATAGAGCAGTACCACACCAAATAAAAAAGTAATGACCATACCAATTCCGCCACCAGAAGGCGTTGGCCTAGCATGCGAGCTTCGTGCATTAGGAATATCGAGCAAATGAAACCGAAAAGCTATTTTTTTAAAAAAAGAGACTAAGATAGAGGTGGCAATAAATCCTAACAAAATAATGAAAAGTGTTGTGTTCATCCCGACATCACCTTACAAATTTATACAACCTCAACGCGGAGTTTAATAATGTCGATCAATTCAGAAGTAATTTTTTCAATATCGCTGTCTGTTAGATATGGATGGAAAGGTAAACTTAATACGCGTCCTGCAGAAAGTTCCGCTATTGGTAAATGGTTATAATAAGGCGCTAAATCTTCAAAAATTGGCTGTCGATGTAGCGGCACAGGATAATGAACTGCAGTTGGGATTCCCCTTTCCTGTAAAAGTTTTTGAACGTTGGTTCGATCATCAACTTGCAAGGTATATTGTGCATAAATACTTTGATTATAGGGTTCCACATAAGGAATGGGCAGATGGGCTTTAAGTATTTCGTTATATTTATGTGCTATTCGTTGTCGCAGGCTAATTTCTTGTTTAAAAATTTCTAATTTAGCAAGCAGTATGGCAGCTTGAATAGAATCTAACCGGCTATTTAAACCCAATAATACATGATTATAACGTGTGTTTTGTCCATGATTCCTAATTTTACGCATTTTATCAGCTAGGCAATCATCATCGGTGAAACATGCCCCTCCATCACCGTAGCAACCTAGTGGCTTAGCAGGAAAAAAACTGGTACAGCCAATCAACCCAAGATTGCAGGAAAACCGTCCTTTATAACTGGCACCAAAGCTTTGCGCCGCATCTTCGATAACAAAAAGATTATGTGCCGCTGCAATTTGATTAATGGCATCAAAATCTGCACATTGACCATATAGATTCACCGGCATGATGACTTTAGTTTTCGAAGTAATTGCTTTTTCAATTAACGCGGGTTGAATGTTATAAGTATCAGGATGGATATCTACAAAGACGGGCACTGCGCCAAGTAAACGTATCATTTCTGCTGTTGCGATAAAGGTGAACGGCGAAGTGATCACTTCATCACCTGGCTGAATTCCAAGCGCCATCATCGCGACCAATAACGCATCTGTTCCGCTTGCAAGCGTAATACAATGCTTTGCTTGAACCGATACTGCCAACTGAGATTCTAATTCAATAACTTCCGGGCCCATGATGTAAATGCCATGATCCAGGACTGATTTAATTCGCTCAAAAAGCGGATCTTTTATCAGCTCATATTGTTTTTTCAAGTCAACAAATTGCATCTTCACCTTAAATCTCGTAGCTTATCCAAAAAGTTACCATTCAGCACGTTGCGAGATCCTACACTAGTCGATTAAAAGAAACAATGTTAGGATGCGCCTTTTCACACCAAAAGACAGCCATGAAACTTTCACCGTTAACTGCAATTTCTCCCCTAGACGGTCGTTATTCTGACAAAGTACAGAGCTTGCGTCCGTTGTTTAGTGAATTTGGATTAATTAAACACCGCGTTCTAGTAGAAATTCGCTGGTTACAGGCACTGGCAAACTCACCTTTTATCAAAGAAATTCCTAAATTGAATGAATCAGACAACATTTTTCTGGAAAAAATCATTACTAATTTTAGTGAACAGGATGCTTTTCGGGTTAAAGAAATCGAAATGGTTACCAATCATGATGTAAAGGCAGTGGAATATTTTTTAAAAGAAAAGTTCCAAGCTCATCCTCACCTTTCTGCAATGACTGAATTCATTCATTTTGCCTGCACATCAGAAGATATTAATAATTTATCCTATGCATTAATGTTAAAAACAGCGATTCATGATATTTGCCTACCGATATTACGTGACCTTTTTGAGACAATTAACTGCCTTGCAAATCGTCATAGCGAGATTCCTATGCTTTCTCGAACGCACGGGCAACCTGCCTCACCCACAACTATGGGAAAAGAATTTGCCAATGTTGCAGCAAGATTACAAAGGCAGCTTAGTGTCTTGCAAGATTTGCCATTTTTAGGGAAATTGAATGGGGCAGTGGGTAACTTTAATGCGCATTATATTGCTTATCCTGAAGTAGATTGGATAGATTTATCAAATAATTTCATTGAGCAGTTGGAGCTTGAGCCAAATCCATTTACCACACAAATTGAACCTCATGATTATATCGCAGAACTTTCAGACAACTTATGCCGATTAAATACCATATTGATTGATTTTAATCGTGATATTTGGGGTTATATATCAATTGGATATTTCTCTCAAAAATCTAATCCAAATGAGGTGGGTTCCTCTACCATGCCTCACAAGATTAATCCCATTGATTTTGAGAACTCAGAAGGAAACTTAGGTCTTGCAAATGCACTATTAAATCATATTTCTGCAAAGCTTCCCATTTCTAGATGGCAAAGAGATTTAACCGACTCCACAGTATTAAGAAATATTGGCGTGGCGCTCGGCTATATGCTAATTGCGTACCAAGCCACCTTAAAGGGTCTTGCCAAACTTGAGCTGAATCATCAAAAAATCAATGAGGAACTTGAACAAGCCTGGGAGGTTCTGGCTGAGGCACTGCAAACCGTGATGAGACGTTATGGTGTTCCTAAACCTTATGAGAAGTTAAAAGAATTAACACGGGGTAAAACTATTGATGAGAAAATGCTCCATGATTTCATTCTTGAATTGCCGTTGCCAGATAATGTTAAGCACGAGCTTTCTTTATTGAAGCCGAAGAACTATATTGGTAAAGCTGCAGTGTTAGCAAAAATGGTGCTAAGGGAGTAAGAATAAGACAATGAGGCTTTCCATGGGGGATTGGTTGATCGAAAGAATTACGCACTGGTTGACCAAAAATCATCCGCCCAGACGAGCATATCTTTGTGATTTTGAAAGAATTCGTTATGAACTGCGTCCTGGAGATGTGCTGTTAATTGAAGGTCGCAATCAAATTAGTCGTTTTATTCGGAAAGTTACTCAAAGTCCCTGGTCACATGCCGCGCTTTATTTAGGTCGTTTGTATGATGTCGACAATTTAAATCTTCGCAAAAAAATACAGCAACATTTTGGCGGCGCTTCTGATAGTCAATTGCTGATTGAAAGCTTAATCGGTAAAGGTACAATTATCACAGCACTCCCCCACTATCGACATGATCATATTCGAATTTGTCGGCCACAAGGACTTTCACGCAAAGATGCACAGCTAGTGATTGGCTATGCAATTAACCGGCTTGGCGGCAAGTACGACGTTAGGCATGTTATTGATTTAGCACGATTTATTTTACCTTGGGGATATTTCAGTCGTTGGCATTCTATTTTATTTGACCCCACCCCATCAAAAGCTGCTTATGATATTTGTTCCGCTATGATCGCAGAAGCGTTTGGTTCAGTTAAGTTTCCTATTTTACCTGTAGTAAAGCATGATGATGAAAATGGGATTGAATTAATACAAAGAAATCCCAGACTTTTTACGCCAAGTGATTTTGACTATTCCCCTTATTTTGACATTATTAAATATCCATTTTTTTCTTTATCAGAACAGCCACCCTATCACCACCTACCTTGGAAAGAAGGCGCAGTCAGTATCGACGGTGGGAGAGATCTTTATATTAATGACAAAAAAGCCGATAAATCCTATTAACGTTTCCTCGCCAAGGTCAACCCATCTGCAATTGGAAGCATGCTAAGATCCACCCGTACATCTTGTAAAATTTTTTCATTCAAGGCATCAATTACACAAGCATTTTCATCCGTTGGGGTGATCACCCGCCCATCTTGAAAAACATTATCGATTGCGATCACCCCACCGGAACGCAGTAATTGTAAAGATAGCTCATAGTAAGTGGGATAATTTTTTTTATCAGCATCAATAAAAATAAAATCAAAGCTGCTTGCTTCTCCTTGATGTAGTAATTCTTTTAAAGTTTCTGTCGCCTGCCCAAGCTTGAGCTCAATTTTTTGTGCTTGTTCCGCCAGCTGCCAATATTTTTTAGCCATGTTCGTCCATTCATTATTAATATCACACCCGATCACTTTTCCTTCGTCTGTCATTGCCATCGCGACAACTAAGGCGCTATAACCGGTAAAAACTCCGATATCCAAAGTCTTTTTAGCATTTAACATTTTTACCAAAAAGGCTAAAAACTGACCTTGTTCAGGCGCAATCTGCATTTTGGCTGCACTTAATCCTTTTGTTTCGAGACGTAATTGAGCAAGAATAGGATCTTCCCTCAAAGAATGGGTAAGATAATATTGATATAAACTATCCGTCATGGAAATTGTCATTCTTGACATAATTTTCTCCTATTAATAAGGTACAGGCATTAATCTTTCTGAGTATAAAATGAGTAATAAATCTAAGCCACTACCTAGGCCGTTATTTGACACATTAAACAGATTAGACCAGGAATCTGATTCAGGCTTGAATGATTATCTCCTAACCTTAGCTATTCCAGAAGCAATACAAGAATACGCGCTAACCAGCGAATTTTTACGAAGTTATAGTGGTTCATCTGATACTTTTAATGCTTATAGGCGAGAAGTAGAAAGATTTTTACAATGCGCTTGGTTACTAATAGAAAAACCAATCAAATTAATTGATCGTAATGACATACGAGACTACCTCCTATTAATTCAAAATCCACCAAAAAACTGGATTGCCACTAAAAATGTGGCCAGATTTATTATTAAAAATGGTCGGCGCATTCCGAATTCCGAATGGAGACCATTTGTAGTCAGAATTTCAAAGGTTCTTCACAAGGAAGGAAAACGTCCAGATAAAGCACAATATCAGCTCACGAATAAATCTGTTCAAGCCTTATTTGCAGGATTAAGTACCTACTTTACCTTTTTACAGCAAGAAGGTTACCTAGAAGTCAACCCAGTCCAATTAATTAGACAAAAAAGTCGTTTTATTCAAAAAGTCCAATCTCAAAAAGTTACACGAAAGTTAAGTAATTTACAGTGGCATGTTGTCATTGAAACTATTGAAAATTTAGCGAATCAAGACGCTTTTTATGAACGCCATCTTTTTCTCATTTCTATTTTTTATTTGTTAGGCCTGCGTATTTCAGAAGTTTCTGAAACGCCTGGCAGAATACCTAAAATGGGTGATTTCAATCCTGATAAAAATGACAGATGGTGGTTTACAACAGTCGGCAAAGGCAATAAAGTACGCGATGTTGCTGTGCCAAACGCAATGCTCGAGGCTTTAAAACGTTACCGAATAAGTAGAGGTTTAACGCCGTTACCTGGCCGTAGTGAAATTTCACCGCTTATCCATAAAGAGAAAGGAAAAGGAGGGATTGGCACAAGACAAGTGCGAAAGTTAATTCAAATTTGTTTTGATCGAGCTATTTCTCAATTGCGTTTAGCAGGTAAGGAAGATGAGGCACAGGATTTAAATTTTGCAACCGTCCACTGGCTAAGACATACTGCAATATCTGCAGATGTAGAACACAGGCCACGCGAACATGTTAGAGACGATGCCGGTCATGAAAATGCAATGATTACAGATCGCTATATTGATACGGATCGAATTTCTCGTCATGAATCCGCTAAACTGAAACCACTCAAACCCTTACTTGAGGATAATCTGGAGAAAGAATGCTAAATTTTAAAATAAAAAAAGATAAAAATAATGAGAATGCATGGATTGAAACTAATCTGTCTGGTAAACCGCTTTTAATGATTTCTCAGTTGAACAAAGGCACTGCATTTACCGAAGAGGAGCGACATTTATTTGGACTCGTCGGAAAACTACCCACACGGGTGGAAGAATTACATGAACAAGCGATGAGAGCTTACTTGCAATACAAATCTTATGATTCATTACTGCAAAAAAATATCTATTTACGTAATTTGCATAGTCATAATGAAGTTTTATTTTATAAATTAATTAATAATCATCTTGAAGAAATGATGCCGATTATTTATACCCCTATCGTTGGAACGGCTGTCATTGAGTATAGTAAGCAATTTCGACAGCCTCGAGGTATTTATATTTCCTACCCTGATATCGATAAGATGGAAGAAATTTTATCCAATCGCAGCAATCCAGAAATCGATCTTATTGTTGTTAGCGATGGCGAGGGCGTGCTTGGCATTGGTGATCAAGGCGTGGGGGCAATGGATATTCCTGTTGCAAAACTGATGGTCTATACATTAGTCGCAGGCATTAATCCTTTGAATACCCTCCCCATCCTACTTGATGTTGGCACAAATAACCAAAATTTATTGGATGATCCACTTTATCTAGGTTGGCGGAACAAGCGCGTATCAGGAGAAGAGTATGAACAATTTATAGACAAATTTATTCAAGCGATAAAGCAAACCTTTCCGAATGTTTTCTTGCACTGGGAAGATTTTGGTCGTCATAATGCCAGGCGGAATTTAGAACGTTATCGCAAAGAGATATGCACGTTTAATGATGATATTCAGGGAACGGGAGTGGTGACACTTGCTGCCCTACTTGCCGCTGTAAAAGCAACAAATACACCTTTACCTTCACAAAAAATTGTGATTTTTGGAGGAGGAACCGCAGGAGTAGGTATTGCTGATCAAATTACCGATGCGATGATGCGCGATGGGTTATCTGAAGACGAAGCACATCGCTGTTTTTGGCTACTCGATCGCTCTGGTCTGATGACTGAAAAATCAATTAAACTTTCCCCGGAACAAGCGCGTTATGCAAGAAAAGCGGAAGAAGCCGCATCTTGGGTGACGCTTCAACCGAATTACATTAGCCTCGAAGATGTGGTTAAGCATGTTCATCCAACCATCCTAATTGGTGTCTCCACTTCTGCTGGCGCTTTCACAGAATCGATTATAAAAGAAATGGCAGCCCACGTGGAAAGACCCATTATCTTTCCTCTATCCAACCCGACAGAAAAATCTGAAGCGACACCTGAATCATTAATTCAATGGACAGAAGGTAAAGCACTAATCGCAACAGGCAGCCCCTTTGCCCCTGTTTATTATGAGGAAAAACTGATACCGATTGCACAATGTAATAATGCCCTCGTTTTTCCGGGAATTGGGCTGGGCGTGATTGCAACAAAAGCAAAAGAAGTCACAGAAGAAATGTTGTGGGCTGCTTGTCAAAAAACCGTTTCCTGTTCACCTATTTTGAGAGAACCAAATGGTGCCTTGTTACCAAAATTTGATCAAGCTTCTGAATTATCACGTGAAATTGCAATTAGTGTCGCAGAAGTAGCCATTCGTGAAGGCCTAGCGCGTATAGATCCGCTGGAATCACCGGAAAAATTGGTCGATCAAGCGATTTGGGAACCACATTACCTCCCTTATAAAAAAATCGAATAACTATTCAGAACAGAAGGAATCAAGGTATGGAAACTAAAATTGTGCCTGTTATTTTAGCGGGAGGCTCTGGTACGAGATTATGGCCCCTATCGCGAGAAAATTTTCCAAAACAATTCTTGAACTTGATTGGAAAGCATTCTCTTTTGCAAGAAACACTGCTACGCGTAAAAAAAGCCACAGATTGTCAGGAACTGATTATCATTACCAATGAAGCACATTATTTTCTTTGTCAAGACCAGTTAGCTCAAATTGGTTTTGATAATGCCAAATATATTTTAGAAACTTGTGCGCGCAATACTGCGCCTGCCATCGCAATCGCAGCTCAATATGTATTTGAATATATTAATCCTCAGGCAAATCTCTTAGTGCTGCCGGCTGACCACCTCATTGTAGAGACAGAGACTTTCAAAGAAGTCATACAACACGCGGAAAAAAATCTTGAGAAAGGTTCATTGACAATTTTTGGCATTTCCCCTAATGCGCCTAAAACTGGCTATGGCTATATTGAGAAGGGTGAAGCGCTAATACCCGGTATTTTTAGAGTAAAGAGATTTGTAGAAAAACCCAATCTTGAAACTGCTTTGCAATATTGTCAAAGCGGAAATTATTATTGGAATAGCGGCATGTTTTTATTTCAGCCTAAAACCTATTTAGATGAATTAAGAAAACATTCACCTATTATTCATGATCATGCTGTTCGAGCTTATCAACATAGCTTAAGAAAAAAGGATTATTTTCGTGTTGATAAACCTATTTTTACAGAATGTCCTAGTGATTCCATCGATTATGCGGTAATGGAAAAAACCGATATTGCCGTAATGGTAGAGCTCAATCTTTCCTGGTATGACCTAGGTTGCTGGGCATCGGTAGCAGAAGCGGGTGAGAAAGATGAAAACAATAATTTTGTTAAGGGTAATGTTCATTTGGAACAAAGTAAAAATTGTTTGATTTCATCTGATGATAAATTAGTTTCTGCCATTGGGCTTGAAAACCAAATAGTAATTTGTACCGCAGATGCCGTTCTGGTTGCAGATAAGCGTTATTCTCAAGATGTCAAATCTGTAGTTGCCAAATTAAAAGCCCAAAGCAACCCGATAGCAGCAGACCATAAAAAAGTTTTTCGACCATGGGGTTATTATCAAACATTAATTTCTGGCCCTTGTTACCAGGTAAAATATATTATGGTCAAGCCTGGCGGAAAATTATCCTTACAGCTTCATGCACATCGATGTGAACATTGGGTAGTAGTCAACGGTGAAGCTTTTATTCAAAATGGAGAAAAAGTTCTCACCCTTTATGAGAACCAATCTACTTATATTAATAAGGGAACCAAGCATCGTTTATCCAATATCACCGATAATCCCTTATGCATTATTGAAGTCCAAGTCGGCGAGTATTTAGGAGAAGATGATATTATTCGTTTTGAAGATATCTATGAGCGCACCGAAGCACTAGGGCCGGTGAAATGAGGGTACTTCACATGATTCCTCTCGTTTATCAACATTTGGCAAAGCTTTTAAAATACGAACTTTTAGCTTCTCGATATGCTTATCAAGGTTTGGCGTCTTAATTGAATCTCTTTCTAATTCAAAAGATTCAAACATGGCTTCAGTAAAATATTTTGCGCTTTTTGGCACAGACTGAATGCAATTTTCAATTTCTGAAATCGATATAAAATAAAACGTTTCTAGCAACATCCATTCTTTTCCCTCAACAAAATTGTTTAACTCTTTGATAAAGGTAGGAGATTGCAATAAATACTTCATTATAATTGGATGCCAGTCACTTTCAGCAACATTTTGTAAAAAAACTTTTTCCCAAAATTGCATATTATCATTCAATAACCAAGCTAAGGCTGCATTCACTATGCGTTTAACACAGACAAAATCAATTATCGCTATTTTATCAGAAAGTAGCTGGCTATTTTGTTCTCCTTTGTTAATCGTTTCATCTTTGAAAAGCTGATTAAGTAGGTAGTGGTGATGATTATCAATTTCCGGATAATAAAAGCGATTTCTTTTTAAAAAGAATATTAGCTGAGATAAAGCCAATTTTGCATCAAGTCCTGCTTTAGCCATCACTCCGGGCATAGCCTCGGCAAGCAGTTCAAGCCAAACTGTCTGATAATACGACGCTAATTGAGGGTGTGTTATGGGTTCAAACAAGCACAAAAAAGTCTTTACTTCTTGATTACAGGTATATTTATAAGCCAAGGCGGTGAGTAAGCGGTGGGCTTGAAGTTCCAGTGTATCATGTAGTGAAGGTGCTATTTGCTCGTTAAATCCAGGATAATAATGATTAATAGCAAGAAGCATGGAGGTCATTTCAACAGGATTACATTCATCAATTTCATTGGATTCATGGAATATATTATTCCCCATAATCGTTCTCTCAAAGAAAGGAATGGGGTTATTAATAAAATCTTTTGTCTTTTCAAGGTATCTGATTGTTTCAGGAGGACTTGGTTGTGTGGCTTTTTCTAAAAATTGTTTAAAATAATAGTAATGATGAATATTGAAATTTTCAGGCTTCTTTTTAATGGAATCCGGCATGATATTATCCATATCATATAAAATTTTTTTAATTTCATCATTATCGCTGTTTTCAGTAGCGATCTTTATTTGCCGAGTAAGTTCTCTTAGCTTACAGTTTCGATTTACTAGCTGTTCAACTAATGAATTAGACCCGTTTTGAACCCAGAAGCCACTTCGAACCGCATTAAAACTAGCAAGACCTAGGTTTAGGTTAGTTAAGAAAATGTTGTCACTTACCGCTTGGCAAATTGTTTGTATTCCTGCAACACTCATATCACCGAGAATCTCAAGAGTCTTGAGTCGAAATTTTGATTTAAGCGTAGCAGCCAGAGTTAACACCCCTACATCACCAATTTGACAATTGTGTAGGCGTAAAGCGGTTAAGTCAGAATGATGTTTAAGTACATTAGCAAGTAAAATAATATCACTCTCAACTAAAGACCAATCAATTAAAATCACACTCAAATGAAATTGCTTGCAGATAGCAATTATTTTAGGGATAAGCAATCTTTGTAACTTTTCCCACATTGGCGGCAATAAGGCGGCTGAAAATTCATTACTACATTTAAGATGGATGCAATTTAATGTCCTTGATATTTTAGAAAGTATCAATTGAATATGATCGATTTGATGTTGAATGCTATCTAATACTGGAGAAAGATTATCGCAGTCTTTTTCATTAGCGTAATAATCTAATACTTTTTGAAGAAGTTCGTTAATTTCTTGCATAGTAACTCAATTAATTAATTTTTTTTAGGGGAGAAGAAATAATCCAGTGAAAAAATATCGTGACGGTTAGAAGCAATTAATAAAAAAATAACTAATGCCAAACGAGAAAAAGTCAGCCCTTGTGAAATATTATACAGTGGATCGATTAGTGAGTGTCCATAGGTGGTGACAATCAGTAATAAACCGGAAAGAAATGCCACTTCGCGTGCTTTAAATCCTATGCAAAATAAGATCGCAAATAATAACTCAAAAAAAGGTATCGATAATCCCAAGGTCCATAAGATAAAGTGAGGTATCCAAGTATTTTGGAAATTGGTAATAAAAAATTTTTCTGCATGACCAATTGGAGTCAGCACCCAAATTTTCCAGATAGCTGCATTTAAAAAGGAAATACCCAGTACTAAACGCGCAATGGTGTAAGCGAATCCCTTTGCTAATTCATCTGATAATTTGAATTTTTTTAATTTTAAAAACATGCTCTAGCTGCTCACGGGTAAGAGTCTGTTCAACGCACAAATGTTATAGAGAGTACCGCCCTACTCCGTATACCATAATGAAAATTGCTCCACCGATTATTGAAATATTTTTCATAAAATGATTCAGTTGATTCTGAAATTCAAGCGGGTCTGAATAGGTCCAAAATCGATGAAAAATAATCGTTGCAAACAAGGTGAATAGTAAAATCAACCAAGCACCCCATCTTGCCTTCAAACCTGAAATAATCATAAAACCAGCAATTAATTCCAAAGTAATAACCAAAATTAATAGGATTCTTGGATAAGGAAGCCCAAAAGATTGCATGTAGTTAAGACTTCTTTGCGCATAAATAATTTTATTATAAATCGCGTCTTGAAAGCAGAAAACTGCAACAAACAACACACGCGCTATCACAAGAGAAATGTTTTGAATAACTTCCAAATTCATCCTTTCCTTATCGTAACCTTAACAAATAAAGAAATAATAAAGCGGAATATGCATATTTTCAATAAAAATATAATATCTTTATGTATTATATAGGCATTTGCTAATTATAAGCAAACATAAGCTCGCGGGGTAACGCACAAACGTTCATATTATACTTTTGCAACACTTTGAAATCAGAGAAGGCCCTTGATAAATGAGTCCAGTATAAAGCTGCACTAAATCGGCGCCTGCCTTAAATTTTTCAATAGCTTGCTCGGGAGACATCACGCCTCCGCTTGCAATTAGCGAAATAGCATGACCAGTAGTCAATCGTTTGAATTCACTGAGGACTTGAGTGGATAGCTCAAATATCGGCTCACCGCTCAATCCGCCTGTTTCAGCAGCCAATGGCTGGGCTTTAATTTTAGTACGGTCAATGGCAGTATTGGTCGCGATAATACCGTCAACATGGTGTTGAATAAAAATAGCCGCCATTTCCTCTATTTGAGCTTGATTCAAGTCAGGAGAAACTTTAACCACAATAGGGACATAGCGATTTTGGGTTTGAGACAACGCAAGTTGTCGATCTTTCAAGGCAGCAAGCAAGCTCGATAGATAAGCGCTGCCTTGAAGATCTCGCAAACCAGTGGTATTAGGAGAGGAAATATTCACCGTGACATAGCTGGCATAGGGATGAACTTTATCATAACAGAAGCAGTAGTCGTCAATTGCATGGTCAAGCGGGGTGCTAGCATTTTTTCCGATATTAATACCAATTACGCCTAAATTATTTTGCTTCTCGAGCATCGCGACGAGATGATCCACCCCTTTATTGTTAAAACCCATTCGGTTAATCAAAGCCTGATTTGTTTCGAGTCGAAATAGCCTCGGTTTAACATTTCCTGGCTGGGGTTTTGGAGTAACGGTTCCAATTTCAATAAATCCAAAACCGAGCTTACAGAGTGCCTTAATATAATCCCCATTTTTATCTAAACCGGCAGCAAGTCCAATAGGATTTGGGAAATCTATGCCAAATACTTTTCTTGGCAAAGGAATAGTTTTCCGGTGCAGACAACCCAGTATTTCAAGTAGCTTAATCGCTTTTAAAGAAAAATTATGGGACAATTCAGGTTCTAACTGAAAAAGGATGGAACGAATTAGCTTATAAATCATTAATACTCACTCTTCACAACAGACGATTAGAATACGAAGGATCGACCCAATGTTACAAGGATTAACTATTCAACAAGATGAAACCACACACCTCTTACGAGAAGCAATCCAAAATTTTGTCCAAAGTGAAATCACACCCATTGCAAGTAATATTGATCAAGAAAACACCTTTCCAAGACATTTGTGGCCAAAACTGGGCAGCTTAGGCTTATTGGGTATAACTGTTGAAGAAGCATTCGGTGGCTCCGGCATGGGTTATTTGCAACATGTCATTGCCATGGAAGAAATTAGTCGTGGCTCGGGGGCAATTGGACTGAGCTATGGAGCACATTCAAATCTCTGCGTGAATCAAATTCGACGATTTGCCACTCCAAAACAGAAGCAATGTTACCTACCAAAACTTTGTAGCGGCGAATATGTGGGAGCCCTTGCCATGAGCGAAACTGGCTCCGGCTCAGATGTAGTCAGCATGCAACTACGTGCAAATAAACGGGGTTCTCACTATGTGCTAAATGGGACTAAAATGTGGGTGACTAATGGCCCGGATGCCGATGTGTTAGTTGTTTATGCTAAAACTGATCCTGACGCAAAATCTCATGGAATTACCGCCTTCGTCATTGAACGATCTTTTAAAGGGTTCGCGACTGCACAAAAATTAGATAAATTAGGCATGCGCGGTTCAAATACCTGCGAACTCGTTTTTGAAGACTGCGAAGTGCCAGAAGAAAATATACTAGGCGAGCTCAATGATGGGATAAATGTATTAATGAGCGGACTGGATTATGAAAGAGTGGTGTTGGCAGGCGGGCCTTTAGGCTTAATGCAAAATGCACTAGATATTGTTCTACCCTATATTCATGAACGAAAACAATTTGGAAAAGCTATTGGGAAATTTGAACTGATTCAAGCAAAAATTGCGGATATGTATTGCACATTAAGCGCATGCCGTGCCTACGTTTATGCCGTTGCAAACGCTTGTGATCAAGAAAAAATTACCCGACAAGACGCGGCAGGCGCCATTCTTTACACTGCAGAAAAAGCCACCCAGGTAGCATTAGAGGCGATCCAATGTTTAGGGGGAAATGGATATATCAACGACTATCCAACAGGAAGGTTGTTGCGCGATGCCAAACTTTATGAAATCGGTGCAGGAACCTCAGAAATTCGGCGCATTCTAATTGGTAGAGAATTATTCAGTCAACATGAGTAACGACAACTAGGGGAAGAGAATGTCAGAAATCGTTTATATTACAAGTGCTACTCGAACGCCAATTGGTCATTTTCAAGGTAAATTAAAAAATTTTTCCGCTACAGACTTGGGTGCGATAGCGATAAAATCTGCAATTTTGCAAGCTAACTTATCTTATCAAGACCCGGATAGTGTCGTAATGGGTTGTGTTTTATCTGCTGGATTAGGGCAGGCTCCTGCCAGACAAGCGGCAATCCAGGCTGGCCTGCCAGCTAGTATAGATTGCACCACCATCAATAAAATGTGTGGTTCAGGAATGAAGGCCATCATGCTAGGCCACGACTTATTACAACAGCAGGAAGCGCGCATCATCATCGCAGGAGGCATGGAAAGCATGACCAATGCGCCATACCTCTTGCCAAAAGCAAGAGCGGGTTATCGTCTTGGCCATCAACAAGTCATCGACCATATGTTTTATGATGGTTTAGAAGACGCTTATGAAAATGGCGTATTAATGGGAGTTTTTGCTGACCGCTGCGCTGTTCAAGAAGCAATCAGTCGGGAAGAACAGGATAACTTTGCACTCGCTTCCTATGAACGAGCAAGGCTTGCGGTTAAACATGGACGCTTTACTCAAGAAATTACCCAGGTAGAACACAACACAGGAAAAAATCTAGAATGGATTAAAGAAGATGAAGGACCTTCACAAGCCAAGCCTGAAAAAATTCCCTTGCTTCGCCCCGCATTCACTAAAGATGGGACGGTCACAGCAGCAAGCTCAAGTTCAATCTCAGATGGTGCAGCAGCTGTCACATTAATGACACTCCCTACTGCGATGAAGCATCATCTTCAGCCCTTAGCCAAAATTGTTTCTCATTCCACACATTCACAAGCGCCTGATTTATTTACTACAGCACCGGTATTTGCCATTAAAAAATTACTCAAAAAAATTAATTGGCGAGCAGAAGAAGTAGACTTATGGGAAATTAATGAAGCTTTTGCGGTCGTCGTGTTGAATGCCATCCATTCTCTTAATCTTTCACCGAAAAAAGTCAACATCAATGGAGGAGCATGTGTACTCGGACATCCTATCGGCGCTTCTGGCGCACGTATTGTTGTCACCCTTGCTCATGCCTTACAACAGCAGAATTTAAAACGCGGCATTGCAGCACTTTGCATAGGTGGCGGCGAAGCAACAGCGATTGCAATCGAACGAAACGAATTTACCAAATGAAAATACTATGTCAAAAATAAATTCAGAAATTAATTCTAAGAGTTCCGCCTTCAAGCAAAATTATCAAGAAATGTCTAAAAATGTAAAAGAATTAAAAACTATTATTGAGATGATTCAGCAAGGAGGCGAGATAAAAGCTAAACAACACCACTTAGAACAAGGAAAACTCTTAGCACGAGACCGTATCGACTACCTTCTTGATAGCGGTTCTCCTTTTTTAGAAATCGCCATGTTAGCTGGCTATCAACTTTATGAGAAAGAAGCGGTTCCTGCTGGTGGTATTATTACTGGTATTGGCCGAATTGCTGGACAAGAGTGCATGATTTTCGCCAATGATGCGACTGTCAAAGGCGGAACGTATTATCCCATTACAGTAAAGAAGCACTTGCGGGCACAAGAAATAGCGAGAGAAAATCACTTGCCTTGCATTTATTTAGTCGATTCAGGAGGCGCCTTTCTGCCTAAACAAGATGAGGTATTTCCAGATAAAGAACATTTTGGACGAATTTTTTTTAATCAAGCTACGCTATCTGCAGAAAATATTCCGCAAATTGCCATTGTCATGGGATCGTGTACAGCAGGCGGCGCTTATGTGCCTGCAATGGCAGATGAATCTATAATGGTAAAAAATCAAGCAACGATTTTTCTTGGAGGGCCACCCCTCGTTAAAGCTGCAACAGGCGAATCTGTCAGCGCGGAAGAATTAGGCGGAGCTGAAGTTCATTGCCAGCTATCAGGCGTGGCGGATCACTATGCGATGGATGATAAACATGCCTTATCCATTGCACGAAATATTGTCAAAAATTTAAACCGAACCCCCCCTCTTTTTCAGACAAAAACTTACTCAGAGCCGGTATATGATGTAAAAGAAATGTATGGGATTATTCCGGCTGATACGAGAAAATCTTTTGATGTCAGAGAAATTATTGCACGCGTGGTAGATGAATCACTTTTTGATGAATTCAAAATGCTTTATGGCCCTACCCTGGTCTGTGGTTTTGCGCATATTTTTGGGTATCTGGTGGGAATCATTGCAAATAATGGCATTTTATTTTCCGAATCTGCATTAAAGGGTACACACTTTATTGAGCTATGTAATCAGCGTGGCATTCCACTTGTCTTTTTACAAAATATCACCGGCTTTATGGTGGGAAAAAAATATGAAACTCAAGGTATTGCAAAACATGGTGCGAAGTTAGTCACAGCTGTCGCCTGTTCTCGTGTTCCAAAGTTTACTCTTATTATTGGCGGAAGCTTTGGTGCGGGTAATTATGCCATGTGTGGTCGAGCATATGATCCTCGTTTTCTTTGGATGTGGCCCAACGCAAGAATTTCAGTGATGGGCGGCGAACAAGCTGCCCAGGTTTTATCACAAGTTCGCCAAGAAAAAAATGAAAGGCAAAATAAAATTTGGAGTGACGAAGAAAAAACTGCTTTTATAGATAAAATAAAAAGTCAATATGAGCAACAAGGAAATGCTTATTACGCAGGTGCAAGATTATGGAACGATGGGATTATTGATCCTTTAGATACCAGAAGGGTACTCGGTCTTTGCATTTCTGCCTCACTCAATGCACCGATTTCGCAAACGACTTATGGTATTTTTCGAATGTAATAAGAGTTGAAAATGGAAAATAATTTCATTCTTTGTGATATCAAAAAAAACGGGGTTGCGACATTAACGTTGAACCGATTAGACTGCCATAATGCATTTAATGAAGTCGTCATTCAATTATTAAACGACAAACTTATGCAACTTGAAAATAATTCTCAAGTAAAAATTTTAATGCTCACTGCAAATGGAAAAAATTTTTCCGCAGGTGCCGATTTAACCTGGATGAAAAAAATGATCCAGTATTCAGAGGAAGAAAACGAGCTTGACGCACTAGCACTCGCAACCATGTTCAAGCGATTATTTAATTTTTCTAAGCCGACAATTTGTATCGTAAAAGGTAAGACAATGGGTGGCGGAATTGGTTTGCCTGCTTGCTGCGATATTGTGATTGCCGAGGAAAAAGCTACATTTTGTTTTACCGAAGCCAAATTGGGATTGATCCCCGCTACAATTGCACCTTACATTATTCATGCTATTGGACCTCGAGCAGCAAAATTTTATTTTTTAACCACCAATTTTTTTTCAGCCTTTGAGGCAAAAGAAATGGGCTTGGTGCATGAAATTGTTCCTGACGTGAATTTAGAACTAAAAAGCCAGGAAGTGGTTATGCAGTTACTCAAAAATGGTCAGCATGCCTTACAAAATATAAAAAAAGTTTTCACAAAGTTTTTTGACTTTGATAATGAAGCATTAAAGGAAACAGCGAAGCTGATCGCTAAAATACGCTGTTCAGATGAAGCTCAACAACGACTTGCAGAGTTTTTAGATAAACGCAATAACTGAAGTCATCAGACTTGTTAAAGTGGAGAAAACGTTCAGACGTCGTCACGCGGCTTGTCCGTGCTAAATGGTTTAACTGAATCTGATTTCGCTAATAAATGGAAAAATACATGCCATTGTTTAATAAAATCCTAATTGCCAATCGCGGAGAAATTGCTTGTCGTATCATGCGCACAGCAAAAAAAATGGGCATCAAGACCGTGGCGATTTTTTCTGAAGCAGATAAGCATTCCCTCGCCGTAAAAATGTCGGAGGAAGCTTTTTTAATTGGTGGACAAAAAAGCACTGAAAGTTATTTGCAAATCGACACTATTATTAATTTAGCCAAAGCGACAAACGTCGATGCAATTCATCCCGGTTATGGCTTTCTTTCTGAAAATAGTCATTTTGCAGAAGCTTGTGAGGCAGAAAATATTGTTTTTATCGGTCCTTCAGCTAAAGCTATTCAAGCGATGGCAAATAAAAATTTAGCAAAATCGATCATGGCTGAGCATGGTGTGCCTGTATTACCAGGTTACTATGATAAAAATAATGATTTAGCTCTCATCCAAAAAGCAGCGAAAGAAATAGGTTATCCCATCGTTTTAAAAGCATTAGCAGGTGGTGGCGGCAAGGGTTTACGAGTGGTTCATTCCGAAAATAATTTTGAAGAAGCTTATTATGCCGTAAGACGAGAAGCAAAAGCATTTTTTAATGATGACCAAGTCCTGGTTGAAAAATATCTTGAGAATGCAAGACATATTGAAGTGCAAATTTTATGTGATCATTTTGGCCATCAACAATATTTATTCACTCGTGATTGTTCAATTCAGCGAAGACATCAAAAAATAGTAGAAGAGGCACCAGCAACAAATATTTCTGGTCCATTACAAAAGCAATTACAAGCAACTGCATTTACTGCGGCAAGCGCAATTAATTATACTAATGCAGGCACAATTGAGTTTCTCATTGAAAATGAAAAATTTTATTTTTTAGAAATGAATACTCGTTTGCAAGTTGAACATCCAGTTACCGAAATGATCACTGATCTTGACTTGGTTGAATGGCAAATACGCATTGCTTCTGGTGAAAAAATTTTTTCAAAACCTAAAGCAGCAAGTGGCCATGCAATAGAAATACGTTTAAATGCGGAAGACCCGGAACATGATTTCCTGCCTTCTTCTGGCTTATTGCAATATTTTCATTTTGCTGATGAAGATAAAAATTTACGAATTGATAGTGGCTATCGAGAAGGAGACAATATAAATATATTTTATGATTCATTACTTGCAAAAATCATAGTTTGGAAAGAAAGTCGGCAACAAGCTATAGTATGTTTATCACAAGCTCTGAGTCAAACCTATATTTTAGGCATAAAAACTAATCTCACATTGTTAAAAGCTATTTTAAATAATGAAGATTTTAAACTAGCTGCTTTCAATACAAATTTTTTGCAAATCAAGAAACTTACCAATTCACCTACACTGGAAAGATCGATCTCGAGTATCGCTGGTTTATTTTTATATTCAAAACAAAATATGGAAACAAAAAATAATCCTTGGCAATGGAACGATGGTTGGAGACTTTATGGTAATTCTTTTTTTAAGATAGCCTTATCCTACAATAAAATATTTAAAACTTTACTAATTCGAAAACAAGAAAATAATTTTATTGTTCAAGATCAAGATTATTGTTTTTATTACCAATCTATTAGTCTCATTGAACAAAAAAATAATATTTATCAATTTAATTTTATTCTGGATAATCAGTATTTTGAAGCGATGATTTTTGAATCCTCTGCAACTTTAGACTTAATTGTGAACGGCGAGCAGTATACGATAGATAAAGAAATCAAGCTTCACCTCTCTTTTGATCAAGGTGATCGCGTAGAACTGATCGCTCCCATGCCAGGAACCTTAGTCGCCTTATTGGTTGATTCTGGGCAGAAAGTTAGCAAAGGCGATAAGCTATTAGTGATTGAAGCCATGAAAATGGAACATGCACTTTATGCACCCGCTGATGGTACAGTAAAACAATGTTATTACCAGGTTGGTGAATTAGTGAAAGAAGGTGATGAATTAATTCAATTCGAGTAATATCTCGTATATAGGTATAAATAAATTACAAAGTATGTTATAATTCATTAAAATATAGTGAAAGGTCTAATCATGTTTCTATCCACTTATGCACGCTTATTTATTGGCTTTAATGAAACTTTTAGCTCTCAAATCACGCATTATGCGAGACAAACGAGATCTAAGCAAACAGCTATATTGCCGATCACCATACTTTCCTCTGAACAAGTGAATCAGTCCCTTTCTCATCCTCAAAATCAATCTTTAAAGGATTTCATTGGCACAGCTTATGCCGATTCAATTCGAGCCGATAGAATGATTATTAAAGGACAAGAAAGTTTAAATGAACAAAAGATCTTCATCGAAGAAGCACTTGAAAACTTAGAAACCAAAAAAAAGTTTGCCTCTCCTGCAACTAAAGCCAGCATTGAAAGCACAAAAAAAACACTTAATGATCAATATAAGTTATTGACGAATATCAAAAATGCACAAGAACATGGCTATAGTCAATTAAAAGGTTTAGGGCAAGAATTTAAAGATTTAAGCACAAAACAGGATGCAGAATGGTCTACCTATCGTGACTCAATGCTTAAAAAATTAGAGAATACATTGGAAACTGTTCTGGAAACGGTTGGCCTCCCCTCCCTGCCTCAAGGCGAAATCGACAATCTTCTTCGCCAAGATCTCCAAGATGTGTTAGACCGTTTTGAAGATTTAGGGGCAAGTAAGGATCTCCCTCAAGAAGAATTATCCAAATTGCTAGGAATCAAAAAACCTGACTTAGATACTTATTTTAAAATGAAGGCTTATTTAGCAATACGATCAGTTTATCCATCTCGTGAAAATATATCCCAACACATGAAAAAATTAGATCATTTTTTCAACGAGGCGAAAGATGAAGGAAGAAAAATTTTACACCAGCACGAATCTGAGATAAAAGCATTGGATAGCAAAGTCCAACCTATCGTCAAAGTCGCTGAATCCAATAATCGCACTCTAGATCAACTCAAATTTGGCAGAGAGCAGCTCGTCATGTCGGTTGCAAGCCTTGCGGATCTTGAAGCAATTCGCGAAAAAACCCAGCAAAGAATTACTACTGTTACGCCAGAACGAACACACTTCCAACGATAGTTCTACGCGACTTTTTGCTCTAGCCGCTTTTTAACCATCCAACACCTTAAAATTGGTCTATCCTTATTTAATTAGCAGTGAATTTCACTGGAAAAATTAATTAACTAGGACATTTTTATGGCAAAAGGATACTTGGCAACACATAACAGGGTTAAATCTCAAGAAGAAATTGATGACATCTGGAAGTATTTAGCAACAGAAAGTTTTCAGCATATGCCAATTAAAACTCCAGAAGAGATTGAGAAATTAAAAACGGTGGGAGGAATTTGTGCGCGCATTCTTGAAGAAATTTCACCACTCATTATACCTGGCGTAACAAAAAAACAACTTAATCTACGAGTCTACGAAAAAATTTGCAATAAATATCATGCAGAAGTAGATCGCCTTGCAAGCGATGCACAGCATGATGCGGCTCATCATATCTCTGCTTGCTTTGGTCACAATGATATTATTATGAATGCCGTTCCTGATGATGAAAAACTTCAAACAGGAGATATTTTCGGCATTGATATTAGCTTGAAAAAAGATGGCTGGTGTGGAGATACACGAAAGACTTGGATCGTCGGCAGTGAATCTTCACCGATGATTAAACGCCTTTTTGCTATTAGTCATCAAGCGATGTGGTTGGCAATAAGCATGATAAGACCAGGTGCTAAACTGAGTGATATCGGTAATGCAGTTGAAAGATTTGTTAAAAAAAATGGGTTATCGGTATTAAAATTACCGGTTACCTCTGGTCATTCTATCGGAAAGGGCCATATGGATGGTTGGTTAATCCCGCTTTATAATTCTCCCGTAAATGAAGGAAGGGTGCTCGAAAAAGGCATGGTGTTCTCTATCGAACCTTTTATTAGTGCCGGATCAGGTGAAGCCTGTATTTTGAATAATGCAGTAGGTTCTGGCGTAACTAAAGATGGTGCTCCTGCTAGCTATTGGGAACATATTGTTGCAGTGACTGAAAATGGATGTGAAATTTTAGATCTGCGCGCTGACGAAGATCCTAATTGGGCAGCACAGGCTGCTAAGTATCAATAATTTCCATTTAATCTCCTATTCAAAATTTATTCTCAATATGTATAATAGACTTGACAAATAAAATGTGAAGTCTATTATACACTACGAGTTTTTGAAGGAGTGATCGTGCCACGAATAGAAAATAATCTCATCATAAAAAATTATATTCAAAATTTGCGTTTAGCTAAAAAATTAACTCAAGAGGATTTAGCAAACGCCGTTCATGTAACTCGTGCTACGATTATTGCTCTCGAAAAAGGCAATTATAACCCTTCGCTCGAACTTGCTTTTCGCATTGCTCGCTTTTTCAAAACCGATATACAAAAAATATTTTTTATTAAAGGAAATTAGGATGAACAAAATTGTACGATATATTCAAAGTTATTTAATTTTTGGCTTTCCATTTATGATTGCCGGCATTTTTTGGAATAATTCGACGCAAAAACATTTCTTTATTCAATTAATTCAAGAAATAGTTTCTTTAAATTTAATATTATGGTTTACAGCGCTTACATTTTTTTTAATTTTATTAGTACTCGCTCCCACTGCCCGCGAACTCACACTGCGACGCTTAGCTAACATTCAAGAGAGAGATGAACGAGAAGAATATATTACCGGAAAGGCTTCCCGTGTTACTTATATTTCTACGCTCAGTCTTTTAATTTTGTTGTTTTTTAACTCTATTATTTCCCTGAATATTACGAAACTGCCAGATAACCAAGCAATTAATGGCAAGCAGCATGCACTTAATTTAAATCTTGGTTTTAATTTACTTGAAAAGCAAGCTGAAAAAAGCAAACCGCAAGAAGCATTCATTTTATTTAATTCAACTGATATATCACTTTCTAAACCATTAACTCTACTTATTTTAATAGGATGGCAGTTAATCGTTTTCAACTATATTTCTCGAAGAGAAAAAATTCGGATGTGAAATAGAAATTTGATGACTTACACTTCATTATATATCTCAACAATTTGTCCATTTGTATTGACGGAAGCGGTTGTGCCTGATTGGACAAGGTCATTTCGTGTTTGATGAAGTTTTTTAAAATAGGTAGGACTAATCTCACCGGTGACATAGCGTCCAGTGAATACTGAATCTTCTAATTGCGTAATATTTGGATTACATAGTTGTATCGCTTTATAGAGATCTTCAAGGTCTTGATAGATCAGCCAATCTGCACCAATTAATTTAGCAATTTCTTCAGTACTTCGATTATGCGCAATTAACTCATCAGAGGTTGGCATGTCAATGCCATAGACATTAGGAAATTTAACGGGTGGAGCTGCAGACGCAAAATAGACCTTTCTCGCGCCTGCATCTCTTGCCATTTGAATAATTTCTTTAGACGTCGTTCCCCTCACAATGGAGTCATCGACAAGTAGCACATTTCTATCTTTAAATTCAAGTGGAATAGGATTAAGTTTTTGCCTAACAGATTTTCTTCTGAGCTTTTGACCAGGCATAATAAAGGTGCGACCAATGTATCGATTTTTTACGCAACCTTCACGATAACTCACCCCTAAGGTTTCTGCTAGAGGAAGCGCTGCTGTTCTACTGGTGTCAGGTATGGGAATCACGACATCGATATCATGCTGAGAACGCATGCGTAATATTTTTTTAGCTAAAAATTCACCCATGAGTATTCTTACTTGGTGGACAGAAATACCATCAAGAATGGAATCCGGTCTTGCTAGATAGATGTATTCAAATAGACAAGGTGCATGAAGGGTTTTAGTCGCACATTGCTGTTGATAAAGTTCTCCCTGCTTGGTGATATAAACCGCTTCACCTGGTGCTAAATCTCCAATTAAATGATAGCCAAGCGCATCTAATGCAATACTTTCAGAGGCAATCATATACTCAGTGCCTCGCTCATTTTTTCTTGAACCCCAAACCACGGGTCGAATGCCAAAAGGATCACGAAAAGCTACAATGCCGTAACCAGCTATCATAATAACGCATGCATATGCCCCAAGACAGCGCGCATGAACTGCACTAACTGCATGAAAAACATCTTCTGCGGTCAAGTTGATCTTTCCCAAACATTGAAGTTCATGGGCAAAAACATTGAGCAATACTTCAGAATCAGATGAAGTATTAAGCTGTCGTAAATCCGCTTCTAATAAATTTTGAGTTAATTCTTCTGCGTTAATCAAATTACCATTATGAGCAATCGCTAAACCATAAGGAGAATTGACATAAAAAGGTTGAGCTTCAGCTGGGCTTGCACTTCCGGCCGTAGGATAACGAACATGACCGATTCCCATGTTACCTTGCAGTTGTAACATATGTTTTGCATGGAGGACATCTCGAACAAGACCGTTTGATTTACGCATGGCCACTTTTTTATCTTTACAGGTAATAATACCCGCTGCATCTTGACCCCGATGTTGCATTACTGTCAATGCATCATAAATATCTTGATTTACATTACTTGTCGCAACAATGCCAATTATACCACACATAGATTTCTCAAGTTTTTGAATGCGTTAAGTGTTGAAAATGATACAGCTGCGAAGGAATAAGGTGCTGTAACCAGTTTGCAATACCAATAAAATAGGGAATTAAAACAGAATAATGCCACCAAGTCGATTTGACAAATGAGGTCATCATTGTAAATAAAATTAAAATAGCAACCAACAAAATACCTCGCGCAAATCCAAAAATCATCCCCAAAAGACGATTTGTTCCTGTAAGTCCAGTGCTTTTAATAAATGCTGAAAAAAAGTGGTTAATGACTGCGCCAACAATCAATACAAGAATTAGCACAATAAAAAATGCAACAACCAACCGTAAATGCGGAGCGTGAATAGCGGTTAATAATAAATTTCCAACAGGTTCAGCAAATCTAAAGGCAACAATAGCAGCAATAATCCAGGTTAAAAGTGAGATAGCTTCAGCAATGAACCCACGCATTGAGCTGGTCAACGTGGAGAAAAGAATAATCCCGATAATGATATAATCAACAGCATTCATTGAATAAATTGCCATATTAGTTATCCTATTTTTTCACCACAATACCATTAATTTTAAGCGCTTTTGCAATGAGTTGTTGCTTGATAGTTGCTTCACGCTCTGTAGTTAACGGTCCGACTAACACCTGTATCACTTTTTTATCCTTTACTGATTTAAGCGACACAGGATAATTTTCTGCTTTTAATTTTTTCACTAATTTGGAAACATTTTCTTGATTACTAAAACTACCCAGTTGTACCAGCCATAATTTTGAATCATCTTTAGTGGCATGTGCTAACGATTGTATTTTTAAAAAATCAGGTTTGCTTAATTCTACTCTCAATGGCTCACGTTGTTTGACTGAAAATTTCTGACCAAGTTGATTTGATTCGATTGATCTAATCATCTTATGTTGATTCTCAAAATGATTTTCTTCTTCATTGGCAATTGGGATAGTCGCTTGTTTTTCAATTATTGCCGTTTGTTCCGCAAGATTTGGTATATTGTTTTGAGTAATTGAGTGCTGAGAGGAAATAATGGCATGTTCAATATCAGCAAATTGGTTTTTTCTTGGTGAAATAACAGCAGTCTCATCTCGTTTTTGTTCAAGGTGCTCTTTCTTCTCAAGAAGTTCAGGTCGATCTTTTCCAAAGATCCAAGGAAAGATTATCAATGCGAGAAAAATAAGCAAAATAATTCCGATGATCCGTTGCTTAAACCCGTTAATTACCATCTCACTCATAAATCATCATCTACATCTACAGCAATATCTACATAATTTTTCAAATAATTCAACACTTCTGCCACTGTAACAAAAGAACCGAATACAATAATTCGCTGGTCAGCGCTCATCTCTGCAGCAGCGCTTTTAAAAGCATCAAGAACGGTATCATAATTATAACATTGTACCTCTTCAAAATCTTCAAAATTAGCGGCAAGCTCCGCTGAACTTGCTCCCCTTTCATGATTGAGTGTTGCAAAATGCCATTCTTTAATAATCGATCGGCAAGGCAGTAAAGTATTTGCAATATCTTTATCTTTCATCATTCCAACTACCGCCTTCAAGCGAAAATCGTTTCCTTCAGAAAGTAGGTTTTTCATTAATAAATCAGTCGCAGCAGGGTTGTGCGCCACATCTAAAATACAATTGATAGGATGATCAAATCTTTGAAATCTTCCAGGTAGGGCCGCGTTCAGAATACTACGATGCAGCAAGGAAAAGGAAAGGTGAAAAAATTGATCCAAGAGATGAATGGCCATTAAGGCAGTTGCTGCATTAATAAGTGAAAGATTCGGAATAGGCAGGGTATTAATTCTTTTTTCGCCACCAACCCACGACCACGTTGCTGTGTTTTGATCGAATGAATAATCTTTTTTTATTAAAAAAATCTGACAGTCTATCTCTTTTGCATAGTCAAGTAATGAAGCGGGAGGGTTAGGATCACCACAAATAGCAAGCCGTCCTGATCTAAAGATTCCTGCTTTTTCAAGTGCAATTTGTTCGCGAGTTGTGCCAAGCCATTCTTCATGATCAAGGTCGATAGAGGTAATAATCGCGATATCCGGATCGACAATGTTAACTGCGTCTAGCCTTCCTCCAAGCCCTACCTCTAAAATTAATAGGTCAAGATCAATTTGTTTAAAAAGCCAAAGCGCAGCTAAGGTCGTAAACTCAAAGAAGGTAAGAGGAATATCCTTTCTTCCAGCCTCAATGAATTCAAAGGCGGTGATTAATTGGCTATCCGATACCTCACGGTTATTGATTTTAATTCTTTCGTTAAAATTTAATAAATGAGGAGAGGTATAGACGCCTATGCGATAATTGTTCATACTCGCAATAGATTCAATCAACTTGACACATGAGCCCTTTCCATTGGTACCACCCACTGTAAGAACAGGGCAATTGAATCTTGTTAAACCTAGTTTTTTTCCAATAGATTTAATGCGGTCAAGTTCAAGTTCCATATTTTTTGGATGGATTTTTTCAATATAATTGGTCCATTCAGTCACGTTTTTCATTGAATATGCGTCACCTCTTCGCCGAAATCCTGTAATTGCTGATGAGTCAATATTGCAAGTAAACTTGCAATACGATTTCTCATGTCACGACGATCAACGATCATATCAATTGCGCCATGTTCTAATAAAAATTCACTTCGCTGAAAGCCTTCAGGAAGTTTTTCGCGAACTGTCTGCTCAATCACTCTGGGACCGGCAAATCCAATCAAAGCTTTTGGTTCAGCAATAATGATATCACCTAGCATTGCAAGACTGGCAGACACTCCGCCCATGGTGGGATCTATTAAAACACTAATAAAAGGAATGCTTTTTTTCGAATTTCTTGCCAAAACTGCACTGGTTTTGGCCATTTGAAATAGTGAAATCAGCCCCTCTTGCATTCTTGCCCCACCGCTTGTTGCAAAACAAACAAAGGGTATTTTTGCTTCATAGCTGGCATTTGCAGCTCGCACGAAACGCTCACCCACAGCGCTTCCCATTGAGCCACCAATAAATTCAAACTCAAAGGCGCAAGCGACAATTGGCATACCAACTAAGCGTCCTTGAATGGCAATTAACGCATCTTTTTCACCAGATTTTTTTTGTGCTGCGATTAAACGATCTTTATATTTCTTAGTATCACGAAATTTCAGATAATCCACCGGTCCCACTTCAATCCCTAATTCTTTTCTATTGTCTTGATCTAAAAAAGCCTCAAGACGTTCTCGTGCCGTCATGCGAGTGTGAAACGTACACTTAGGACAAACACCAAGATTTTTCTTTAGCTCAGCGGCATATAAAATGGAATCGCAACCTGGACATTTGGTCCAAATTCCTTCTGGTACTCGCTTTTCGCTAGACAAAGTTCGAATTTTGGCAGGAAATAATTTTTTTAGCCAACTCATCATTTATCCTTTTCATTTGATAACTGTAAGATTTCGTTGAATATCATTTGATTACTATTTGGCAATCTATATGCTAATAAACGCGTTTTTTGTTCTTTTTTATGCTGAAAAACATGGTGAATCATATTGTATAGTGACTCTTGACTTAAATTTTCTTCCAAAAGAATATGGCTCAATCCTTTATTAGCGAAATAATTCGCATTAAGTATCTGGTCTCCCCTACTCGCTCTTAACGACAGTGGAATAAGGATGTGAGGTTTTTTTAGTTGTAATAATTCATATAATGAATTCGCACCTGCACGAGATACCACAACATCACTGCAGGCAAAAAGATCAGCTAATTCTTCATGCAAGTATTCAAATTGTTTATAACGAGGCTGATCATTAAACGTCGTATCTAATTTTCCTTTGCCACAGATGTGAATAATCTGAAAATGAATCAACAATTTTGGTAAAATTTCTCGTATTATTTGATTAATGACACTCGCACCCTGGCTGCCGCCTAAGATTAATATAACTGGATCTTGATCATTAAATTCACAATATAGCCTTCCTCTTGCTGCAACGCCTTGTAACAAGGCTTCCCTAATAGGTGTGCCCGTAACCACAATTTTTTTTGAAGCAATATGCTGTTTTCCTTCTTCAAAGGTCACACAGATTTTATCTGCAAATGGGAAACTCATTTTATTAGCAAGGCCCGGGGTTAAATCTGATTCATGAATGATAACCGGTATACGATTTAACCAAGCTCCGACTACAATCGGAAAAGCCACAAAGCCACCCTTAGAAAAAACGATTGTCGGCTTAATTTTGCGACACAACCAAAATGCTTGCCATAAACCCATCCCTATTGCGATAGGTTCGAAAAATGTTCGCCAACTCAAATAGCGCCTGAACTTACCCACCCAAATCCCATAGTAAGGAATATTACTCTGGCGTTTGATAATCTCTTTCTCAACGCCTTGCCGGGATCCCGCATAAACCACCTTCCAGCTGGCAGTAAGAAATTTATTGATTAGCGCAAGGTTAGGTGTCACATGCCCCGATGTTCCGCCGCCAGTAAATAATATTGTTTTCATTTATACCTTTTATCAATGAATTTTTCTGCTTGCAAGCGTGTTTCTCGCGCCTAGCCTAACAAAAATAATGGATTTTTAAAACAGGTTGGCAGATTAAAATTGTCTCCATATTTCACCCCTGATAAATATAGGCCGTTTGCTAACGCCGTTCTGCTAGCACAGTTTCGATTTTTAATGAGCAGCAGTTCGCTACACCAATCGACAGGCTGTCTATCCAAACCAATTTCAAGCAACACTCCCACGATATTTCGGACCATATGATGTAAAAAACTATTCGCTATGATATCAATCATAATAAATGGGGGTTTGCTAACAACATTTATTGAAAAAATATAACGATTTGCTGTTCGCGATTGGCATGCGGCACTTCTAAAAGAGGAAAAGTCGTGCTCACCAATCAGCACTTGCGAGGCAAGATGCATTTTTTTAGCATTTAATGTTTGATTCACCCAAGTAGTCAAGGGTGAACAAAGACTGGAACGAACAGGATGATTATAAATGATATAGTGATAATGCCTCGATAAGGCTGAAAATCTGGCATGAAAAGTCTGATCGACTGGTGTTGCCCATTGAACACTGATTGTTGAAGGCAAATAGGAATTTGCTCCTTGTAACCACGCAACGATTTTTCTTTCCGCTTGAGTGTCAAAATGAATCACTTGATGGGTTGCGTGAACGCCAGCATCGGTTCTACCTGCACAGTAAACTTGTATGGTTTCATCGGCAATGCAAGACAGTGCTGTTTCGAGTGAACCTTGTACAGTTAAGGTATCCTTTTGTCTTTGCCAGCCATGAAAGTTCGCTCCATTATATTCAATTCCTAGCGCAATTCTCATTTGATCAAGTCAGTGTATCTAATAAATCACGTGCTTGTTTTCGCTGTTCCTTATTACCATTTTTCAACACATCTTTAAGTGCGGTTTCTGCAGAAGCAGAATCACCCATATCGATGTAGGCTCGAGCAAGATCAAGCTTGGCAGGAATACTTTCACGGCTATTCATGAAATCATATTCATCAGATTTTTTAATATCAGGTTGTAATGATGTTTTTAAATTGGGTTTGAAAGTACGAAACAATAAATAGCTTAAAAAAACAAGCGTTGCAAAGGCAGCAGTTAAGCCCACACTATTATGCTTTAAGTTAATTAGCAAAATTCGGTTAAAATTAGTCGTATCTTGAGCATGTTTGCTAGTTAGATGAACAAGTTGATAAGATAAAGACTGCAGTTGAGTCTCAGCTTTATTAACTTTCGCCTGAATCAGCTTAACTTGTTCATTAATTTTATTAATTTGATTTTCCGTCTGCAAGGCAGCTACTTTATTAGCTTCAATCACCTCATTCAGCTTATCGCTAAGCGTATTTAATTGTTCTTTTTGTTGATCCATACTGGTACTGCTAACTAACTGGTTATCCTGCTTTTGCACATTGCTTGCAGTAGACAGTGAATGCTTAGCCGGAGAAGTGTTAAGTGAATTTTTAGCAGTGTTAGATGTATCATCAATCAGGGCTTTTTCGACTTTTTTTGTTGTTTTTTTCTTGGTTTTTTTAACGACATGCACTTTATTATCGCTTCTTTTTTCCCATATTTTATTTTGATAATTGACAATTTGTGCTGCTTCTGCGGGCGATACTTGCCTAATCACAGCAAGTGGCGGCAAATTTAAATGATAACCGGCCTTTAAGGCATTGATATTATGTTGAACAAACGCATTGGGATTGACCCTGAGTATGGCTACCATCATTTGGGGGATACTGATGTCTTGCTTAGGCCTGACACGGAGCGCAATGCGGTATAAATGTTCATTTTCAAAGGTGGGGCCATAAAAGGAGTAAGCGGCAAAAATATGCATTGGCATGCACATTAAGATAAATAGCATAAACCCTTTGATGATTTTACGCATGATCCCTCTCCTTGACATATAAGAGATAAATCATATAAGAAATTGAAACTCTTCGCCACTAATCCTTATCGGGGTACCAAGCGATTTTCATCTTTTTCAAAATTGCAATCCACAATAATTTCACCCTTATCTGTCTTAAACTGGTCAGGAATGAAAGGTCTGGATTTTACTTTAGGCGCGGAGTCATTGGGATTGGAAGATATTGAGTGATGCGCTTCAATTTTTTTTTCACTTACGACAGACATTCAGCACCTTTTAAAAAAAGTTATCATGCTTTTAGAATAACAAGCCAGGCTTAAGGAAGTCTTAAGTAAAGAAAATATAATTTTTTTACATTTATAAGGGTATAGCTTATAAATTATCCATCTGATTGATCAATAATTCGGCAATCTGTACTGCGTTCAAGGCAGCGCCTTTTCGAACATTATCTGCAACAATCCAAAGATCCAAGCCATTTGAGCAAGAAATATCTTCTCTAATTCTGCCTACATAAACCGCATCTTGCATTCCACCTATCCCTACTGCAGTCGGATAATCCTCTTCTTCATCCATAACGATGATTCCCGGCGCATTAGCAAGTAGGGCTTTTGCATCTGCTGCAGATAACTTTTGTTTCGTTTCTATATGAACGGCTTCAGAATGACCATAGAACACTGGAACCCTAACCGCAGTAGGGTTAATAAAGATGCTATTATCGTTAAAAATTTTGCGTGTCTCCCAGACAATTTTCATTTCTTCCTTGGTATAACCATTTTCTAGAAAGACATCGATATGTGGAATAACATTAAATGCGATTTGTTTGGAAAATACTTTTGGATCGCTTCGTGGTTGTGCATTTAGCAGATTTGCTGTTTGTTCAGCAAGCTCAGTCATGCCATCTTTTCCTGCTCCTGATACAGATTGGTAAGTGGCTATATTGATTCGCGAGATGCCTACTGCATCATAAATGGGTTTCAAAGCAACAACTAGCTGAATAGTGGAACAATTCGGGTTAGCAATAATATTTCGATTTCGATATAAATCAAGCATATTTGGATTAACTTCAGGCACAATCAAGGGAATATCTTCGTCATAACGAAATTGCGAAGTATTATCGATGACAATACACCCCGCCTCTGCTGCAATTGGTCCATATTTAGCAGAAATAGTAGCACCAGCTGAAAACAAGCCAATTTGAACTTGAGAGAAATCAAAGGTTTCGGCATTTAATACCGAGAGACTTTTTCGCTTAAAGGTAATCACCTCGCCTTCAGAACGTGAACTTGCGAGCGGATAAAGCTTATTGATAGGAAATTCTCTTTCCGCTAAAATTTCTAGCATAGTTTCGCCTACTGCACCAGTTGCACCCAGCACCGCTACATTATATTGAGTCATAGTCCTCTCTCTATTTTATTTACTGCAGACTGTCTTAACCAATAATCAATCAAGACTAATCTTAACATGGCTTCCGCAACTGGCACAGCACGTATTCCAACACAAGGATCGTGTCGGCCGGTTGTAACAATAGTTTGCTCATTGCCATTAATATCAATCGTTCGTCCAGGTAAGCGGATGCTTGGCGTGGGTTTTAGGGCAATTGAGACAAGAATATCTTGCCCTGTTGAAATTCCACCCAAAATTCCCCCTGAATGATTTGTCAAAAACCCTTTTGTAGTAAGCTCATCACGATGTGCTGATCCCAATTGCTCAACAACATCAAATCCCTCTCCAATTTCAACGCCTTTGACTGCATTAATGCTCATTAAAGCACTTGCAATTGCTGCATTTAGTTTATCAAATACCGGTTCGCCTAATCCAACTGGGACGCCTTTTGCAATCAAGCAAACTTTTGAACCAATTGAATCTCCTTTTTTTCTTAAGGAGTGGATCAATTTTTCCAAATCGGAAAGGCAGGTTGAATCAGGGAAAAAAAAGGATTACACCTCGCTTCTTGAAGATCAATTTTATTTGGAATAATTGATCCAACTTGGGCCACATAACCACTTACTGTAATTCCAAGGCTATCAAGATATTTTTTTGCAATTGCACCTGCAGCAACCCTAATCGCCGTTTCCCTAGCAGAGGCTCTGCCACCACCTCGATGATCTCGAATACCATATTTACCTTGATAGGTATAGTCTGCATGAGAAGGTCGAAAAACATCCTTTAGTGAATGGTAATCTTTAGACTTTGCATCTTGATTTTCAATTAGCAGGCCAATAGGTGTCCCTGTTGTTATGCCCTCGTAAGTTCCGGATAAGATCTTAACTTGATCTGATTCTTGCCGCTGGCTAGTAAAGCGATTATTTCCTGGTTTACGACGATCTAGTTCTTCTTGAATATCTCCTTCAGAAAGCACCATTCCAGGAGGACAGCCGTCAACAATTCCTCCAATTGCAGGTCCATGACTTTCTCCAAAGGTGGTTACTGTGAATAATTTACCAAAACTATTTCCAGCCATGATTAATTGACACGAAATAAATGCTGATAATCACAAAGCTGTTCATAAGTTAATAGAAAAACGCCATCCCCACCGTATTCAAAATCTAGCCAAATGAAAGGAGCAGTGGGAAAGGCTTCAATCAACGCATCTTGCGCATTCCCTACTTCTACAATTAATAGGCCTCCTGGTAATAGATAATCCACTGCTTGATTTAAAATTCGCTTCACAATCGCGATACCGCTTTCTTCAGCAAGAAGAGAAATCATAGGTTCATGCTGATACTCACTAGGAAGAGAGCGGTATTCTTGCTCGGAAACGTAAGGGGGATTACTAACAATAATATGATATTTTTGTTCCACCTTCTCAAAAAGGTCGGATTGAATAAGCTCCACATTATTCTCTAAATCATATTTATTAATATTAATTTTGGCCACAGCTAAGGCATTTTGATCAATATCTACCCCATCCACCTGACAATTTTCTATCAAAAGTGCACAAGCCACAGCTATACAACCACTGCCAGTACAAAGATCTAATACAACATAATTTTCTTCATTTTGTAACCAAGGCGAAAAACCATTAAGAATCAATTCGGCAATCGGCGAACGAGGAATAATCACTCGTTCATCCACATAAAATTCTATGCCTGCGAACCAGGCTTTTTTAAGCAAATAAGCGGTAGGAATTCTGTTTTGAATCCGCTGAAAGATTAGATCACATAAATAACGACGTTCCATCATTGTCAACTTTGCATCGAACAATTCATTAGTTGACCCGGGTGGGAGATTAACTGCTGTCAATATTAAGGTTCGGGCTTCGTCTAGCGCATTATCTGTACCATGCCCATAAAATAAGTTAGCTTCATTAAATCGACTATAGGCATATCGGAAATAATCGCGCACAGTAGTTAATTCTTTGCTAATTTCCAATAAATTTTGTGTATTTAAACTCATAGTAACCTTCGAATATGGATGCTAATATGAAAGATAGTACTTAAATTATCTTGATAAGCCTAGACAAAATTTGATGAGTCAATTAATGGATGATAACAATAGAGATTCGATAGATGATGAAGAGAAAACACTTTTTCGCCAGTCACTAAAAAATGTCAAACGCTTAAAGCCACAAGGAAGAGTGATATTTAAAAAAGCACCCTCAAAAAAAAAGTCGCAAATTATTTTAAGCGATGAAAAACCGATTTTTTATCTTTCTGATCAGATCGATGTCCCAAATGTCGCACAAGAAGAACCGCTTTATTTTGCGAGACCTGGCATTTCACCCAAACAACTCACTAAATTCAAACAAGGAAAATTATTCATTCAGGCAAGGCTTGATCTCCATGGCTATTATCTGGAATCTGCACGAACTGAACTCCTTCACTTCTTGAACAGGGCGTACGAAAAAAATTATAAAGCTGTATTGATTATTCACGGCAAGGGTCACGGCGATCAGCCCTTGCTGAAAAACAAAGTTAACCAATGGCTTAGGCAGCTAGAAATAGTCTTGGCTTTTTCATCAGCTCTTCCCAAACATGGGGGAGCAGGGTCGGTATATGTATTATTAAAAACAAAGTAACTATAGTTACCAAATTTATTTATTAGCTTCAATTAATCGAATGAAAGCGCTCTCATCTAGCACTTCCACGCCAAGTTCAGTCGCTTTATCAAGTTTTGATCCTGAATTTTCTCCTGCAATCAAGTAAGCGGTTTTTCGAGAGACACTATTTGCTACCTTTGCACCCATCGCTTGCAAAATGGTCTTTGCCTCTTCTCGAGAGAAATTTTTTAATGTGCCAGTAATGACAAAAGTTTGTTGATTAAGTTTTTCTGATGTTTTTTGAATGATTGGCCAATGAATTCCTAAGCACTTAAGATCATCAATAATTTTTTTGTTTTTGGATTGCCTAAAAAATCCTGCGATATGACTAGCAACAATTGGGCCAATATCGGGTAAATGTTGCAATGTTTCTTCTGATGATTGCATTAAATCTTCGATTTGGGGATAGTGTTTGGCTAACACTAAGGCTGTGGCTTCTCCTACCTCCCGAATACCAAGGGCATAAAGAAAGCGAGAAAGTGTCGTTTCCTTACTTTTAGCAATCGCTTGAATGATATTTTTTGCAGATTGCTTTCCCATCCGCTCTAAGTTGACTAACTGCGCTTCTTTCAATTGGTAAACATCGACAATATTCTTTATTACTTTACTAGTAAGTAACTGATCAACCAGCTTCTCTCCTAAACCATCGATATTTAATGCTCGGCGAGAAGCAAAATGTAAAATGGAATATTTACGCTGCGCATGACAATAAAGTCCACCTGTACAACGAGCAGCAGCTTCACCTTCGGGTTTAATCACTTCAGCTGCACAAACTGGACAATGTGTGGGAAGCTTAATCGGTTGCGCATTCTGTAGTCGTTTTTTTTGAATCACACCAACTACCTCAGGAATAACATCCCCGGCACGTCTGACAATAACTGTATCCCCTACCCTTACGTCCTTGCGATGAACTTCATCTATATTATGTAAGGTTGCATTGCTGATAGTGGCTCCACCTACAAATACAGGCTTCAATCTAGCGAGTGGGGTCAAAATACCAGTTCTTCCTACCAAAAAATCAATATTCAGCACCTTGGTTAATTCTTCTTGAGCTGGAAATTTATGTGCAATTGCCCATCTTGGCGCTCGAGAAATAAAACCCAATGATTGTTCGGCTTGTAAACTATTTACCTTATAAACTACGCCATCAATATCATAATCTAGCGTCTTTCGACGTTCACTCATGCTTTCGAAATATTTAACACATCCCTCAATGCTGCTGACAACTCGACACTCAGGACTAATTCTAAATCCCCATGTTTTTAATAAAGTAAGCAATTCATTATGGCGAGAAGGCAAGGTGAATTCTGTAGAAATTGCTCCCACTGCAAAACAATAAATTTTAAGTGATCGTTCTGCTGTGATGCTAGGATCTAACTGGCGCAAGCTTCCAGAAGCGGCATTACGAGGATTAACAAAAATTTTTTGTCCACGCTCCATTGTTGCTTGATTTAATTTTTTAAAATCCTGCTTAGTTAAAAATACTTCACCTCGAACTTCAAGTAATGAAGGCAGGGAATCTCCACGCAATATTAAGGGAACGGAAGGTAAAGTTTTAATATTTTGTGTAATATCTTCACCTGTTTCCCCATCACCACGCGTTGCTGCACGAGTAAAAATTCCTTCCTCATAGACTAGGCTAACTGCTACGCCATCCAATTTTGTTTCACACACATATTCAATAGGACCTTCAATATCTAGCCTCTGTTTAATTCGTGCATCAAAGGCCAATACTTCTTCATCAGTAAAAGCATTATTTAACGATAGCATAGGCGAAAGATGTTTAACTGGTGGAAAAGAAGCAGCAGGAAGATGACCCACACGCTGAGTGGGTGAAGTTGGGCTAATTAATTCTGGATGTGCAGCTTCCAAACTTTGCAGTTTTTTAAATAACCGGTCATATTCAGAATCTGGGACGGTAGGAGCTTCAAGCACATAGTAATAATAATTATGCTCATTAATTTCTCGCGTTAATATTTCGATTTCGTTTGTTAACTTATTTAGATTAAGGGTCAAACAAATCTCCAATTAGTTTTTTTTGTTCTAGCTCAGCGATTTTTCTATTTATTTTTTCTATTTTTTCTTCTGTCAGCACTTTGCGATCTTCATCAAAAATTTCGCCTCCTAAGTCATCAACTAATTGTTTTGCAGTATCTAGCATTAGGCTAAAGGCTTGCATCAAATCTTTGTTAGCTGATAATTTTAAAAACATGATTAAACCCTTGCCAGAAAAAGCCCCCATATTATTAATTTCAAAGGTTCCAGGATCATTAGCTGCAGCAAGGCTAAAAGTATTTTATCCTTACCATTAATTTCTTGATAATAGTGAAATAAATCCATTGGACCAAACCTAAGGCCTGCTGATAATAGAGCTTGCAGTAATTCATATCCGACATACGGTTTACCACTCTTAGCAGATAAAATGAGATAAAGAATTTCATTCTCAGATGGTTTTGTTTTTTTTGGTAATGGAGCTTCACGCTTATCACTAAGTGATTGAATCGGTTTTGTTTGAATAAGCGACTGGTCTAGCAATAGATTTTCTTGAGAAGACTCAGTTTTCAGCGCTGCCTCTTGAGTGAAAAACGGCATAATACTTTCTTGCACAATGCAATTAGGCTCAGCTTTTACATCAATGTGAGGCTCTTTTTTAGGTAAAAAAATGTTTGTTTGTTTTTTTTGTTTTATAACAAAAAAATAACACACTAAACAGATCAGCCCTGCAATAAAAGTGAATATAATCATAATGTTAATTTCCAAACACTACCCTTAGCAAAGAGATTTAGGGTATATCTTATACACTAGCCATGTCAATTGCTTGTTGGATGTCAACAGATACCAGTCGAGAGACACCTGGCTCATGCATCGTGACCCCAGCTAATTGCTGACCCATTTCTATCGTAATTTTATTATGGCTAATAAAAATAAATTGTACTTTCTCTGACATTTTTTTAACTAATTTGCAAAATCTTCCCACATTGACATCATCTAAAGGTGCATCGACTTCATCAAGCACACAAAAGGGTGCAGGGTTTAAATTAAAGATAGCAAAAACAAGTGCTATCGCTGTTAACGCTTTTTCACCTCCGGATAATAAATGAATAGAGGTATTTTTTTTTCCGGGAGGTTGCGCTTTGATCACCACCCCTGTTTCAAGCACATCTTCACTTGTGAGTTCTAAATTTGCCACGCCGCCACCAAAAATCTCAGTAAAAATTGATTTAAAAAAATTATTTAATTTTTCAAAAGTTTCTTTAAATTTAACTCGCGTTTCGCGATCAATACGGCGAATTGCATTTTCAAGTATCTCTAATGCTTCTAATAGATCATTTTGTTGCTTATCCATAAATACTTTTTTTTCTTCCAAGACGGAATACTCATCGATTGCAGCCAAGTTAATTGGGCCTAAGCGATTAATTCTGTTTTCAGTAAACTGCAATTTTTCTTCTGTTTGACGAATTGTTAACCCTTCAATCAAATTTTGTAACAATTCTTGCAAGTTAAAACCCGCGTTTCGAATCTGTTCTTCGAAATTTTGCTTTTTGATTAAAAATCCTTGGCAATGAATTCTTTGCTCTTCTAAATTTGTTCTCAACTGTTCGATTTCTTTTTCTAAACGTTGCCTAATTTTTTCAGACTCACCCAATTCAACTTCTATGTTTTCACAATTCTGTTTTGCTAGCAGCAAATCTTGCTGAACAATTGCTTGTCTCTCAAGCGCTTGCTGTAGACCTAAATTTAATTCTGGTAATGGATCATTTGTGTTGGCTAATGATTCCATAAGTATCTGACGCTTTTCTTCAATCGAAGCTAATTGTTTTTCTCCACGGGAAATGTTTTGGGTTAAATAATGAATCTGACTTTTCATGCTCTCTAAACGAACTTGATATTCATTTTCTTTTTGGATATGAAGATTAGCTAGTTGGCGTATTTGATCAAGCGCTGATTTACTTTGCTCTTTTTCTCCAAGCAACTGATCTCGCTGACCTTGATAAACATGAATTTCTTGGTTAATAACCTTAACTTTATTGTTTGCATCTTCAAGCTGATTATTGACTTCAATTAATTGAATTTCGATTTCTGAAAGATCAGCAATCAACACCTGGTATTTTTCTTTTGCTTCACGAATTAAATTTTCTTTAGCATTAATTTGCACAATGAGTTCTGAATTTTTTGATTTTACTATTTGTAAATGTTGCTGTTTCGTATCTTTATCTTCAAATAATTGTTTTAAATGATATTCATTGTCTTGTAAAAAATTATCTTCTGTAGCAATCAAACTTTGCTGATCGTTTATCTGTTGCTGAAGTGCTTTTAAATCCTGTTCCCGTTGTATTACCCCTGTTTTTTCACTCGTTTGTTTCGCTACTCGTAAAAAAGTCTGACTTAACCAAACCCCACCCTTGGTAATGATGGATTCGTTAGGGGCAAGCATAGAAATTTTTTCTAATGCTTCAGTTAAATTTTCAGCGACAAAAATTGTATTTAACAGCGCTGCAATAGGTAATGTTGTTTTTATTTTTGTTAATAACGAATCGTTTTTTCTGCTACTAGGAACAGTCTCGTGTAGAGTGCAAAAGGCAATATTTGCATGGTTAATTTTTTCGATTGCACTAGCTAGATGTTTGAAGTCTTCAATACAAATTGCATCTAGATAGTTTACTAAAACTGTTTCAGCCGCAATTTCCCAACCCGCTTCAACTTCGAGATTTTCAGCAACACTTGGTAGCTGATCAATTTGATTCTCAACTAGCCATTTTAGCTTTTCGTTATTATTTTTTCCTAATGCAATTTGCTGTAACGCTTGCATAGAAGCATGCTGTGCTTGCAAGTATCGAAGCTGTTTGGTCTGCTCTGTGATATTTTGTTGAATCTGTTGCTGTTTTATTTTTTTTTGTTCAATATTTTTTTGAATGAAATTCAACTGTTCTTGTAACTCATGAATTTTATCAAGAAAATTTTGCTGCTTCTCTCGGGCTATCATTAGCTCATCAGGAGATAAATTAATATCAGAGGAATTTTTTTCTTCGATAAGACGTTGTTGTCTTTGATTAAGCGACTGGCGCCTTTGTTCTAAATGGGTAATTTTGATTTTTTCAACCTCTACTTCTTTCAAAGCTTGTGAAGAGGCACGATTAAAGTCATCCCATTTATCTTGCCAAAGTAACATCTGTTTTTCTGAAATGATTAATTTATTTTGAAAATTCTCTGTTTCACTTTTGCTAGCTTGCCATAATTGTTCGACTTGCATTATATCTTCTGTAATTCTTGAATAATGCGCTTGGTCACCCAGATATTGTTGTTTAATTTCATGAAAATTATGTTCAGTTTGTTCAAAATCATTTTCGATTTGTTTTTTTCTTTCCTTGGTATGCAAGATTTGTTGTTCTGTTTTACTAATTTGATTACTCAGAAGAAAATATTCGCTTTGAACCTCATTCATTTTTTCATGATATTCAGAGCGCAAGAGACGCCGGGATTCAATTTTTTTATCATGATTTGTCAGCTCTGCAAGATTGGCTTGCAGCTTAATTTCTTCTTCTTTAATTTGCCTCTCAAGTTTAATGAACTCTGCATTAACCTCTTCTCGCCTTAGCACTTGCAATTCTGCTCGGAGCAAATTTTGTTGTTTTTTTAATTCCTTATATTTTTCTGCTGCCTTAGCCTGTCGTTGTAAATGTTGTAATTGTTTAGCTTGCTCTTCGAGTATATCGCTTAAACGTTCTAAATTTTCCTTAGTTTGTTTAATCCGACTCTCTGTTTCTCGTCGTCGTTCTTTATATTTCGAAGTACCCGCTGCCTCTTCTATATGAAGCCGTAATTCTTCTGGTCTTGCTTCAGTAAGACGAGATATCATTCCTTGTTCAATGATGGCATAACTATTATTGCCTAAGCCTGTTCCAAGAAAGATATCTGTCACATCTTTTCTTCTGCAACGGGTACTGTTTATATAGTAGGTCGATTGACCATCTCGACTGATTTCTCTTCGGATTGAAATTTCTGGATAGTTTGTATATTCTCCTGAAATTCTACCATCACTATTATCGAAAACTAACTCAATGGCGGCTTGACTCACTGGCTTGCGCGTTGTGGTACCATTAAAAATGACATCCGCCATGAGTTCTGCTCTCAAATTTTTTGAAGTACTTCCGAGCACGCAGTGAATAGCATCCACAATATTCGACTTGCCACATCCATTTGGACCGACAATTGCAGTTAAATTACTCTCAAAAGGCAATTGAGTTGGATCAACAAAGGATTTAAACCCTGCTAATTTTATTGAATTCAGCCCCATTTGATTGTTTTTTCCAAAAATTAAAATATTAAAAATGATAAAACGTGATTTTATTGTAGGGAGGTTAAGTTATAAGTGCAAGTTGAATAATTATTGGTAAATATTTTCTTAAAAACTTAACATCGAGTATAATTTTGCTACGCCCCGATGGCACAGATGGATAGCGCAATCCCCTCCTAAGGGATAGGTCGCAGGTTCGAATCCTGCTCGGGGCGCTGTTTTCTTGATCATGGGAAGTAGTCTACCCTTTTGCTCATTGTAACTTTGCCAATACTTCAGGCGTGCTAACATTTACCCAAGTGCCTGTATAATGCTCACCCGTGGCAAGACCCTTCTCAATTGCTTTTACAAACAAGGGTGCGACACGAAAAAATCCTGGCTGGCAACTTTCAAAAAGCTTGGGATGATAAATACCAATACTGCCGAATGTCAGCCTATTGTTATCGCTTAAAGATAATTTTTCACCAGTCAGCGCAAAATCTCCGTTAGGGTGTGCTTCAACATTATCGACTAATACCAAATGAATTAGTCCTGATAATGGCTTATTTTTTAACCTTGCAAAGGGATAATTTGTCCAAATATCACCACTAATGACCAGAAAAGGCCTCTCTCCTAACATGTGAAGCGCATTAAAAATTCCCCCACCCGTTTCTAGTCCACCTTCTTGCTCCTCTTTTGAATAGCGAATTTCTACTCCATAACGCTCTCCCTCGCCAAGCGCATGAATAATTTTATCGGCTAAATAGGAGAGGTTAATTATTATTTCTTTAAACCCTGCCGCACTTAACCTAATAATCAAATGCTCAATGAGTGAAAAGCCCCCTACTTTAAGCAGCGGCTTGGGGGTTTCATTCGATAATGGCCGCATTCGATTGCCGCGGCCTGCAGCTAAAATCATGGCCTTCATGCATTACTCTCTTTTTCCTAAATTGTTGAAAGGATGAAAATTCGGGATATTTATTTAGCACATTCAAATACTGATCTATTAATGCCCACAACTTTACATGTCCTTGCAAGCCCATCCAATCAAACTGAAGATGTTTTTATCACGAGCTGAACATATATGATACTCTCTGTCCAAAGTCCTCGATGCTAAATTTTTATATTTTAGTATTGTCTATATTGATTTGAATGCTGATGTTTCTAAAAAGGGCTTAGTCATGTAAGGAGAAGCACAATGCACTACTACATTTAGTTGGGGTATAAAAATCCTTAATAATTTCTCATGAATTCGTCGAGTGTGTTGTTATTAATTTTAGTTCCCTCAATATGCTTGAATCGTAACATTAGATTTTGCTTTCAGTAATGCTAATCATTTTTTCTAGTGCACGTCTTGCGTTTATCACAATCCATTGCTGTCCTTCTTCAGTCAACCGTTGCCTTGTGCCTTTGAATTCATGCACTATATCTCCAGGCCTAACAAGATTAAATAAAGGTGTTTTTCCCTTCCTTAACAAATCCAGAACAGCAACTAAATGAGGTGGGTCATTACGCGACATTGTTGCACAGCCACAGCCTCTCTTTTTAAATTGGTTTAATGGGATATCACTGAGATTAGCAACCTTAATTTTTTTACTTTCACAAACATCTCTCAAATTTGTTACCATGTGATTTTCGGTACCAACAGCGTACTTTCCAACTCCTGCACGATCGTTGAAAACCATGTCCCACAAATAAGCTGTGGAGCCATAACCATCAGCAATTTTAACAACCTCGTATCGACACTCAGGATGAACAACAACATGATAGCCTTGCTGTTGCCAATAAGTCACCATCTCGGGATGATAGTAACTATGCACACCGCATTCACTAGCAAATAAAATCAACTGTGCTCTATCAAATCGTGAAAGAACTTCCTTGTTTTGTTCAGCCAACCGAAAATTAACAGCTTCTTGCCCTGAAGGCCAATATGCAATGTTATGTTTGGCTATACCTAGCCAAGCTGCTACATTTTCTCCCATATGGCGATCTGGAATAAATAATATTTTTTTATTTTCTTTAAGTGCCCATTGAAATATTTTTTTTACATTTGAACTGGTGCAGACGGCACCACCTTGTGCTCCAGTCATCGCTTTAATGCGTCCAGATGTGTTCATATAGCAAACAGGGAGAATGTTATTCACATCATAACGTTCGTTTAACTGATCAAAAGCAGGTTGCACCATAAAATCCTTTGCCAGCATTTCCATGGTGCAACCTGATTTAGGATTGGTAATATAAACTGATTGATCATGGTTTGCCATGATACTAATTGACTCAGCCATAAAATGAACAGCAGATTCAACAATGACTTTTTTTTCAGGATGTTGAACGGCCATCAGCGCAAGTTGATAAGAATCACCAATCGTACCACCAAAATACTTTATCATTTTGACAATTTCCCCACCCATATAATAATGAGCGAGCAATAACAATGAATCACCAAAATATTTGATAGAGGACTCTATGTACGGTTGCATCCACATCAGTGTAGTCAAAATATTACGGTCAGGTAATGATTGATATTCCTCTGCATAGGGCATAAATTCCTGCTGATACCAATCAAGAGGGTAATCATCTTGACAAACTTGCATATTTGATTTTAGGACAGTATGAGTTTTCATAATCGACTCTTTTATATCTATAAATTTTTGTGTTCGAAGATAGAAAAATATGAACGTTTCAATCCTGTGCTGAATAGTTACGTGATTTATTAATAAAATCCTCTCGATAATGACCGCCACGACTTTCACGGCGATTAATTGCAGAACGAACAATCAATTCAGCAATTAAGATAATATTTCTGAGCTCTATGAGATCCTTTGTGATGCTATATTTCCAATAATAAGCTTCTATCATTTTTTTCGCGCCAGTACTAAGTTGAGTTGATCTCGTAAGCCGGCTTCTGTGCGTATAATGCCAGCGTAAGAACTCATCTCACCACGTAACCCGCGCCAATGTACATTGATCTGGCTTGCACGTCGTAAATCGACAGTACTGGTAGAATCCCAATCCTTGACAGGCTGAAATAAACTAAGCGGTGTCTCTAATGCTGTACAACTAATTGCAGCAACATGACGTCCCATAACAATGCCCTCTAATAATGAATTACTAGCCAAACGATTCGCACCATGTAACCCGGTAAAAGCCGTTTCACCAATAGCATAAAGCCTTTTTAAATCTGTATTTCCATGAATGTTTGTTAGAATGCCGCCGTTCATATAATGAGCAGCCGGTACAACAGGAATTAAATCTCGGCTTAAATCTAAATCAATATCAAGCAGCTTACGATAAATCATTGGAAAGCGTTGCTGTAAAAAAACTTTATCTTTATGACGGATATCTAAATGAACATAGTCATAGCTGCTTTGTTCGATTTCACAAAAAATAGCACGTGCAACCACATCACGAGTAGCTAATTCCATTTTGTCAGGAGCGTAATGTTGCATGAAGCGCTCACCTGTGGCTGGCAATCTTAAATAAGCTCCTTCGCCTCGTAATGCTTCAGAAAGAAGGAAGTTATTAAGTTTTGAAGAATATAATAATGTCGGATGAAATTGATAAAACTCTAATCCGTCAACTCGAGCACCTGCACGATATGCCATTGCCACTCCATCACCGGTGGCAACATTGAGATTTGAAGTATATCGATATACTTTCCCTGCACCACCTGTCGCCAGAACAACCGCATTGGCAAGAAATGTATGTATCAGTCCAGTTTTAACTTCGAGCGCATATAGACCCACTACTTCAGGAAAGCAAGCTGGCTGATGAGGTACCACCTGCGTAATTAGATTCACCGCGACATGTTCTTCAAATATAGTTATTTGTTGAAAATACTTTAGGCGCGCAATCAATGATTCAACAATTTCTTCACCTGTCCTATCCCCTACGTGATAAATACGTCGTTTCGAATGACCAGCTTCTTGACCACGAGCTAAGTTATTATCAATATCACGATTAAAATTAACGCCTTGATTAAGCAGATATTGAATACTCTCAGGGCCCTGGTTCAAGATAGCTACGACAGCTTCCTCATTACATATACCATCGCCTGATGATAGTGTGTCTGCTATATGCTGAACGATATCCTCCTTGCTTTCAGCAGCGGCAACGCCACCTTGCGCATAATAAGTATTGGATTCCTTGAGCTTACCTTTGCACACCAACGCAATTTTTAGACGAGGCTGTAACTTCAATAATTCTAATAAACAACATAAGCTTGCAATTCCACTTCCAACCATAATGAGATCAAATTGAAATCGGTGACCACGCTGAGAAATCGTTTTTTGCATGTTAAATATCACACCTCATCGACAGATCGATATTTTCTGCTGAGTGAGTCAACCCACCAACAGAAATAAAGTCAACTCCTGTTTCTGCAATGTCAACGACATTATCAAGACTTATATTTCCTGATGCTTCAGTAGGAATGATACCTTGGCACATAGCCACACACTTTCCCATTAGGGGAAGCGTCATATTGTCTAATAGAACCCGGGTTACGATTTTTAAACCTTGTTTAATCACGATAGCCAATTCCTCTTGGCTACGCACTTCTACAATGACTGGAATTGGTGATGTGACATTTTTCATAAGCACATCCAAGGTTTTTTTCACACCACCTAATAAATCAATATGCGTATCTTTCACCATAACAGCATCATACAAACCCATACGATGATTAATGCCTCCTCCACAAAGGACTGCATATTTTTCTAGATGACGAAACCCAGGAAGTGTTTTGCGAGTATCCAAAATCTTTGTTTTTGTATGTTTCACTTTGGTAACGAACTGATTCGTAAGCGTTGCAATAGAAGAAAGGCGTTGAAGAAAATTAAGTAAAAGCCGTTCTGCAGCAAGTAATACTTGAGCAGGTCCTTTAACAGTCAAGACAACAGTAGCAGGAGGAATAGAATCTCCATCAAAATAGGCAGAGTGCACATCACAGTGCACACTCAATTTTTGAAGTACTGCTCTAACAATAGGTAGACCGCAAATAATAACATCCCGTGGATGCTTTGATATGATTTTTGCACTCGCAATCTTATTATTATTTTCAGGGAATAACGCCATGGTAGTGACATCTTTATATGGCAACCCTAAATCTTCAGCAAGGGCAATGTCTATCAATCGTAAATCTAATTGATTCAATTTTAAGGGTAATATTGTTGAAACCATAAAAAAATCCGATGTTCAAATGATAAAGAAAATTATACAACAAAATATTTTTGATGGAAATCAAATAAGGGTGAGGTTAAGTCAGTATGACAAACTATTCAAACCCTGCAAGGAATTTAAACTCGCAACTACTCAACACAGGATTAAAACATTTTTCTCTTTGGTGCAAATTTTTATGCCAAAACATTGCTACATAAGGTCCAAGAACAGATACATATGGAATCTTTGCCATTCGCATAAAAGTTTCTAGTTTCATGCAAAATGGACTAGGGCTTGGCAGATTCCAAACCCGGTTGATATAGTTTTACAGTCAGATTTTTCATCAATCTACAAACTTGCAATTTAAGTATGAGAGGATGGAAACTCGATAATCTCATTAGAATTTATATTGTATGTACCTATATTTTCTTTAGACACTATTTTTTTATTGCTTGCTGAGCAAAATATTGATCACTTAGCATACAAGAAGTATATTCTTGCATTTCCTCAAAAGTCGTTTCTAAAAATGGTTTAGTCATATAAGGTGATGCACAATGTATCACTACCTCAAGGTGTGGTATTTCATTGAATATAGTAGATACCGATTCTTTCGTGTTATTCATTAAATCAAATTGAAAATTACGTTGAGTGTGAATTCTCTTTAATTTTAATACCGCTTGAAGATTATGGAGATCTAGCAGCAGCATAAAGCTTTGCATTTCTTTCTTGAGCAACCCTCGGTAAAATTTCTCAACCTAATCCTCGATTAGCTCCGGTGACCAGCATATAAAACTCTGATGCTTTATATAGTATAATTTTTCCTCTAAAAAAAAATCTGAACGTTTAGCGACTTCTAGCGTTTCTGCTGAATAATTACAATAAAATTTAAGTAATTATTTTCAGGTATAGTTATTAGAAAAGCGGATACCATGATCTGTTCATATACTAATATCAGCTGGCACAGTTATTAAATAACAAATAATGTCGTTAAATCTGGCATTAGCTTTCTCATCGTTATCAGCTTCTTCAATTAAAGTAGAAAATAATTCATAGTAATTCTTTGCCAGTTTATTATCTATACACTGAAAATAAAAAAATATTATTCAAGCAACTAAGCACAATGTTAATTCTGTAATTGACACGAATAAAATCTATAATAGGCCAGTCACTTTAATTGGCATAGTTTCGGTGGTGTTGTGATCAGTCAAGTAGCCGAACGAATACCTGAGCGGATTAAAGAATTAATTTACATGTGTGCTTTTATCCTTCCCAACGATTATACCATAGGCCACATCATTCAAGATGTCGGGGTTTATTTCATCGCTTTGCAATGAATTCATCTTTGATATGTGCACTGATGTAAAACCGTTCAACTCAAATAACGTAATGATTGACTCATTTTTGATAAAAAATTTACTACATTTGATTTTCTACGCTTTTAATTCTGTCTTTCATGCTTTCAGTTTTATCGGTACGACTATTTATCTTAATATTAGTCACCAAACGTGGAGCACCTAGCTTGTGTACTGCTTCAATACAAGATTTTATTGCATCAAGAACCTCATTGTAATCGCCTTCTATATTGGTTCCTTCCGCATGTAATTGAATAACTAACCCTTTATTTTTTAGAATACGTTCACATTCCGCGATGTATTTTGAAAAAGACACCCCTACACCTATAGGGATAATTGATAATTCAACGATGATTTTCATATAAAAATTCTCCAATTAATTAAATTTCTATCAACCTTTCACACAAGCTAACGCTTTTAAAAAAGTAACACGGCGGGTAATCACACTAATTCACTTAATTCGTCCCTAACCGCATCCAAACCAGATTGAGCACATAACTCATCCAATTCAGGTGTTGCCCCACTAATCCCTATGCTACCTATGTGTTGACCATCTTGAGTGATAATGGGTAAACCACCACCGAGTAGCAGAATATCAGGTATTGCACTGTAAGGATTGGCAGCCATTTTTGAGCTTCGCTCTGCTAACGTTTTTGATGATAGTGGCATACTTGCAGAAGTCTTTGCTTTAAGTTGAGAAATCCTAATACTTCCATAACTAGTGTTATCCATGCGCTGAAAATATTTAAGATTGCCGCCATTGTCATAAATACTAATAACGATATTGATCTTGTTTTCGATAGCTTTTTTTTCTGTTGCTAGCGCTATTTTTTTTGCCATATCCAGCGTTAGTGTTTTTTTAAAATTGTCATAACCCCCCTGATTTTAACTCACCTAGTATTCGCCCTGCCCTACACAATGACTTTCCAGTCATTAATATCATTAACCTATATCATATCAGAAAGCCCCCAATAACATCATTTTGAGATAATTTTCATTGAATATCTCAAAGCAAAGTAGATATGTCACCATCCTAAGATACTTTGTTACCTCAAGCAGTTATCCCTAGGTCCCTTGAGGTTTCAGGAACAAAAATCGAGAAGTAAAAAGGTTATAAAGCTTTCTTAAAGTGCATATGCGATATGAATATGATATTGAACAAAGATATATTAGTTGCTGGATTACGTTCTCGTGATGGAGCATCATATCAAATACTGCAGAATATCCCGAACTGAAAAATAAAATTGGTTATCTCTGTGACTCTTTTTATAGAATATGAATCGGTTTTAGAGCGACCCAGCTTTTTTTCAGACTCACAGAAAAGATGTCGATGCGATTTTAAATATGCTGGGTTCAAAAGCGATTAGAACCCCCATTCAGCAAAGGGTTGAAACGTCCATATATTGCCGTCGGACTGTTTTTAGGTTAAAAGTTTAGTTGTAAAATATATTTTTTTCTTGGATATTTTAATATCTTTACGATATTATGATAATATTTAACGCGGAAAGTATCTAGATTAAAAAAAGCAGGCTTGTTAAGCAAGGAGACTATTGCAATTATTACTCGTGCTGCCCTGCTAACCTCAGCCGTTACGTTGCCTTTATTTACTGAAAGCTTGATCACGATAAATCAGCGTCTTACTGTGAGTAAGTTAATGATAGAGTATCTATTATCTAATGTGAATCTATCCACTTTAGTGACAAAATCTCTTCTTCGACTTAACCAGTTTTCGATTTGCACTGATCAGAATATTGAAATTTTGTTAAATCAACAGACTCACCCTCAAGAATTGACTAATTGTTTTGAAAAAATTATTAGCGATCATCTCGAAGAAGCTAGGTTGTATAATGATATGCAAATCAATTCTCTTGCACCAAAAGACGCCTGGACAACGATTTTTAGTTTTTTTGATAATAATGAGAAATTAAATTTAAAAAAGGTATCAACCCTGTTTGAACAAATTGCCAATGAACCTGATCATGGAAACAGCACTCAGAATAGAACTTAGGATCATGCACAAAATAAATATGGATTTTTAGGCTAGGAGATTTTTAATATTATCCAAATTTCAACAGAAAACTTAGAACTAAAATTTCTATAGAAGAATAATGAGCGTATAATATTTCAGTCCATTATGAGAAATATGGCACTGGGCAAACAATGCGATCCCCTTCTCATAAAAAGTTTGCGCTCTTAGCGGTTCGAGTAATTTAAAACTCATGCTAAGAAAAATCACAGGTGAAGATCAGTGACTGTTGATTCTAGGAACATTAACCACACGTTCTAATGTACCTTTCTCAAGCGAGGATTGTTTTTTATTGAAGCCGGAATAGACAAATTTTAAATGCTCATGATCGACAATCAAGGTGTTAACTGAATGATCTTTTCCATACCATTGCAGGATTTCAATGGCATTTGCAATATTTACATGCTTAACTTTATTTTTTTCTTGTTTGTTATTTTCGTTACTTGATAATTTTTTCCAATAGATCGTATCACGCCCTAATATAAGGTCATAACTGATTTTTCCATGATTGTAAATTGCCTTGTAATGTAGAGCTGTCATGGTCGTACCTGCTTGCGCTGCTGTGATCATACTGATGAAAAATAAGGTAAGTAAAAAGCGTTTTATTTTCCTGCAATCTCTTCTCATTTGATTTTATCCTCTCATATTATCAATTGCTTCTAACCCGATTGGTTTATCCCCTCCCTCAGGGCCTTGCACTTGCGCCTAGCCTGACCGAATAGATCGTACTCCACTTGGGGATATAAAAATTCTTCTTTACGCATTTCATTCTAGCGCGTACCTGGCCATGAGCAGGACTTTCAATCACATACGCTAATACTGCCTCCTCTGCCCCTTCAGCAAATCGGTAAAACGTAGCTCTTGAAAAGCCCATTACTTTACAGGCTGTTATTATAAATTATTGAAATTTAAATTTAAGTCTGTTTTGTCAATGTAATCTATCTGTTGATCTTTTTCATATGTTGAATTATTGACCTCGAGAGCTATATCAATTGCATCCATAATTTCTTTGTAAACACCTTCAGTTTCAGAATATCGGGTGAATGCTCCCCACAAAACGTAAGCGCCAGTCATGATTTTCAAGTAACGGCATGGTTGATCATCTGCGCTAAGGTTAGTAATAACAGTTTTAAGTTCAGACGCTTGATCTTTATTCAAATAAATGAGGGAGCACATAATTAATTTCTTTGCCAACATTTTCTTTGTTGTATTGGTAAATAAAAAATTACACCCTATTTTTATCAATTCATTTTTCAACCAATCGATAGATGTATTTTTCAAATCGATAAGATCATATTTATTAATACAATCATCAATATTAGTTACCACAAAAGAACCTAAACTAGAATGAGATACTACACTCAAATCCATAGATTTCATAAACTGAGATATCTCTAGATGTAGAATATCAATCATAGCTATATTTTTTGTTGTGTTATTTAATGAAACTCCACAAAAGAATTTTCCATCAAAAAAAGTCTCTAACTCAATTGCTATAACAGGACATAGCCCCTGAGCCAGATAAAGATTGCTACTATTTTTGACTACCTCTGATGAATATATCTCTAAAAGAGTAGTTTTTTTATCCATAGCCTCTAAGCGGGTAAATTTTTCATGCATTGTTATCAACCTTACTTCAGTTTTATATCTTAGTGAAAAGAAAATTTATAAATAATAGAATTGCATAATAATAAAAAAAACACTTTAATAAAATAGCCAATTTTGATAGATTATTGTTTCATATATGAAACAATGGAACTAATGTGATTCGGAATGCCTTATCATTTACAGCTGTCATTAAAGCAGGCAGCTTTTCAAAAGCAAGCAAAGTGATTGGGCTTTCAAAAGCTCAATTAAGCCGCCATGTAAGTGAATTAGAAAAACAACTTGGCATCCAATTGTTATATCGCACGACAAGAAAGCTTTTGTTAACAGAGTCGGGCAGGATTTTTTTTGAGTCATGCCTTGAAATAGAGAAAAGTTATGACATGGCACTGGATAAAGTCACTAAAGATAATACTTTAATTAAAGGTCCTTTACGAATAACAGCCCCCATTTCTTTTGGATCTGAGCTTCTGCTTAAGATAATCAATAATTTTGTTAAGAAATATCCAAACATTAATATTACACTTTCATTGAATAGCGTAACAGAAGATCTGATTGAGAATAATTATGATATTGCTTTACGAGTTGCATCTGCTTTGCCAAACTCAAATCTGCGCATGAAAGTTATTCATCATTTTGATATGGTTTTATGCGCATCTCCAGATTATTTTAAAAATATTAGTCATCCAAATGAGCTTGAAGAACTCAAATATTTCAAATTTATTACGCCAGTGAATAGAAACAATGAAGTTAAAAATATTAAATGGCCATTTATCATCAATGAAAAAATTGTTAACTATTCACCAAATAGCTTAATTCAGGTAGATAGCTTACGAATGCAAATTGAGCTTGTTTTATTAGGTGCTGGTATTGGTAGAGCTCCAAGATTTATGATCAAAAATGAATTAGAAGAAAACAAATTAGTAGAAATTCTTGCCCACATAAAACAACCCAAATATCATCTTTACCTTCTTTATCCTAATAGAAAACACTTGCCAAAAAAGACAAAAGTTTTTATTGATTTCCTAGCAAACTCTTTAGCTAACATTTAAAGAATTATGTCGTATTTACAGGATTTCCGGGTGATATTCAATAGGACTGCAACACGCCTGCTATTTTTTATTACCTAAGTAAAATTCGATCCTTCTATTTTCAAAACCTCCCGCGCCGTACTCCAGGAATTCTGGAAGAGCCAATTTTCTGAATCACTTTATTCACATTTTTTGAAATCTGCTCATAAATTTATTCGGGCAGCCTAATAGCTTACCAAGATTTTCAATAGGATAGCTATATTCTGACCCCATCTTTATCAGCATATGGGCAATGAGTTCTTCTGCAGCATAAATACCCTCCTCATCTGAACTAAGAACGTATTCGCCACACCGTTTAAAACCATTCAAATGAAAAACTGACACAGTTTTTTGAACACTCCCCAACTGCTGATCAAGTCTAAAATTTTACAGCTAATATTTCCATATTATTTAACTACAACTCCTATATTTTGGAATTCCATAGCTCCAGTAAAATTTATTAAAATTTCTTTCTGCTTTTCTTTAGATACCAGTGTTCCATCATCCCATTTTACGAATGCATTTGAGCTAACTATTACACAAAATCTACCGTCTGATAAACGCCCATAATCAACTTTCAATGGATTGGCATTTATTTCCTTCTCGATATTCAATTTTAAATCGGGCAACAGATTGAACTATAAATCCTTTACTACTTTTTACACCTTGCTTATTTATCCATGTAAACATTTCTAACACTTCTTTTAATTAATATCCAAAATAATACTTTGGCTTTATATTTAATTCATCTAACCTAAATTATTTCTATTTGCTCGAAGAATATTTCAGTGGCGATTATTTAAATAGTGAAAATTCAAACTAATTCAAATAAGGCATCTCTAGGTTTTGATGGATTTAAGAAGCCCAACAAGTTTTATCTGGAAGCTCGCCGTTTTTCCAATGCTTTATTATTGCTAATATTGCTCGCTGGATATACATACCCTTATCTCCTTCCGCAAGCTCCACAATGTCAACATCACCAGTGGTTTTGTTAATTTTAACTCTGCCCCGCACCAATTTTGATATCCCTCTTAACCTACCCGCTGCATTTTTAATAGGCTCAGTGGGTAAATTAAATTCGTACACATAATAAACAAAACCTTGCTGGTCAATATCTTTATATAGCTCAATAGAAAATGCCATTTATGGCCTCAAGCTCATTGTAGATGTAGTTACAAACTCATCAGGATTCCAAGTCCGACTTGAGAGATTTGAGGCATTATGAGTTATATAATCGTTTTTAAATAATATTTCCAACCTAGTTTCGAAATATTCGTGTTGTAATAGCTCGATATCTTGTTTAACAAAATTACCTTTCTGCCTCATGCGTCAGCATTTTCTATATATGGAGCAAATCAATTTAGACCGGTAGAAAGCTGATGTACATCAAAAAATAAATGTTGCTTAATACGTTAGATTTTAAAATCTTTCATTAGCTTCGGTTGCTAACTCTCACAAAGCAGTAAAGCTTGTGAATTAATTTCTTCCAGGCCACTTGGATAGATAATATCAATACTCTTTAATTCATTTTTTATTTTCATACCATCCTTCACGAAAAGCCTGATCAGATATTTTTAAAACCCAACTCTGCCCACATTTAATGCATTTATATTGTAACTCAATAAAAGGACTCTTAGGCTTAATTTCACCTAGCTTAATCAAAATATCTTCTTTTATCAAAACATGAATTCTATTAGCAAATTTTAAATAGATTTCTTCAGTTTTAAATGGACCTTTTTTTAAATTACAAAATATACAACTCATTTTTTTAACCTATAAACATACACATCTTCAATCGAAACAGGTTCAATTAAAAATTGTGGCGAATGTCCAGAACCTGCATTTGGATATGAATTTGTAAATGGCTCGTAACCAATTTCAACATTATAACCAATCTGTTTTTTTTTGCCTTGCCATGCGGTAATGTACTGTGCGCCGTCTGCGTTTTGGTTGCTCTCTTGGACCCATATTAATCAGAATGTGAGCTGCTGCTTTTTGAGCTGGACCTAAATCTTCGCATAATAATATGTTAATGGATTTATTCATTCATACATTTCGATAATTTATACCCAAGCTCAGTAAGTTCTGTGCAACGTTTAAATATTGGTTTATCCCAATCCATGCTTTCTAGACAAAATCTATCTAATAAAATAGTAGCCTTCTCCACACTACCTGAAGTATTTGCATTAATTATATTTTTCAAATAGGTATTAAGATTATTTATCAAATACCATTCCAAGCTTTCAGTTTGAGGAAATGTATTTTTAAGGTCATTAATATATTGCTTAATTTTACTCATTAATTCTATTTTACTAATATTCATAATTAATAACCATATTCATAGTATTTCTCGGCATCATTATTTCATTAAATTTATATTGACCTAGTGGTCCTAATAAAAATTTTTGCATTTCCCCTTCAATCAGTCCTGGACTAAATCTTAACTGTGGAGCAAACTTAACCTTTACATTTGAATTAATACACAATTCTTCATTTAAGAATGCAGGGTCTCATTCTGGTGATGGCACTACCATTGGTGGTTTAAAAGAGTACCAAAATTATTAAAAACAGCGATATTTATTTATTATTTTGAAGTCTTTGTTCTAAATCAGCAGTAATTTCAAGAACTAGCTGTTCACTTTCTTCCGTAGGAGCTAAAAAATAATTACCATAAACATCATCGTGGACTAATTCGAACTTAATGCCATTACTTACTAGAATCCACTTTCTAGCATCCGGACCATCAGCTTTTGTCAAAGCCTTAGCCGAATAATGACTTTCAACAAAAGTCACCAATTTATCAAAACTATCCCAATCATTAACTACTGAAAAAGTGACTTCCAAAGGCTTTCCTGCTGTTTTTGTGATCATTCGTTTAATTTTCATTATTTCCTCTTAGGTGCAAATTATTCGTAAGCCCACAAGCTTCATCTACTTTAATATTTGTCCGCTGAGCTATCAGCCACATATCCTCACAAAGTATCATAGGCCTTCTCCACATTATCATCGAATATTTATTCAAGAAGCCCAAGTAGTTTTCTCTGGAAACTCTCCTGTTAGCCAATGTTTCATTAATGCCCAACTGGCTCTTTTTGCATGGTTGCCTTGATCACCTTCAGCAAATTCAATCACATAGACATCTCCTTTTAGCTTATCTAGTTTTAAAATTCCTGAGACTAATTTTGATTTAAATCTAATTTTACCGGTAGAAGATTTGTATTGATCCCCAGGAAGCTTAAATTGATATTTGTAATGAATAAAATACTTGTCTTCTTTCATTTTGATTACCTCCACATAAAATGCCATATTATTTTTTCCAGCACATTCCAAATTGCGTTATAAATTTTTCTAGATTCCAAATTCTTCCTGTATCATTGGCTGCTTCATGTGCAGTAATTAGTCCGTTTTAAATATACCTTCAAATCTTGATTCAAATCTGAGCCAAAAGAAAAATTGCGATGATGCAAGGAATATTAAACACTATCCACACAATTTTCATTTATTACATACTTAACTTCTTTTATATTTATTGGCTTCTCTATAATAGAAATTTCTAATGGATAGATGTCTAGATTCCTTGAAGACAAGAGTCTATTAATTATCGCTTCTCCTATGACTTTTTTGTCTGAATTTGCTAAAAAAATAAACTTCTTGGAATTTAGCATTGTTAAATAATCAACACTTACGATTATTATCCATGAATTAAAAACAAATAACATTTCATTTCAGGAATAAATATCGACACTTTTTTTTAACATCTCTTCATTATCCCAATTGAATATCTTATGGTGTCTATACATAAAGTCTCTTACATGCCATTCTCTAAAGACAGTTGTCTCAAAGCTTGTATGTGAATTCCCCAAATTTTAGATTGAACACCATGAAGCAACTCTTCTACAATAGTTAATCTAGGATTTCATTTTAATAATAATTGATAAATTATCAGGCCCTCCTGCGGCTGCATCAGCTTTTACCATTTCTAAAAATCTAAGATTATCAGAACCTGGCTGAGAATATAAATATCGCTTTTTTTAAAAATTAATTCCGTCTAACTTCTAGACCAAGCTGATCGCACCACTTATCCTACATTTAATCAGTTAGCTACCTCTCTTGGCCGTGATGGATTGAAAGACAGCGTATTAGATTATCCTTATGCCCTTTGCTAAGCGAAGAAATATCAGGCCTAATGAAGGGAAATTTCTAAAATATCTCACTTCGCGTTTAAAATTAAAGACGAGATTGTTTAAAAACTAGGTGCTTTATCAAAAGCAAATAATCTGGCTGCAGCAGGCATGCAAGCTACTTCAAAGGATAACAGGGATTCCCGAACTCAAACCCTACTACTTGAATATCTTGATTTGGAGCTTAAACAAGAAGTCCTTAGTAGTTATTCTGAAATAAAACATCGGTTAATAAATAAAACTACTTGTCAACAAGATATTTTATATCTCTATCGCAAATCAAAAAGCGCAACCAAAGTCAAACCAGTTATCTAAAGCAAAGCCTGTACTTTTTCTGAAAACTATATCGGGCAGCGAAAAGGATATGTACCCAGGCAACGGGTGAAATTCTGGCAAACTCGTCAATAACCTCTTGAGAAGCGCCTTCCTGAATCATTTTCTTATAAACAGTCAGAACCGGACAAACTACTTAATTAGACATAGATCACCTATAGTTTTGTTTGTAACAAATTTTGGCTCGATAAGCTATTAACTTTTTCTTCTAGAAATTTAGAGATAGTAGTCCTTTGCTTTCTAAAGCCAGCTTTTCTATCAATTGGATCTAGTTTATCCTCTTCTTTTAAATTCCTATTCATTTCACCAAATATTTCCTTAAGTTCTTTGTACTGAGCTTCTGACATTGTTATTGCAAAAGGCGCAATAACAAATCTTAAGCCCGTCCGAAATCCATAGGTACTAGATCGTAAACTTGCCCAACTGTGATATATAAGAGAATCCTGATTTTTAGCCTGATCAAAGTATTCCATGAATAATTTTTTATAATTGGTAGAAATATCCAATTGTTTCATGTTAAGTGTTAAATCATCTTTCTTATCTGATCTTTTCCATTGGATGACTTCTTCTAATTGATTAATAGAATGCAATAATTCACTGATCTGTGGATTATCCTCATTGCCTATTTTTAATGGGAACCCAATTGCCATTAATCTTTTTTTATTTGGATTACCTTTATGATTAAATTCAAATACAGTGTGAATTTCGCCATCAAACTTTTCGCCATCTAAATCATATTCATTCTCTTCACCATCTTTTTCAAAATGAATATGTGTGTGCTGTAAGGTATAGTCAGCGCCGCGGAAATGAACTCGCGTATTATTTGAATTTGAAAAAAACTGCAACGAACGCTTATTTGCATTCTTAATTATCATTTTTTCATCGTTGGCAGCTATAATATCAGGAATAAAATAATTTTTATCTGCAACCGCTAACAAATATTTAGAGTCTAACTGATTAGCTATTTCATATGCTACTTTACGTAACTCGTCATCATTCATCCTGTCTATCATTGCTGGAATTAAATAAGCAATGATATCACTATCAATGAAATTAATATTATCAATGGTTAAATTTTTCTCTATTTCGTCAATTTTATTTTTTATTTCTTCCTCAATATTTTCACTCGTGAATAACTCATATTTTGACAAAACAATGGACCGCAGAAATCGCTTTCCTCCATCATCTTGAAAATAATTTAATTTATTTTTTTCAAACAAATTTATTATTTCATTAGAAAATTCGTTTATGATTGAAGGTATAATTTTTTCCAATCGCGTAATATTGATATCAACCAATATATCAGGAATAGTTAAAGCGAGAATGTCTTTGACGATATCCTCAATTTGCTCATTCGTTACTCCGTCTAATTTTGATTCTACAGCTTTAGTCAACACTGATAAAACGCTTGAGTGTTCAATATTCACTATATGCTGAATCTTATTTTTTACTTCTAATAAGAAATTATCAGAAAAGTTGACATTATTTACTAAACCACGGTTAGGTTCATGACTAAATAAATGAAATGCATTACCTTCGCCAAATCCCAATCCTAGACCTCTTTGTCCTGTCATTTGTATCATATTGCTAGTTTTGTCCGCACTCATAGTCTTCACCTTGTGTTGTGTTAAAATACTGCTTCATCTTAATATATATAAAATATATAATATATATTTTTTATTGTTTCATATTTATTCTATAATACGATTATTAAAGGAACCTTAATATGACCGCAACATATGTAGATAAAATATTTGAATTAATTCAAGAAGATATCATTTCAAATCGGCTTTTGCCGACTCAACGATTACACATTACCCAACTAGCAGAACAATACAGTGTAGGTCCTGGACCAATCCGTGAAGCCCTTTCTCGTTTACTGTCTACGGAACTTGTAGTAGCGGTTAGTCAAAAAGGATTTCGCGTGGCGTCGATTTCACCAGATGATTTAAATGATATTTATAAAACTCGGACTCATATTGAAAGTCTTGCACTTCGACTTTCCATTGAAAATGGTGACGATGAATGGGAGGGAAACATTCTCGCTGCTTACCATCGCATAGCTAAATTTGAATCTGAGCATGAAATTAAAAATACAGATGATTATAAAGAGTGGGAAAGTCGCCATCGTAGTTTTAATTTAGCTTTAATCAATGCTTGTAACTTGCAACATTTATTGCGCATTCAAAGCCAACTTTATAATCTTACTGAGCGCTATCGAAGGCAATGGTTAATGGCTGGCATTAAGCAGACTGATGGATTGTCTTATGCAAAAGCACAGAAAAAAATAATGGATGCTACTTTAGCCCGAAATGTTGAAACCGCCACAAAGCTGCTCTACAAACATTATGAAAATGCTGTCAAAGTTATAGAGCTATTCTTTAGAGAAAATCATTTATTTAATCAATAGACTTTTGTTAATTAGCACCCGAAAGTAGCCAATCGAACCGCAATAGCATGGACCCTGCCACTTTACAACGGCTTCAAAGCAGGTAAAAACTAGACTTTAACACTTTAAAAAGTCAAAAATCCAACTAATACCTGAATTAATGTGTAAAGTGTGATTACCTGGGGATGACGGATTAAATACCTTACAAGATCCCGTAGCTAAACAAGCGATCAAGGAGGAGATCTTAGCTTGAAAAAAAATTCTTGAAGCACTGGCTGATTCATTGATAAAAAATCCTGCTCACCGCTATTGTTTTGATGAAATGCATGGTTATAAAATTCTACAGGTTGAAGTGTTGGGTGGTTATTCTGCGATTAAAGCTCGTCTGGAAAATGAAACCGCCAGTCAGCAAGATATTTTATCTCTGTTATCGCAAATCAAAAAAAGTAGTCAAATCCAAGCCACGCATCTAAAGCAAAGCCAACATAAAAGCAGGTCGAGGGAGTGAGTTGGAAATTGCCAGCCATTTGCTGATACAACTTGATGATGATGAACGTTTTCGCTGCTAATTCATATTAATGTCTTCTTTTTTTTCATATAATTCAGCCCAAGCAATTAAATCCATATCTGAATCTTCTCTATGATTCAAATTTTCAGGACTAATCAAAGATCGAGCAATATGTACATAGCATGGCCAATCTATAATAGGGAACAAAGAAAATTTTTTATGCCTACTTGCAATAATAACTTGTTTAATATCGCGATCTCCTAAATTAAATGCCTGTCCTACTATAACTGGGTCAATATCACACAAAAGATAACCATCAGGATTTAATCCGTATAATTTTTTTCTTTTAAAGCAATTCCTTATAATTTTATCCAACCCATAACCTTCGCTTGATAATAAATAAAAGTCAGGATGATTGACTTGAAAATTTTCACTTGTGTAAAAGGGGCAGCATATTGTTCTCAAATCTGACTCTTGATTTTTATCAATAAATAATATATCCAAATACTCTTCACTCGAAAATTTAGATCTAAATATTTTTTTATACTGTTTTAGAATTAATTCGTTGTGGACCTTATCAATTACTAAGCAAAGGGCTACACTATATTCTTTTACATCTTGATATTTAGTAAGAGCTAGATATGCGCGAATATTCAGTCCTGTTTTAAAAAAAAATTTACTCAGCTCATTTTTAAATTCCCGCTCAATTTCACCGTCATGTTCACAGATGAATACAATTTCATTCTGAATTATTGTCTTAACCATCTATCTATTCCTGCAGATTAATAACCCGGATTTACACCAGAAACTCTTTTCAAATCAATCTGTTCTTCTGGATTTGGAATTAGCAACTCATCTAAACCACCATCATTACCAGATAGAGGTAAAGCTTCCCGTTGTTTAACGCTAATTTCGCTTTAATATTAAGAAAGTTTGAGGGATTAACTATCTTGAATATACGAAAGTAATCTCCTTTAGGTATAGCATCAGAACATAAACGCAGATCATAAATATAGCCATCTTTCTGATAAACATAATGATATATGTAATTTTCAGCTTTGAATACCTCGTCATTCCTTTCTGGAATATAAAGAATTTTACTGAGAGATTCAGATTCGATTTTAATTTTTTGCCCTACTCCTCCTGCCGCTTCAAATATTTTATCAACTATTTCACTGCCTGTTCCTTTATGGATAGGGACTTATCAATTTTATTAGGAATATTCTCCAATTGCTCATGATACTATTTTCTAACTACCAAATTACTAAAAAGACCTTGCACAAGTAGCCACAACGAAAGGTGATATCACTTTCTTTGGGTGATCGGCTGTTATTTTTAAAAAATGATACGCGCTTAGGCGTGAACAATGGCCGCTTTGCTCATGTGGTAGTGCTTGACCTAAATGCTGCAGGAAAGGTAAAAAACTTGGTTTGTGAGCTCGATGGCACACAAACCAGGGTCTTGATTGATCCGATGCTTTATGGGGACTTTATGCACGGTTATGCGGCGACTGTTCATAAAACTCAAGGCATGACGGTAAAACATGCCTTTGTTTATATCTGGGGGAAAAGCTGGGACCGGCATCTTACTTATGTGGCGATATCACGGCATAAAGCGAGCTGTCAGCTTTATGCTGATCGCACCACTTATCCTGGATTTAATCAGTTAGCTATATCTTTTGGTCGTGATGGATTGAAAGACAGCGTATTAGATTATCCTTATGCTTTTGCTAAGCGAAGAAATATCCGGCCGAATGAAGGGGGTTTTCTAAAACATCTCACTTCGCGTCTAAAAAAATTTAAAGACGAGATGGCTCAAAAGCTGCGTGCTCTCTCTTAAAATAAATTAAAGCCGGTTGCGGATACGCCGGCCTCTTCAGTCGAGGATAAGGATCTTTCAACGCAGCTTAAATCGCTGTTGCTTGAATACCTGGATTTAGAGCTTAAACAAGAAAATTACCTTAAGCGCTTATATACCTTACAAGATCCTTAGCTAAACAAGCGATCAAGGAGGAGATCTTAGCTAGAAAAAAATCCCTTGAAGCACTGGCTCATTCATTGATAAAAAATCCTGCTCACCGCTATCGTTTTGATGAAATGCATGGTTATAAAATTCTACAGCTTGAAGTGTTGGGTGGTTATTCTGCGATTAAAGCTCGTCTGGAAAATGAAACCGCCAGTCAGCAAGATATTTTATCTCTGTTATCACAAATCAAAAAACGTAGTCAATCGAGGCCACTTATCTAAAGCAAAGCCAAAATAAAAGCAGGTCGCAAAAGTGAATTTGAAAAAATTTCAAGCCATTTTGTAACGTTCTTTTTCAATCAACAGAAAATAATTTTCTAGTAGTTTAAAAAACTCTTCTCGTTTTTTTTTAGCCACATTAATACCACAAGTATCAATTGAAAACTGAATCGAGACATCGTAATCTGCTGGGAACTCTGCCTCTCTAATGAAGCGAGGTATAAAATCTAATGAATTTAATTTCATTTTACGATCATGAATAAAAAATGAATCAATTATTTTCCCTGTAAAAACCGTTATTTCAAAATCATTTCCGATAAGCCATACTTGTCGCGAACCTTGAAACCCATCATCAGGTCTTTCTTTAATTAGTCTTGCCATCTAATTCAATTCCTTATTTGCTTAATCTATTGCTATCATTTATATGTTCATACTGACTTTTTGAGGTAATTCGAATATCATTTTCTAGATCAAAAATACTTTTCTTACCAACACTATTTAATATTAAACTTCTTGATTGACTAAAGTGACTCAATCCTTCTCGATATCCAGGAAACCCAGACGCATTAAGAACAATGTCTTTAACACATAGGTATAATCATTAGGGTCTTTCTTGCTTGAATCAAAGGCTTCGTTCCCATAGCTATGTATTAACTGATTGGCTTTTTCATCACCCTTGCTTGTGGTGAAGTATATCGACAAATTTTTATTCGAAATTTTTCTTTCATTTACAAACCCTGTTGCAATTAATTTATTAATTATTTTTGCTGAATTTACTCTGCCACTATACCTCTAAGATCTAAGGATTAAAAGATAGCATATTAAATTATCCTTATGCCTTTGCTAAGCGAAGAAATATCCGGCCTCATGAAGGGCATTTTCTCAAGCATCTCACTGCGCGCTTAAAAAAATTTAAAGACGAGATAGCTCAAAGCTACGCGCCCTATCACAAAAAATAGATTAAAGCCAGTTGCGAATACGCAAACCCCTTCAGTCGATAATGGAGACACTTCAACGCAGGCACTGTTGTTTGAATATCTAGATTTGTAGCTTAAGCAAGAAAATTCCCTTAAGCGCTTGATACCTTATAAGATCCCTTAGCTAAGCAAGCGATTAAGGAGAAGATCTTAGCTAGATAAGAAAAAAATCCTTGAAGCACTGGCTGATTCATTGATAAAAAATTCTGCTCACTGCTATCGTTTTGATGAAATGCATGGTTATAAAATTCTACAGCTTGAAGTGTTGGGTGGTTATTCTGCGATTAAAGCTCGTCTAGAAAATGAAACCTCCAGTCAGCAAGACATTTTATCTCTGTTATCACAAATCAAAAAACGTAGTCAATCGAGGCCACTTATCTAAAGCAAAGCCAAAATAAAAGCAGGTCGTAAAAGTGAATTTGAAAAAATTTCAAGCCATTTTGTAACGTTCTTTTTCAATCAACAGAAAATAATTTTCTAGTAGTTTAAAAAGCTCTTCTCGTTTTTTTTTAGCCACATTAATACCACAAGTATCAATTGAAGACTGAATCGAGACATCGTAATCTGCTGGGAACTCTGCCTCTCTAATGAAGCGAGGTATAAAATCTAATGCATTTAATTTCATTTTACGATCATGAATGAAAAATGAATCAGTTATTTTTCCTGTAAAAACCGTTATTTCAAAATCATTTCCGATAAGCCATACTTGTCGCGAACCTTGAAACCCATCATCAGGTTTTTCTTTAATTAGTCTTGCCATCTAATTCAATTCCTTATTTGCTTAATCTATTGCTATCATTTATATGTTCATACTGACTTTTTGAGGTAATTCGAATACCATTTTCTAGATCAAAAATACTTTTTTTACCAACACTATTTAATATTAACTTCTTGATTGACTAAGGTAACTCAATCCTTCTCGATATCCAGGAAACCCAGACGCATTAAGAACAAGGTCTTTAATTCCTGGATAAGTGTGTGCGGACCATGTCCAACTCTCTTTCTTAGTAAATCTTTAACCATTACCACTCCCGATGGGCTACCACGGACAATAATACGACGACTCCCTAATGTAACATTGCAAATTCGTCCCAGTTTTTGCCGTTAATGCAGCAAGGTCAGTAACATTTATGTCCGATTTATGTAATGGGATCATCGAACCTTCTTCTGGGAGTTGATTTAATATGCTTGCTTGGCGGTTTGATAATTCCCCATAGCCCCAGGCTATTTGACTGGGGCTACTGCATTGATATTTATACACTCTGCTCTTGTTTTTTCAACTAAAAGCTCATGCGTCACTGCTTTTGAAAAATAATTATTTTTGAATTTCCCTATTAAATTAGCGATAGAAAGGTCTTGAGCAACATTAACAAACCCTATTGCACCAGCCTCTCCAGTCATCAAGCTAGCCGCTTCTCCAAGCCCCAGTCCAAAATAGTACTCCGATTTCTGGGCAATATTCATGTTTAAAGTATCAACAGGATCAAAAGTAAAGCCAGCAACGATGCCTCTTTTATTGTTTCCTCCTTCTCTAGCATTTGTTGTGCAAAGCTGCTGATAACATGGTTTGTGCTATCATTCTCCGCTATTTTTAACAGCGTTTGGTCAAACGTAACCGCCTCTTGATTGCTGTTTGTTGGAGCTTGATCAAAATGAGTCTGCTCCTTTTTTAAAAGCGGAGAGCTGATAAACAGGAATAGGTGTTTGGAAAGCATTTTTCACACTCAAGAAATTCGAGTCACTTTGCTCAAAGGCATTGCGCCCAAATAAATTGAGATCAAGTATTTCATCCGTTTTCTGCGACAAATCAGGCGTTTTCTGTTCCCATTTTGTAATGCACTTTCCCAATCTTTAGCAGGTTTGACACTTTTTTGATAATGCGCGATCGTTTGTTTTGGCAGTAAATTAGCCCAAGTGTTCGTTAATCTTGCAGGTATATTCCAGATGCAGCAAATGGAAGCTTGTTGATTTTCTTCTGGACCGACTAATCGCTTGGGTAATCGATTTTTTGTATCGCCGTAATTTATTGAGGAATAACGTTGGGTCCCTGCTCCTGCTTGGAATAATTTTCTGCACTCACCTCCCCGCGTTCATTTACAACGTGACCTTGTTTTCCACAACGGTGTGATGACTGTCCTGGTTATGGTCGCTTCCCACTTCCATTGCGCTTCCTTATCCGCACTCACATCTAAGCCTAAATCCGCATTAAATTGATCCATCACGGATTGTTAAAGCAAAGTCAAATAAAAGCAGGACGCGAAAGTGAGTTCAAAAAATTTCAAGCTAACACACGTAATATCACAATTAGGTATAATCATTAGGGTCTTTCTTGCTTGAATCAAAGACTTCGTTCCCATAGCTATGTATTAACTGATTGACTTTTTCATCACCCTTGCTTGTGGTGAAGTATATCGATAAATTTTTATTCGAAATTTTTCTTTCATTTACAAACCCTGTTGCAATTAATTTATTAATTATTTTTGCTGAATTGACTCTGCCACCTATACCTCTAAGATCTAAAGCTCGCTCTACTTGATACCATGACCATTTGCCGCTCGCTCGAGCAATAAGAACTAAAATTAAATCGCTAAAAAATATTTTTTTCATAATACATTTACTTTAATTGAATAACTTCTTGATACAATAGCTCTTCCTGCTGTTCCATAATTTTGATCGCATCTGGTGTATACAATTCACTAATTTCTCCGGATTGATCTACCCCCGCTTTGATAGACACACTTATGCGGCATCCTTATATTGATTTTCGAATACTTCTGGAGCAATTGAACCAATATCAGAATGACGGCGCACCCGGTTGTAATACCCTTCTATATATTGAAAAATACTTTGTTTAGCTGTTTCTCTTGTTGTATATCGTTCAGCATAGATTAATTCTATTTTTATACTATGAAAAAAACTTTCTGCAATCGCATTGTCCCAACAGTTTCCCTTTTCGGCTCATACTACAAGTAACGCCAAAAGATTTAAGTAGTTTTTGATAGTCGTTAGAACCATATTGGGATCCTCTATCAGAATGGAATAGAACACCTCGTGGAAACCCCCTACGCCATAAAGCCATGATAAATGCGTCGCACACAAGTTGACGTGACATAGTCGGTTGAATTGACCATCCAATCACCGCGTGAATATAAGTCAATCACAACAGCCAGATATAGCCATCCTTCATCCGTCTTGACGTAACTGATGTCTCCGCACCATTTTTGATTAGGTGCTCCTGCACAGAAATCACGATTTAGCAAATTAGGAGCAACAGGTAGATGGTGCTTAGAGTCGGTTGTCATTTTGAATTTTTTCTTTGCTTTAGCACGTAAATCTAAATGATTCATCCTCTTTGCAACACGATTTTTACCGCAGGTCTCCCCATCAGCGTGTAGTTCATCTGTCATTCGCTTGGCTCCGTATCGACCTTTGTGCGCCTTAAAAGTAGCAATGATTTTTATATCTAACAATTCATTTACTTGTTGACGCTTACCCGGCTTACGCTTCAGCCAGGCATAGTATCCGCTACGCTCTATTGAAAACATACTGAACATCCTTTTATACTAAAATTAGCCTCATTTACTTTGATGAACGTACTTTACTTCTGTGCTGAGCAAAGTACGTTGCTGCCTTTTTTAAGATTTCTTTCTCCTCTTTGGCGATCGCTAATTCTCTATGCAAACGACGGTTTTCCTCTATTAATGTGGGGATATCTTGGTTGGTATTAGCACCGTTAGTTAAGATATTTCCCCTTTTTTTCAGTGCATGTATCCAGCCATGGAGCGTACTAGCGGGGAAGCCCAATTCTCTTGCTGTTACTTCAATGGAGGGAGACTTTAGTGCTAAATTTACTGCTTCTTGCTTGAACTCTTTCGTATATTTTTTTGTCGATTTTGACATTTTTGACACCTTTTTTGTTGACCCGTAGTTTATCAAAATTACGTGTCTACTGAAGCGGGGGTAGATCATTTTTTAAAGTAAAAAGCTTTATCCTCATTTTATTCTATATATTGCCACAAAATATTAGTATATTTTGTGGCAACTAGGATATAAATAATGATCGAATTTATTGCAGACAAAGTAAAAAAAAGAATTGTTGAACATGGCAGAGGATGGTGCTTCACTCCAAAACATTTTCTTGATTTGGATAGCGACACTGGCGTAAGAAGCGCCCTATCACGTCTCCAAAAAAACAAAATAATTCGTCGGCTTGCACAAGGTATATATGACTACCCTCGCAAGCATAAAGTGTTAGGCACTCTTCCTCCAAAACCAGACGTTGCAAAAGCAATCGCAGAAAAAAATGCAATTCAGATTCAACCATCTGGGGCCTATGCTGCAAATCTCATTGGTTTGTCAGACCAAGTGCCTGGACGTATTATATTTTTAACGAATGGGCCATCAAAAAAATTCAAAATAGGAAAGCAAGAAATTTTGTTTAGAACAACAACAGAAAAAAATATGTATCCTGCAAGAACTAGAGTAGGCCTTGTGATTCAGGCATGCAGAAATCTAGGAAAAGAAAACATTGACCATAGTGCGCTTGCCCGAATAAAAAAATTTCTTTTAGAGACAAGTCAGAGTGAAATCATTAAGAACTTGAAATATGCTCCGCAATGGATTCGCGCAATTATTCTCAGTATTATGGATGTTACACCATGACGGAACTACACTTACTTTCCGTGCAGGAGCGGGAGCTATATTTGATACTGTAGCAGAAGAATTAAATATATCATTTGAAATTATCGAGAAAGACTTCTGGGTTGTATGGATGCTAGAAAGACTATCTTCACTTTCTGACTTAAAAGATTATCTTATATTTAAGGGTGGAACCTCACTATCAAAAGTTTATGGTATTATTCAGCGATTTTCAGAGGACATTGATCTTTCAATTGAAAAAGGATTTTTCGGATTTGATAAAATAAATGATCCCGAGAAAGCTCTGTCAAAGAAAAAGCAGCAAGCAGCATTGAAAAACCTTTCTCTTACATGCTCACGGTACGTCCAAAATGATCTTTCGCGGACGTTACGAATGGCTATAGCCGAGAAACTGGAAACTCTTGACGGCTGCAGCTTGAAATAGATACTGCAGATCCCGATGGCCAAACTCTGCAATTTGAGTACCCTAGTAGAACAATAAAGAATACATATATTCACCCCTCAGTAAAAATAGAGTTAGGCGCTCGCTCAGATCATTGGCCGGTTAGTAATCATACAATCCAAAGCTAGCCAAGATTGTGCTTAAAGAGAAAGTTAATGAGCCTGTAGTTTTGGTTAAAGTTTTAGATGCAAAACGTAGCTTTTGGGAAAAAGCAACTATTCTCCACATGTATGCACATCTACCCCAAGAGAAAAAAATGCTTCTGCAAATTTCCAGACACTACTATGACTTTTATTGTCTTTTACATTCAGATCGTAAAGGATCTTTCGTTGCCGATCATACACTGTTAGATAGAGTCACGACTCACAAAAGGATGTATTTCGCATCTGCTTGGGCAAATTATAACACAGCTCGAAAAGGCAGTTTAAAGCTGTCGCCACCTTCAACTCTTTTTGAAGACTTAGAAAAAGATTTTAATTTGATGAAGGATATGTTTTTCGGAAACGTCCCCGAATAGAATACGATATTGAAAGTAATCAGAGCTTTGAAATAGAATTTAATAATAAAGGGTAATCTACATATTGGTTTGCGTTAGTTCACTTTAACTTTTAACGAAGTAATACTAAGAAATGAAGCATATTTTCATTATGCATTTTTAAAACGCTCGGTCTTCATGTTAGCGCAACTTTAAGCTTTCAATTGTAGATTGTAAGATTATTTTGACTCTGGTTGTCGATCATCAAACGTTAATTTTCTAACACGCTAGAAAAGCTGAAAAAACAGGGTTTAATCAACACAAATGATCCAATGCAAATGGAAAGCATAGCAATTTTCATTAATCATGCAGAAAGAAAAATTGATCAAATTAACCGTCGATTATTTTTAGGAGAAAGAATTCCGCATGTCGAGTTTTTTTCCTTGCGCTTAATAATAGCGGTTTTAACCTTTTTAAATTGCTCTGCTGATATCGCTTGGATAGCATTTGCGCATAAAAAATTCTTTTTAGGCAGTTTTTAATACGCATCAGTGTACACATATCAAAAAAGATTTTAAACAGGCTCTAAGGAAATATACTGATTCAGCAGTTCAACTGAAATTCCTATGCCACCACAAACAATAACCAATATCGATTGGGCTTGTTGAAGGAAATTGATGCTGTTGCTATCATAAATAACCGATAGTGCTGCGCCGCAGGCTGGCTCTACCAATACCCTGTGATCATCAACAAATTTTCTGCATGCGGAGACTGCTGCATGATCAGTAACAACAAGAGGAGTAATTGGCAGCTTTTTTGACCATTCAAAAAGGTTGTTTGCGACCCTCTTGGCACCCAATGAGGTTGCAACAGTATTAATACGTCCCAGTGTAATTAATTCACCTGCTTTAACGCTTTCAGCAAAGGATGCGGCACCTTCTGTTTCTACCGAAAAAACAGAAACATCTGTCCAACCATGTCGCTCAAGACCCTCGAGTACACCACATAACAAACCACCACCGCCAACAGCTGCGATGATCGCATCTGGTTTTTTAGATTGCTGAATAATTTCATCTATCATTGTGGAATGACCAGCCCAGATGGATGGATGGTCAAAGGGCGGAACATATCCCCCTTTTACTTTGTTAACGAATTCCATGGCAGCCTCATGTGCTTCATCCCATACATCGCCATGAATTTTAATATCTGCGCCTTCTAGCATTAAATGCTGCAGAAAAATTGGATTAGTTGTTTTTGGTACAAAGACTGTCACAGGGATACCCAGTTTTTTTCCTGCATATGCAACTGCATATCCCGCATTCCCTCCAGAGGAGGAAACAAGTTGATGACATCCCTTCGCAACTAACTCCTGGCATAATTGTCCAATTCCGCGAATTTTAAATGAACCAGTAGGCTGAAAACACTCCATCTTAAGCAGGATGCTTTTCCCTGAGACGTTGCTTAATTGTTTCGACTCAAAGAGTGGAGTCGTGACATGCAAAGTTTCCAACATTCTTTTCCTCTATCAGGTTGAAAAAAATATTCGTTTTCATAAACCTGAATTATTCTATTTAATTACCCATCTTTCAAAAGCGAAGTGCAACATTGAATTTCATCTGACTATTGTGGTTCACTAATAATGACTGACTTCACATTTTACTCAAACATTTTAGAAAAACAATACATTCTTGTCCCTATAACTAGCCGGATTATAGTTTAAGATGAATTAACAAATAAGCGGTATTATCAGCATGATTTTTTCAAGGGTAAATTTGATGTAAATCCATTAGAAGATTTTACTTTGAGTAAATCTTCATTGGCTGTTGGAAAGTTTTGAAATGATTACGATTAAAATTCACTTTCTTCTCTTGATCGCTTTTTGCTTCATTACTTATTTTCTATTTAGCAAGCAGCAGGTTTTTGGCTACTCGGAAAGACAAGTCAGCGTTCATTGGATGCTCGTTATTTTGGGGAAGTGACGCCACAAAAAATACTTTGTGTGCTGAAAGCCCTGACGCGGTGACTCAATTTTCTTTAAATCCCAGCTCACCTTTTAATTGCCATTGACGGCGAATGTCATCCCTGTCTTCTGTTAATTGCTGGCTTGCTATTAAATAAACCATTTGATTCAGCAGATAAAGAAATATTGGATCAGTATTATCTTGCTAAATTTAAACTTTGTTTTAACAGACTGAATTGAATAATTCCGGTCTGACTGCAGAAGGTTTATCTATATGTTATGCTGTTAATATGTAGTATTTATTTTTAGGTGTGAAATAGATGCAAACAGAAAATGAAGAAGAACTTAACTTAACTTACTCAGGCATCCATCAAGGTTGGCTACACAGAAAGAATGATTATTTCATTTTTTTGGAAAATGAACAGTTTTCTGAAAGAGCAGGAAAAAATAAAGGTTGGAAGCTGCATATTTCAGTAAAATACGAAGATGTAGCACGATCATTTGACCTTATTGCTCCTGTTTTATATAAAAATTTTTTTAAATTTAAAGTAATTCAAGGAGCATCTGCTCCGCCACACTTTTTTGCAGTATCTGTTCCACCACGCCTTTTTAAAGGTGCACAGTTTACCATAGCGCTCACAGAAGATGAAAATGATAAACCGGATGTAGAAATTTTGCCAATCATTGAAGAAATTACACAAATTTTACAAGAAAATAATATCGACCCTGGAATTTGTCCGGATTCAGATGCTCCTTTAAAAGACTCACCTTATTTTAGCATTCGAAACTCTTGCTTGTTTGGCGGTGAAGAAACGGAAGGAAGTCGTAGCTATTTATCTGCTGAAGAAATAAATAACCAATTTAATCCTGCCAATAGAGTCAACCCTTATATTGATTTACTGTCAAAAACAGTGCAGCTTTCTCATGATCGTTATAATTTTGATAAGCTAATAGATAACATTGAGGAAATAGGTACTTCTATCCGATGTATCGTATTTTCATTTTTACATAAATATCTTAATTTAAATCTTATCGATGAAGAAAAAATCCAGGATTTGGTGGTTACACTTGCCTGCAAAAATAATTTAGAACCCTATGAATATTTATGGAGAGAGAATGCTTCTAGTGATGAGGCTTTAAAGAAGATGCAGGATGTAGCAAGATTAATTTTATTTATAGCTCGTGCTCCTTGGGATGATAATTATGTTCTTTCTTCAAACAAATATCTAGATCTGGAAATTCAATCTATTCTTGAGTTTTTAGACAAAAAACTTGAAAAAAATGCAGCTAGGACTGAAAATGCAATGCAATTTGATCGGTTTTATATAGAAAGTCCTGTATTGTTGTCTTTAGAACAAGCAAAGGAAAATGAGGGTTTTTTTGACTCATTGCCTGCAGATGAACAAAGAAATATCATGACCTTAATATTAAATGCCTGCAAAGCGTTCCCCCTTTATCAACAGCAAGCTAAAGAATTAAATTATGAAACCACAAAGGTTAGCAAACAAGTATATCAAGATATCATATATGTATTTGTTAAGTATTTGCCACCTTATGCAGAGAACAATGCAGCAATCATCCAAGAAATTTTAAAATTAAGCGCTGAAAATAATCCATTTATGAAAACTGTTGCTTTCGGTCTGTATTTCGGAACTATTCCATCTCCAAACTTCCCTATTAGTTTGGAAAAATCTGTGGCTCTATCTCATGAATTAAGCCACTGCGGCATTGCTGAAATAGAAGAAGAAATGAACGATTTTTTTCAACTTTTGCTAGATCGAAATCTTATGGATGAGAAAGGTAATTTGTTGCCACATAAAATAAGCAAAGACAACGAAGCACGTTTCCGTTTTAAGCCTTTAAAAGTACAAGCGGCTTCTCCAGAATTTTTTACTGCACCTGATTTTTCAATTTTCCCAAAAGAAAGCGAGCCACCTGAAAGTAAAAAAGTTTCTACATCTTCTACTCCAGGTTCAAAAAAATAAAAGCTGGCCAAACAGCAAACCAATCAATCAAAAGAATTGGTTGTATTTTCTGGAATAAGCAATCTTGATATTTAAGATCCGTTTAAAATTTTTTCGTTAATCGGAACTGAGTCATATTTCATTCACCCACTAAATCCAAATCATAACATTGAAAAAAATATTTTTAGATGTTATTTTTTCCGAAACTATATCATATATTGAAAAAATGATCTCGTTAAAATTTTACAATTTGCTTCAAGCGTTTTCTATTTCAGGTGAATTCCCCTGAGCCGCATTTCATCCGATAGCTTTCAGCCAGATTCGCTGTGGAGTTTTGGTTTAGCTGTTTCTTGACGTTTATTTTTGTAGCTTGCTTATTTGACATGCGCGATTTTCTATCTACTAATATTGATTGACATTATAATCTAATCTCACTGCAACAATAAAGATAATCAAATGACAAGCATTAAAACACGCAGTATTTTATTTATTTTTTTCAGCTTAATTTTTATCTGTCTGGTTAAATCTTCGATGATTATCAATTTAACACCGAGCATGCCTTTGGGGATTTATTTTGAAAAAAAGAAAAATATAACCGAACAGGGAGATATTGTGGCTGCTTGTCTTCCTTCTAAATTATGAGAAGAAGCGTTACAAAGAGGATATGTTTTAAAAGGACTTTACTGTCAAGGCACCACTCCGCTGATTAAAATAGTGGCTGCTCGGGAAGATCGAGGTCCAGTAGAATGAGAACAATCTAGGATCTGTTTACCATCCGCGGAATTGTTAGATTCAGATTGAATTAGACTTCAACTGTATAACCTCCATCCACATCGCATCCTGCATGGGTGCCTAAATACTTCCAATTTTCTTTACTCATCTCTCTGATAATGATTTTTAGATGATCTTTAAGGATGCCCATCGTACTGAAATTTTCAACTAAGTAAGAATATAAAGTATTTTAATTTAATTCAATAACCACAAATGCTGTATTTTTATTACTTAAAAACACTATAATTTCCGGCAGAGGTTTTGATAAAACTCATTGAGAGGCTGAAATTATGGCAGAAGAAAAATTTGAACCCTTTAAAACGAAAGAAGAGTTACTCGAAAAATTCAAAGATAAAATGTCTTCTCTTGGGTTTATTTCAGATTTAACAGGCGCAATCTTAACTGACCCTATTTTTATTGATGGGTCTTCCGATCCCGTTGAGCGTGAATTTATTGAACAGAGCATAAGAACGACAAGAAAGAATCCTTTTACTCGCAAGCCGATGACATTAGAAGAAATAAATACAATGACTTCCGATGAGAATGCAAAAAATAGGATTCAAGGAGTGAAAAAAGCGATTGAAAATGAAATAACCAATTTTCTAGAAGAAAATAAAGATCATCAGGATTTTGAAGCCATAAAGCTCGCTGTCGAAAAAGAAAGATATCAGCCTACAACCAGACCTTCTACTGCTGCTCAACCTCAAGCTAATCAACCCAGCGATCCAACAGCCGATGATATCTTAGCTATGCAGCAGGCTGCGGGTATGCGGGCGTTTCAGGCACAACAAGCTCAAGCGTCTGAAGAGGAACCCGTCCCTATCGCTCGCGCCGGTGCCCCTAGAAGGACTCTTGTTCATTTCGATAACTGGGAGCTTATTCATGATTGAGGGCAAACGAAATATTATCAGAATAATAATCCCGTTAATATAACGAATATTCAGATAAGAAATTACGATCACGAAAGGTGTGAGATTAGAATCCTTGCTGGCCATAGAGAAGTCCGACATGGAAGTAATCAATTATATGTAGCTTCTTCAACAGAGAACAATCGGCAATTACTAGAAGCACTTCAAAATCATGGAATAACAGCCCATCTTCCTGGTGCCGGAAGTTTTCCTAGTGCAGAATCAAATTATAGCAATATGTTTATGTTAGCTACCTCTCCAGAGGAATTAGTTGTGGTTCTTCCTCAAATATTCGATGCTCTACAAGAGGTAGAACCCTCTATTGGTGCTATTCGGGATGATCTTATGAATAATACATTTTCTCAGCGACAACGATCGACTGACGTGCATGCTGGTCGGGGATTTTTCCAGCAACAAGCAGCACCACCATGGAGAATTTTGAATAATCCAAATTCTTGGAATCAAGCTAGCCAATTGCTTCAAGCCATGAACATATCTAGAACTAGACAATATGCCAATAATAACCCAACTCATATACAGTCAATTGAGCTGACAGGATATAACGATGAGTCGTATAGCATTCAAATAAGGCTTGGTCATTACGAAGGTGTTGAGCCAAATCGAGATTTAATAAACACAGTTTCTCACAACCGACAATTTAGACAAGCTTTGCAAAAACCATAGGATAGATGTGAATATTCCTCACGTGACATTAACATTACCAACGGTGACCTTTGCTGCTGGAAGTAATTTTCAGTTAAGGACTTCATTAAATGAACTTAATCAACTACTTCCTAATATACTTGATGCGGTTTGCGATATAGAGCCTTCAGCTCAGGCTATACGCAATGAAATACTAGATTTATTTCAACGGCTTGGGCCACAAGCTAATCCATAAATAATAATTGATTTTCAAAGGCTTGTGAGCATTAAAAATAGGAGGGCATGATAATGCTATCCAACAGCCAATGAATATTTACTCAAAGTAAAATCTTCTAATGGATTTACATCAAATTTACCCTTGAAAAAATCATGCTGATAATACCGCACTTTTTTACACTTAATCGGAGGGAGGCCATGCATAAACCGCTCGTCCGATTTAAGATTGCGGGTCAATAATATCAATCGTTGGCCCACAGTAATCAATAAATAATTTTTCACCAGCGCGCTGCATCTGCTAATAATTGCACGTTAACTTACCATGCTCGCGTACCTAAAAAACAAAATTAATTATTGCTTTTATATTATAATTTAGTAATGTTAGTGCAAATTTATAATATTTAGATTGGAGAGTGGTATGGAGCATAAATTCGAAGAACCAATTAAAACAAAAGAAGCGTTACTCGAAGAATTTATAAACAAAATGAGTGCTCTTGGATATATTTCAGATTTAACGGGCCAAATCTTAACTGATCCTATACTTATTGAGGGTTCTTCTTCTCCGGTTGAACGTCAATTTATTAAAGAGGCAGTCAGAACAACAGGAAAGAATCCTTTTAATCGGAAGCATATGACCGTAGCGGAAATAAATAATATAGTTTCCAATCAAGCGACAATAGATGCAATAGAAAAAGAAATTCAAGATTTTTTAGAAGCGAATAAGAATCATCCTGAGTATAAAGATATTGAGCAAGCTGTTAATGAAGAAAGGTATGTCTTGACTCCTAGTGCCATACCCTCTCAAGCTAATCAGCCTACTGCCCCAACACCAGACGATGTGTTGGCTATGCAGCAAGCAGTGGGGATGCAGGCATTTCAAGCACAACAACCTCAAGCCCCTCAGTTTTTTCAAGCTCCACAGCAAGCAGCTCCTCGCTCTCAGTGGGTTTCTCGTCATTTCGATAACTGGACACTGAATCATGATTTAGGGGGAATGAAACATTATCTGAATAATAATCCCGTTAATGTACTTGAGATTATGATAAGTGATTATAATCACGAAAGGTGTGAGATTCTAATCAGTGCTGGCTATAGAGAATCCCCTAATGCACTTTCAACTGGTTCAGAGAACAATCGGCAATTACTAGAAGCACTTCAAAATCATGGGATAACAGCTGATCTTAATGGTGGCGGTACACTTGTAGTTTTTCCTAGTGCAGAATTAGATTATCTAAATATGTTTAATCTAGAGACCTCTGCAGAGGAATTAGTTCAGGTTCTCCTTCAAATATTAGATGCGTTACAAGATATAGAACCCTCGATTGTTGCTATTCGGGATGATGTGATGAATACATTTCCTGAGCGCTCTCCTGGCCCAGAAATCACTGGTTAATGCTACTTCGTTAAGTTTTCAAACGCCCCAAAGTAGCCAATTGTCGATCAGCACCCTAAAGGAAGCATCAAACCGCATCTGAAATCGTTCACGATAAATCAGAATCATCGTTCATATTAAAACAGAACCTCTGTTGGTCAGGATACGCACCTATCAATAGGGTTACCTATTGATTCAACGAATGCTTTTTAGCCTTTTTTTCGGGCGGCTAGGGTACCTTTAATCTGATTCGATTCGCACAATTATTTAAAAATAATAATAGTTTTTTAATGCAATCAAGATAATATTAAAATAATTTTTATATTTAATCGAATTATAGTAGTGAGAAAATGATGATATTAGAAGATGAAGTAGGTCTTTATTCAAGTTGGGGTGCTGTTTACGGAGAGATAGTAGAAAATATAACCACTCAAAACGGGAGTGCTAAAGAATTGGGCTCTCTTGTTGCCTTATTACAAGCTTTTGATAAAAATCTACAGGATTATGAAAATGATGAAAGTAGGGAAGCACTGAAGCAGTTAAATCAGAAAATCACTGCGCTCATTGAACTGCTTTCAGAAAAGGACTTAAATGAATGCGTGAGATTACTGCGATCTATTCAAAATAAAAATCCTATGGAACTTCTCACCAGAAGCCGCAATCGCCAATATGCCATTGCCAGCTGAAATCCTGCTACACACTGCTTCATACTTGCCACTGAGAGAATTAGAAAGCTTATCTAGCAGTTGCCAATTTTTTTATCAAAATGAAACAATTTGGAGAAAGATAGCGAAACAGCGCACTGAAATTAAACTAGTATCAAGTGGAGAGAACTTCTCTTTTGTGCTACTTCAAAATGGTCAGCTCTTTGCCTTCGGAGCTAATGGCGACGGCCAGCTAGGATTAGGGAACAGGGATAGCCAATCTACTCCACAATTAATTTCTATGCCAACAGGAGCAAGGCCTTGCCAAGTCTCTGCTGGTGCTTTTCATAGTTTAATTTTGTGTGATGATGGGTCAGTCTATGGCTTTGGAGAGAATGCCTTCGGCCAACTGGGATTAGGCCACAGGAATAGGCAATCTACTCCGCAATTAATTTCTATGCCAATGGGAGCAAGGCCTTGCCAAATTTCTGCTGGTTCTAGGCATAGTTTTATTTTGTGTGATGATGGATCGCTCTATGGCTTTGGAGAGAATGACTACGGCCAACTGGGATTAGGCCACAGGAATAGGCAATCTACTCCACAATTAATTCCTATGCCACTGGAAGCAAAACCTCGCCAAATTTCTACTGGTTCTGGTCATATTTTAATTTTGTGTGATGATGGATCGGTCTATGGCTTTGGATATAATACCTCCGGCCAACTGGGATTAGGCAACAAGAATAACCAATCTACTCCACAATTAATTCCTATGCCACTGGAAGCAAGACCTTGCCAAGTTTGTGCTGGTTATTTTCATAGTTTTATTTTGTGTCAAGATGGATCGGTCTATGGCTTTGGAGCTAATGGCTCCGGCCAACTGGGATTTGGATACAAGTATGAGCAATCTACTCCGCAATTAATTTCTATGCCAATGGGAGCAAGGCCTTGCCAGATTTCCGCTGGTTGTTTTCATAGTTTTATTTTGTGTCAAGATGCTCGATCTGTCTATGGCTTTGGAGATAATGGGAGGGGTGAACTGGGATTAGGACACGAGAATTACCAGCCTACCCCGCAATTAATTTCCTTTTTCTCTATTGGAAGTCAGGAGAATAAGGAAGAAAAAACCACTTGTTGTGTGATGTAGATCACTTGCTAAGTTTTAGTCAGCAAAGTTAGTTGTCGCGAGCCGCAATGTTAGTTGACATTTGACGATCAGCACCCTAAAGGAACCATCAAACCGCAATAGCATGGCCCCTTTAGGGTGCTGATTAACAGCATCCTGCATGAGTGCCTAAAATACCATAATTTTCTTTACTCATCTCTCTGATAATGATTTTGAGATGATCTTTAAGAATGCCCATCGTACTGAAATTTTTAACTAGGTAAGAATATAAAGTATTTTAACTTAATCCAATAACCGCAAATTTTTGTTTTTTATTACTTAAAAATACTATAATTTTGGGTAGAAGTTTTGATAAAACTCATTAGAAGGCTGAAATTATGGCAGAAGAAAAATTTGAACCCCTTAAACAAAAGAAGATTTACTCGAAAAATTCAAAGATAAAATGTCTTCTCTTGGGTTTATTTCAGATTTAACAGGTGCAATCTTAACGGACCCTATTTTTATTGATGGGTCTTCCGATCCTGTTGAGCGTGAATTTGTTGAAGAGACAATAAGAATGACAAAACGAAATCCCTTTAATCGCAGGCCGATGACATTAGAAGAAATAAATACAATGACTTCCGATGAGAATGCAAAAAATAGGATTCAAGGAGTGAAAAAAGCGATTGAAAATGAAATAACCAATTTTCTAGAAGAAAATAAAGATCATCCGGATTTTGAAGCCATAAAGCTAGCCGTCGAAGAAGAAAGATATCATCCCACAACCCCACCCTCTACTGGTGCTCAAGTTCAAGCTAATCAACCCATCGGTCCAACAGCCGATGATGTCTTAGCCATGCAGCAGGCTGCGGGTATGCAGGCGTTTCAAGCCCGAGCCAATCGACCTACTCCTCAAGCCTCTGTGTTTTTTATGTCTTCCTCAGATTCACCACATTCATCACACCTGTGGCAACCACCTCATCAAGTTACCTGTTCATTTCGATAACTGGGAACTGACTCATTATTCAGGGGAAAGAATACAAAGAAAAAAGTATCAGAATAATGTTCCAGTTAATATAGATTCTATTAGGATAGATTATCAGGATCCCGCATGGTGTTCGATTGCAATCAGCACTAGCACTAGCGATGAAGAACGCATAGATACAGAGCGCAATAGGCAATTACTCGTAGCACTTCAAAATCATGGAATAATAGTAGCTGATCCTCCTAGCGTAGGTGATCATCAGTTTTTTATACCGTCCTCTGCAGAGGAATTAGCACACATTCTCCCTCAAATATTAGATGCTTTACAGGAGGTAGAACCCTCGATTAGTGCTATTCGGGATGATGTGATGGATACATTTCCTGAGCGCTCTCCTGGTCCAACACGCCCTCGGGTTGTTGTTCATTTCCATAACTGGAAACTGGTTCATCATGGAAAAGAGAAAGTGTATAAGAATAATGATCCAGTTAATGTACTTGGCATCAAGATAAGTCATTATAATCACGAAAGCTGTGTGATTCTAATCAGTGGTGGCCATAAAGACTCCAATGCACTTTCAACTAGTTCAGAGAGCAATCGGCAATTACTAGAAACAGACGATCTTCCTGTTGGCACTGTATTTTTTCGTAGAAATGAGTTTATTCTAGAGACCTCTGCAGAGGAATTAGCTCAGATTCTCCCTCAAATATTAGATGCTTTACAGGAGATAGAACCCTCGATTAGTGCTATTCGGGATGATGTGATGGATACATTTCCTGAGCGCCTCCCTGGTCCAGAAATAACTGGCTAATGCTACTTCGTTAAGTTTTCAAACGCCCCTGTCAATCAGCACCTTAAAGGAACTATTAATGCGTATTCTGCTGAAAAAGAGGAGAGACGTACATGTCGCCATACCCGGCTACTCTCTTATTAAAACAAAACCTCGTTCATATTGATCAGAATACGTACGCGTATTTAAAAAAACAAAATTAATTATTGTTTTATCCTATAATTCAATAAGATTAGTAAAAATTTATAATATTTAGATTGAGAGCGGTATGGAGCATAAATTCTTTATTGAGGGGTCTTCTTCTCCGGTTGAACGTCAATTTATTAAAGAGGCAGCCAGAACAACTGGAAAGAATCTATCCTTTTAATCGGAAGCGTATGACCGTAGCGGAAATAAATAATATAGTTTCCAATCAAGCGACAATAGATGCAATTGAAAAAGAAATTCAAGCTTTTTTAGAAGCGAATAAGAATCATCCTGAGTATAAAGATATTAAGCAAGCTGTTAATGAAGAAAGGTATATCTCGACTCCTAGTAGTGCCACACCCTCTCAAGCTAATCAGCCTACTGCCCCAACATCAGACGACTGTGTTAGCTATGCAACAAGCAGTTGGGATGCAGGCGTTTCAAGCACAACAACCTCAAGCCCCTCAGTTTTTTCAAGCTCCACCCGTGCAACAACCTCAAGCATCTCAGTATGTTCAGTCTCTTCGCGATCATCGAGGATTGGTTAAATTGGATAACTGGAGATTTTACCAAATAGCTCCAGGACGATATGATAAAACTTATACAAACAGGAATCCTGTTAATGTAAGTTACATATGCAACTGATTACAACCCGCAAGTGTGTAAAATTATTATCTATACTGGCCATAAAGAAGACGTCCACTTAACACATGGAAATATTAATATCACTACAACAAAGATCGTTCATTCAACAGAGCACAATCGACAATTACTAGAAGCACTTCGAAATCATGGAATAACAGCCGATCTCCCTGGCGTCCAAAGTCTTCCTAGTTTAGAAAATAAGGATAGAGGTTACTTTTTCGATAAGAGGCTCCGCAGAAGAATTAATTCAAATCCTCCCTCAAATATTACATGCTGTACAAGATATAGAACCTTCAGTTATTGATATTCGAGATGATATTAACATGAATACATTTCCTCAGCGCTCTCCTAGTCAAAGAATGTAACGGGTTAATGTTGGTTCGCTAAGTTGATGTTACAAGCACACTGCAATATTGTTAATTAGCACCCCAAAGTAGCCAATTGTCGATCAGCACCCTAAAGGAACCATCAAACCGCATCTGAAATCGTTCACGATAAATCAGAATCATCGTTCATATTAAAATAGAACCCCGCTGTTGGTCAGGATACGCACCTATCGTAGGGTAACCTACAATATGATTCAACGAATGCTTTTTAGCCTCTTTTTCGGGAGGCTAGGGTTACCTTTAATCTGATTCAATTCGGTAACACAATTATTTAAAATATTAATAGTTTTTTAATGCAATCAAAGTAATATTAAAATAATTTTTATATTTTTCCTGAATTAATAGTGAGAAAACGATGGAATTAAAAAATGAAGTAGGTCTTTATTCAAGTTGGTGTGCTGTTTACGGAGAGATAGTAGGAAATATAACCACTCAAAACGGGAGTGCTAAAGAATTGGGCTCTCTTGTTGCCTTATTACAAGATTTTGATAAAAAGCTACATGATTATGAAAATGATCAAAGTAGGGAAGCGCTGAAGCAGTTAAATGAGAAAATCACTGCGCTCATTGCACTATTTTCAGAAAAGAACTTGAGAATGCATGAGGTCGCTGCAATCTATTCAAAAAAAAATACTATGGAACCTCTCACCAGAAGCCGCAATCGCCAATATGCCATTGCCGGCTGAAATCCTGCTACACACTGCTTCGTACTTGCCATTGAGAGAATTAGAAAGCTTATCTAGCAGTTGCCAATTTTTCAATCAAAATGAAACAATTTGGAGAAAGATAGCTAAAAAGTGGACTGAAATTAAACTAGTAGCAGGGATGAACTGCTTCTCTTTTGTACTACTTCCAGATGGTCAGCTTTTTGGTTTCGGAGTTAGTGGCAAAGGCCAGCTAGGATTAGCAGGGCACACTGCTTATCGATCAACCCCATCATTAATTTCTCTTCCAACAGGAGCAAAACCTTGCCAAGTCTCAGCTGGTTCTATTCATAGTCTTATTTTGTGTGATGATGGATCGGTCTATGGCTTTGGATCTAATGCCTCCGGCCAACTGGGATTAGGGCACACGGATGACCAATCTACTCCGCAATTAATTCCTATGACAATGGAAGCAAGGCCTTGCCAAATTTCTGCTGGTGCTGGTCATAGTTTAATTTTGTGTGATGATGGATCGGTCTATGGCTTTGGATCTAATGCATCCGGCCAACTGGGATTAGGGCACACAGATGACCAATCTACCCCGCAATTAATTCCTATGCCAAGGGAAGCAAGGCCTTGCCAAATTTCTGCTGGTGCTGGTTATAGTTTAATTTTGTGTGATGATGGATCGGTCTATGGCTTTGGATCTAATGCCTCCGGCCAACTGGGATTAGACCACCCGAATCACCAATCTACTCCAAAATTAATTCCTATGCCAACGGGAGTAAGGCCTTGCCAAATTTCTGCTAGTTATGATCATAGTTTAATTTTGTGTGATGATGGATCGGTCTATGGCTTTGGGTATAATGCCTTCGGTCAACTGGGATTAGGACACGAGACTAACCAATCTACTCCGCAATTAATTTCTATGCCAACGAGGTCAGGAGCTTGCCAAGTCTCTGCTGGTTGTGGTCATAGTTTAATTTTGTGTAAAGATGGATCGGCCTATGGCTTTGGGTATAATGAGTATGGTCAACTGGGATTACGCCACCGAGCTCACCGATCTACTCCGCAATTAATTGCTATGTCAACGAGGTCAGGGGCTTGCCAAGTCTCTGCTGGTTATGGTCATAGTTTTATTCTGTGTAAAGATGGATCGGCCTATGGCTTTGGGTATAATGAGTATGGTCAACTGGGATTAGGGCACAAGAATAGGCGATTGGCTCCACAATTAATTTCCTTTTTCTCTGTTGAGAGTCAGAAGGCTATGGAAGAAAAAAACACTTGTTGTGTGATGTAGATCACTTGCTAAGTTTTTGGCAATATAGCTCAGCCACAGGAAGTAAACAGCCATTCACTTCAATTAAAATAACCCTGCCTTTGCAGGGTTTTTTGTATGCATGATCTACCCCCGCTTCAGTAGACACGTAATTTTGATAAACTACGGGTCAACAAAAAAGGTGTCAAAAATGTCAAAATCGACAAAAAAATATACGAAAGAGTTCAAGCAAGAAGCAGTAAATTTAGCACTAAAGTCTCCCTCCATTGAAGTAACAGCAAGAGAATTGGGCTTCCCCGCTAGTACGCTCCATGGCTGGATACATGCACTGAAAAAAAGGGGAAATATCTTAACTAACGGTGCTAATACCAACCAAGATATCCCCACATTAATAGAGGAAAACCGTCGTTTGCATAGAGAATTAGCGATCGCCAAAGAGGAGAAAGAAATCTTAAAAAAGGCAGCAACGTACTTTGCTCAGCACAGAAGTAAAGTACGTTCATCAAAGTAAATGAGGCTAATTTTAGTATAAAAGGATGTTCAGTATGTTTTCAATAGAGCGTAGCGGATACTATGCCTGGCTGAAGCGTAAGCCGGGTAAGCGTCAACAAGTAAATGAATTGTTAGATATAAAAATCATTGCTACTTTTAAGGCGCACAAAGGTCGATACGGAGCCAAGCGAATGACAGATGAACTACACGCTGATGGGGAGACCTGCGGTAAAAATCGTGTTGCAAAGAGGATGAATCATTTAGATTTACGTGCTAAAGCAAAGAAAAAATTCAAAATGACAACCGACTCTAAGCACCATCTACCTGTTGCTCCTAATTTGCTAAATCGTGATTTCTGTGCAGGAGCACCTAATCAAAAATGGTGCGGAGACATCAGTTACGTCAAGACGGATGAAGGATGGCTATATCTGGCTGTTGTGATTGACTTATATTCACGCGGTGATTGGATGGTCAATTCAACCGACTATGTCACGTCAACTTGTGTGCGACGCATTTATCATGGCTTTATGGCGTAGGGGGTTTCCACGAGGTGTTCTATTCCATTCTGATAGAGGATCCCAATATGGTTCTAACGACTATCAAAAACTACTTAAATCTTTTGGCGTTACTTGTAGTATGAGCCGAAAGGGAAACTGTTGGGACAATGCGATTGCAGAAAGTTTTTTTCATAGTATAAAAATAGAATTAATCTATGCTGAACGATATACAACAAGAGAAACAGCTAAACAAAGTATTTTTCAATATATAGAAGGGTATTACAACCGGGTGCGCCGTCATTCTGATATTGGTTCAATTGCTCCAGAAGTATTCGAAAATCAATATAAGGATGCCGCATAAGTGTGTCTATCAAAGCGGGGGTAGATCACTTAGGAGTTGGCCCGGAGAGGTTGACTCGGGCCTTCCTGGCCCTCGCTCCTTCGGAGCACTTTGCTTCGCAAAATGTCCAAAAATGCTTTCCTGCATTTTTGCCGAACTCTTTTCGTTCGAATTTCTCCGGGAATCTTTTTGGAAGCACTGTGCGTTAGGGAGCAGGTGCCTTAGGAGTTGGCCCGGAGAGGTTGACTCGGGCCTTCCTGGCCCTCGCCCCTTCGGGGCACTTTGCTTCGCAAAATGTCCAAAAATGCTTTCCTGCATTTTTGCCGAACTCTTTTCGTTCGAATTTCTCCGGGAATCTTTCTGGAAGCACTGTGCGTTAGTATCCGCTAATTTAACCACCCACTTATGCTATAACGTAAGTTCTTGCATACTCCTGTTTTTTTAAAGGAGTAGCGCATGACAGCAACCCATAATTCGCCTTCTCAAAAAACTCTGGCATTAAATATGGAAAAATGGCGATCAATAATTACAGATTGGGAATTAAGCAAAGAAAGTCAAAAAAAATATTGTGAGCGGTTAGGGATAAGTTTAAATACTTTTACGCATGCCCGTAGCAAGTTAATTCGAGATAAAAAAATAAAACCCGCGTTTATTCCTCTCTCTTTGAATCCAATCGAGATTCAAAATTCTTCGAGCATTAATACCGTGATTATTGAAAACCCGAAGGGATTTAAACTCCATGTTTCATCAGAATTATCGTTAGATCGTTTAGTGAAAATTTTTAAATTATGTGGGTGGTTAAATGCTTAAGTTACGAGACGAAGTAAAAATTTATGTGAGCATGGAGCCTATAGATGCGAGAAAAAGCATTGATAGTTTATGTATCCTTATTGTCGAAAATTTTAAGGATAATCCACAATGTGGGAGCCTCTTTATTTTTTTTAATAAATCACGAGATAAAGTAAAAATTATTTGGTGGGATGCAAATGGTTTTATTCTACATTACAAGCGCCTTGAAAAAGGACGCTTTGTTCTGCCAAAATTAAGTGGAATTGATAAACTAGAAATTTCACAAACTCAGCTTCACGGTTTATTGGCAGGTTTAGATTTCTCACTCATGCGCCATTTTCCTGAAATAAATTATTATCAATATGCATAAAACAGTGAGGCATAGTGGAAAATTATAGTATCATGTCTCCATGGATAGATCTCATGAATTACAAGCGATATCAAAAGAAGAATTAATTAAAATAATTCAACAAAAAAACACCCTCCTTTTTGAACAAGCAAAACAAATTCAATTTTTAGAAGAGCAAATTCTTGCCTATCGACTTCGCCAATTTGCCAATAAATCCGAGAAAATTAATCCTAATCAAATTTCTCTTTTTGATGAGGCGGTATTGCCTAAATCAGAAGAGAAAATCTTATCACAAGAAGAAGTCATCACGGTTGCTTCTTATACTAAAAGTAAGCAGGTAGGGAGAAGAGCACTACCTGCAGAATTACTTCGTATACCTCGAATCTATGATTTATCTGAAGATGAAAAAATTTGTCAATGCGGTTGTGCATTAACTCACATTAAAGATGAAAAAAGCGAGCAACTCGAAATTATTCCAGCAAAAATTTATGTCATCGAGCATATCAGAAAAAAATATGTCTGCAAAAAATGTCAAGAAACCATTAAGCTAGCAAAACAACCTGCTGCACCTATTCCAAGGAGTATTGCAGCAAGTGGATTATTAAGTCACGTATTGGTTTCAAAATTTCAAGACCACTTGCCGCTATTTCGCCAAGAAAAAATATTAAAACGCATTGGTGTGGATATTCCTCGAGCCACATTATGTTTATGGGTGATCAAGTGTGCTGAACTTTTGCTGCCGATTTTAAAACTAATGCATGATCGAATATTAACTTATGATATTGCTTATGTTGATGAAACCACATTGCAAGTTATTAAAGAACAGAATAAAAGTATAAAAAGTAAAAAATACATGTGGCTTTATTCAGGCGGACCCAAAGCACAATTTGTTTATTACTACCAATATCATCCTTCACGCTCACACGAAGTCGCCGATGCTTTTTTTGCGGATTTTTCAGGCTACTTACACTGTGATGGCTTCATTGGGTATGACACATTAGCGGGAAAAAGAAAAACGATAAAACTGGTTGGCTGTTGGTATCACGCGAGACGAAAATTTATTGAAGTTACAAAGCTCATGCCAAATAAAGAAGGGGTGGCTTGGCATATTGTTAAACTCATTGCAAAACTCAGCGTGATTGAAGAAGAAATAAAAATCTTATCTGCTGCAGAAAAACAGGCTATTCGACAAGCGAAATCGAAAGTGATTATCAATGAAATACAGGATTATCTCATCAAACATCAATCTATTATTCCACCAAAAAGTTTATTAGGAGAAGCGATAGGTTATACACTCAATCAATGGCCAAAATTATTAAGATTTCTTGATGATGGACGTCTCGATATTAGTAATAATCTTTCTGAGCGAGGCATTAAACCTTTTGTAATCGGCAGAAAAGGTTGGCTCTTTGCTGATAGTGTGGCTGGCGCTCATGCAGCAGCAACAATTTTTAGCATCATTGAAACTTGCAAGTATCATCAAGTTGAGCCTTATGATTATTTGCGATATGTGCTTGACGTTATACCTCGATGCAACACGATTGAAGATTACGAAAAACTCCTTCCTTATAATATTGATCGAGCACTGCTGGTTAGCCAAGTGCGCTGAGGGGCTGATTAATTAGCGGATACGTGCGTTAGGGAGCAGGTGCCTTAGGAGTTGGCCCCGGAGAGGTTGACTCGGGCCTTCCTGGCCCTCGCCCCTTCGGGGCACTTTGCTTCGCAAAATGTCCAAAAATGCTTTCCTGCATTTTTGCCGAACTCTTTTCGTTCGAATTTCTCCGGGAATCTTTCTGGAAGCACTGTGCGTTAGGGAGCAGGTGCCTTAGGAGTTGGCCCGGAGAGGTTGACTCGGGCCTTCCTGGCCCTCGCCCCTTCGGGGCACTTTGCTTCGCAAAATGTCCAAAAATGCTTTCCTGCATTTTTGCCGAACTCTTTTCGTTCGAATTTCTCCGGGAATCTTTCTGGAAGCACTGTGCGTTAGGGAGCAGGTGCCTTAGGAGTTGGCCCGGAGAGGTTGACTCGGGCCTTCCTGGCCCTCGCCCCTTCGGGGCACTTTGCTTCGCAAAATGTCCAAAAATGCTTTCCTGCATTTTTGCCGAACTCTTTTCGTTCGAATTTCTCCGGGAATCTTTCTGGAAGCTTGAGATACGATGGGTAATTTAGTTTTTGGAAACTAATTTAGCTTGTATGGCGCGCCCGGAGAGATTCGAACTCCCGACCACCTGGTTCGTAGCCAGGTACTCTATCCAACTGAGCTACGGGCGCATTTTTCTATTTTGCAAGGATGGCGGAGAGAGAGGGATTCGAACCCTCGATGGAATTTTGGTCCCATACTCCCTTAGCAGGGGAGCGCCTTCAGCCGCTCGGCCATCTCTCCAATTGCCAAGAGATATTAACATCGGAAAAGCGAGTAATAAACACTTACTTTTATTTTTATTTAAAAAATTGGAAAACTGCTTTGATTGTGTAAAGAAGACGATTTTAGCAAGCCAACTTTACCCAAGCAACTGATGTGCCGAGCTTTGCTATGCTAGTGAGGTATAGTTTAGATATTATTCAGATTTTTCTTCTTCATCTTTATGTTTTTCACTAGAACTGGTATCAATTACTAAAGGTTTGCTGTCATTAGTAGTTTGTTCTTGCAAAATACGTCGATAGATTTCTTCTCTATGCACGGTAACGTCTTTTGGTGCATTAACACCAACACGCACTTGATTGCCTTTTATACCTAATACCGTTATAGTAACATTATCGCCAACGATTATTGATTCACCGATACGTCGTGTTAAAATTAGCATTTCAATTCTCCTATCAATTCCATATTCTTCTAATCAGCAAAAAATCAACTTCTAATTAGAAATCTAAACACACTACACATCAGTAGTATAGACAAAAAAACTTAAGAGATTCTTAATAATTTACTTAAATGTCGCTTTTTTGATCATATTATAAAAAAAATTAACTATTTTGAGCGGGCGCCTGTTGCAAAATGCATCACCAAACAGTAATCAGAAGATAATTGATTATCAGTAAACTAGCTTAAAGAAAAATCATTCTTTGTTTGAGACTGAGTCACACCTTGAGGTTCAAGATGCAAACCAAAAGCATTGTGCAAACATCTCGTTCCTGACTCTAAATGACACTCATTCACTACAACAGATATTTTAATTTCAGACGTCGAAATAAGCTGAATATTAATTCCTTCTTGGCCAAGAGCACTAAACATGGTAGTTGCAACACCGGCATGAGAACGCATACCCACTCCAACAATTGAGAGCTTAGCCACTTTATCATCACCCTTAACCCCTTTTGCACCTAGCTTATTGGCTAATTCTTCAAGCGTAATTAAGGCAATGGGGTAATCGTCACGTTGAACTGTAAAACTAAAATCAATCGTTTGATCTTGACCTGGTACATTTTGCACTATCATGTCAACGTCTATATTTTTTTCGCTTACTGCCCCCAGTATAAATCTGGCTACACCTGGTCCATCAGGTACCCCTAACATAGTTAACTTGGCTTGGTTTCTATCAAATGCAATGCCAGAAACAAGTGCTTGTTCCATACTGGTATCCTCAAAAGTAATTAAAGTGCCCGGCCCTTCGTCAAAAGTCGAAAGAACACGAACCGGCACATTATATTTGCCGGCGAATTCGACAGCACGTATTTGCAAAACCTTAGCACCCAAACTTGCTAACTCCAACATTTCCTCAAATGTTACAAGCGGCAATCGGCGGGCTTCAGGAACAATCCGTGGGTCGGTGGTATAAACTCCATCTACATCAGTATAAATCTGACATTCTTGTGCATTAAAGGCGGCAGCTAGTGCAACTGCTGTTGTATCTGATCCTCCTCTGCCAAGCGTGGTAATATTGCCAAAAGTATCAATACCCTGAAAACCCGCAACCACGGGTATCTTCCCAACTTCTAAATCTTCTTTTATACATTTTCCATTAATTTTAGTAATTCTTGCTTTTTTGTGAGTGCTACACGTTTCAATTCCTGCTTGCCAACCAGTATAAGATCGCGCTTCAAACCCTCGCGCTCTTAGAGCAATGCTTAATAAAGCAATAGTCACTTGTTCTCCAGTAGAGACAAGGACATCATATTCTCTTGGGTCGGGCTGTTCATGAATTGCTTTAGCAAGTTGGATTAATCTATCAGTTTCACCCGTCATAGCAGAAAGAACGACAATCACTTCATGCCCTTGCTCTTTGGCATTAATTACTTTTTCAGCAACATATTGAATACGCTCTAAGCTGCCAACAGAAGTTCCACCATATTTTTGTACGATCAATGCCATATTACCTACTTACTCAAGCGAGCAGTTACACGAAGGATAAAATCCTCTAACGTCACCTAGTCTTTTCCAATTAACTTAGCTTTAATCCAAGGAATCACAGAAGTCAAAGCCTGGTCAAGATTATTTAATTCAACTCCTCCGCCTTGAGCCATATCAGGTCTTCCTCCACCTTTGCCTCCAATCTGTGCGGCAACATAGTTAATTAACTCTCCAGCATGTACCTTACTACTAAATTTTTTACTCACCCCTGCATTTAATATTATTTTATTTTGCATAATCGATGCTAAAAGGATAACGCTATCACCCAATTCTCCTTTAAGCATATCTGTTGTCTCTCGAAGAAGTTTGGGATCTGCTTCCTTTACCAGCAACGCTACAACCTTAATCCCATCTATTTCAATTGCACTTGAAATTAAATCCTTGCTGCGATTTAAAACAATCTGATGCCTCAAGTGCTCAACTTCTTTTTCTAAGGTTTTATTATTTTGAAGGGTTTGCTGTAATTTTTCAACTATTTTTTCACGTGAAACAGATAATATTTCTGTAATTTTACCAATTGACTGGTCGAGTTGATGCATCCATTCGTAAGCTTGCCTTCCGGTAACCGCTTCAATTCGTCGAACTCCAGCAGAAATTCCGGTTTCTAGAATAATTTTAAAAAGTCCAATTTCTCCCGTCTGTTTAACATGCGTCCCTCCACATAATTCAATAGAAAAATCTCCGATGCTTAACATGCGCACTTCTGTGCCATATTTTTCACCAAATAAAGCAAGCGCACCCTTGCTTACGGCTTGCTCTGGAGTAGTTAATTCTGTTTTTGCTGTTAAATTCGCGCTAATTTGTTTATTTACTAATGATTCAATATGATAAATTTGCTCGGCAGTAAGTGGTTCAAAATGAGAAAAGTCGAAACGAAGCTTATCAATTGCTACAAGCGATCCTTTTTGAGCGACATGGTCGCCTAGAATGCGCCTCAACGCAGAATGGAGCAGATGAGTAGCCGTATGGTTTAACATGATCGCTTTACGAGAAGAATCAACTTCAGCGTTAACATGATCTCCAACCCTCAATTCTCCACTACGCAAACAACCATAATGCAAATAAACTAAACCTTTCTTCTTAGTATCCTTGACTTGAAAATTGCCATTTTCAAAGAAAAGCTCGCCACAATCCCCTATCTGGCCACCCGCCTCCGCATAAAAGGGTGTACGATTTAAAATAACGATTGCCTCTTGGTCTTTGCTTAAAAACTGAACAGGCTGGTGATGATAAAGTAATGCGATTACCGTTCCTTGATCGCTTAGGCGATCATGACCAGTAAATTCTGTTTCACCCTCGATAGCTAAGTCATGTTGTATATCCATTACAAAACGACTAGCCTGTTGTGATTGTTGTCGTTGTTTTAACATTTCTCGCTCAAAAGCTGGATAATCTATAATCAGATTTTTTTCGCGAGCGATATCTCCTGTTAAATCAGGCGGAAATCCATAAGTATCATACAGTTTAAAAACAATCTCTCCTGGAATAATATTCGTCGATAAGCTCTTAATTTCTTGTTCCAGCAGTTTTAATCCTTGTTCAAGGGTACTTGAAAATTGTTCCTCTTCTTTTAATAATATTTTCTGAATAAAATCTTGTTTTTGCTTAAGTTCTGGATAAGCGTCGCCCATTACTTCGACAAGGTTGGGTACTAATTGATAGAAAAAGGGTTGATATAAATTTAGTTTATTACCATGACGTATTGCTCTTCGTATGATTCGTCGCAGCACATAGCCCCTCCCTTCATTTGAGGGAACCACTCCTTCAGCTATTAAGAATGAGCAAGAACGAATATGATCAGCAATCACCCGAAGTGAAGTATTATCCAGATCATCTATATTTGCCATTTTAGCTATTTTACTAATCAAATGCCGAAATATGTCTATATCGTAATTACTATGCACTCCTTGCAAAACTGCTGAAACACGCTCTAATCCCATCCCGGTATCTACAGCTGGGGCGGGAAGTGGTGTCAACGTACCGTCTGATGCCCGGTTAAATTGCATAAAAACTAAATTCCAAATTTCAACATAGCGATCACCATCTGCTTCATTAGAACCTGGGGGTCCCCCAGGAATTTCTGGGCCGTGATCGTAAAATATTTCAGTGCAAGGGCCACAAGGTCCAGTATCTCCCATCGACCAAAAATTATCTTCATCACAACGAGAAAAACGCGCTGGGCTGATTTTAATTTCCTCTAGCCAAATAGCAGCTGATTCATCGTCGTCTTTATAAACTGTCACCCATAATTTCTCAGGTGGTAATCCTAATATTTCAGTCAAAAACTTCCAAGCATAGTTAATTGCTTCTCGTTTAAAATACAGCCCGAAACTAAAATTCCCTAACATCTCAAAGAAGGTATGATGCCTAGCAGTATTACCCACGTTCTCCAGATCATTATGCTTACCCCCAGCACGAAGACAACGTTGAACACTCGCTGCAGTGGGATAAGGCGGTTGCTTCTTGCCCAGAAAATAGTCTTTAAATTGCACCATTCCGGCATTAGTAAAAAGTAATGTTGGATCATCAGCAGGAACTAAAGTACTGCTTGGGACGACTTCATGATTTAACTTTTTAAAATATTCAATAAATTTTTTACGTAATTCATTACTATTCATAGATTCTCAACTGTAGACAATGCGACTAATATCTGATTTTGATCAAAACCACGATACTGGAAGAAACGAATTTGTCGCTGTTTTTTTTCAGATTCCAAAAAGAAATGCCTCACACCGAATTTTTTTTCACTCATTTGTCTGATAATTTCGAGCCACTCGTTTTTATAAAAAGTTAATGCTTCGCTAATCATTTTTTTATCAATGCCTGTTATAGAAAGCTCATGTGCAATATGTAATGGTCCGAAATGCTTAGCTGATCTCCTACGAATATAAGACTCAACAAAACGCAGATCACTTTGTAAGTCGAGCTTGATCAGCCACTCTATTACCTCTTCAATCGCATCTAATTCGTAACCGCGTTGCAACAATTTTCTCTTTAGCTCTTTCTCCCCATGCTCTCGCCTAGCTAGTAGCCTTAAAGCAGACTCTTTAATGTCTGATTTTTTTTTAATCAAGCTTCTTCTTCAACCATTGCGGCAGTGTTTAAAGCGGCAGATTGTTGGAAAATCAATTTGCTACGAATTAGCCCCTCAATTTCAGCAGTGATGGTTGGATTTTCTTTCAAGAAGTTTCTGACATTATCCTTACCTTGACCAATTCGATTTCCCCTAAAGCTATACCAAGCCCCGGACTTTTCGACAAAGCCATTTTGCACGCCTAATTCAATAATCTCACCTTCGCGCGATATACCTTCCCCGTATAAAATATCAAATTCTGTTTGTTTAAAGGGAGGCGCCATCTTGTTTTTGACCACTTTAATTCTTGTCTCACTTCCCAAAATTTCTTCGCCTTTTTTAATATTTCCAATTCGTCGAATATCAAGCCTAACTGAAGCATAGAACTTTAGGGCATTCCCGCCTGTGGTCGTTTCAGGGCTTCCGAACATTACACCAATTTTCATACGAATTTGGTTAATAAAAATAACCATGGTATTTGAACGATTAATATTTCCAGCAAGTTTGCGAAGTGCTTGGGACATTAATCTTGCTTGTAGCCCAACGTGGAGGTCTCCCATTTCTCCTTCTATTTCTGCCTTAGGGGTTAACGCAGCGACTGAATCAACGACGATAACATCCACTGCACCTGACCTTACAAATACATCCACGATTTCTAAGGCTTGCTCACCTGTGTCTGGCTGGGAAACTAATAATTCATCAACGTTGCTTCCTAATTTTTCCGCGTAACTTGGATCAAGAGCATGTTCCGCATCAATAAAAGCCGCAGAGCCGCCACGTTTTTGACACTCAGCGATAACTTGTAACGCGAGCGTTGTTTTCCCTGATGATTCAGGACCATAAATTTCGATAATTCTACCTCGTGGCAATCCTCCTATGCCTAAAGCAATATCAAGACCCAATGACCCTGTTGAGATGGCATCTTCTGCTTCAGCAATAGGCTTATCGCCTAATCTCATGACAGTCCCTTTCCCAAAATTTCTTTCAATCTGACTGAGCGCTGCAGCTAAGGCCTTCTCTTTATTATCTTGATTATCTGGCATATAAAACCTCGGATTTAATTTAAAAAAATGAGCTGAATGGTTACCCTTATTATTCCATAAATTATGGCTTGTAGCATACCGTACCTCTAAAAAAGAAGCACTAAGCAATATTTATCAGTATACTCTTGGATTTTTAAAAATGAGCTGAATAGCTCTTATTAAATTTCATGACATAGAATGGTATGCAAAATGAAAAATCTACAGCTGACTTACCCCCCCATGATGCAACAATATTTAAAGATCAAGGCTGATTTTCCGGATACCTTGGTTTTTTACCGGCTGGGTGATTTTTATGAGCTTTTTTTTGATGACGCAATAAAAGCAGCAAGACTATTGGATATCACCTTAACTGCCAGAGGTCAAGCTTCTGGCAACCCCATTCCCATGGCGGGTGTTCCTTTTCATGCCGCAGACAACTATTTAAGTCGACTGATTAAACAAGGCGAATCGGTGGTAATTTGTGAGCAGGTAGGCGATCCCGCCCTAACAAAGGGCCCGCTTGAAAGAAAAGTGACCCGCATATTAACGCCAGGCACAGTAATTGACGAAGCATTACTTGATCACAAAAAAGATAATAACTTGCTGGCAATCTATCATGAAACAGCTGAATATGGCTTAGCTTGTCTTGATTTATCTTGTGGGCATTTTAATATTTTAGTTCTGCCTTCTTTTGAAGCGCTAGTCAATGAACTTGATCGACTTAAGCCAGCTGAAATTTTATTACAAGAAGGAAGCGAGTTAGCTCAGCTCACTTACCAAGGGATAAGGGCGAGACCTAGGTGGGAATTTGATTTCAGTACAGCCACACAACTTTTAAACGAGCAATTTGAAACAAAGGATTTAAGTGGTTTTGGGGTAAATCAACGACATTACCTGGCAATTTGTGCAGCAGGCTGCTTGTTTCAGTTCGTTCGTTACACTCAAAAACAATTTCTCCCTCATTTAAGGAAATTGATTGTAGGATCTTCAGAAGATAGCGTGATCATTGATTCTGCTTCTCAACGCAATTTGGAGTTAACACAAAATTTAACGGGTGGTCGTGACAATACTTTACTGGCGATCATGGATGAAACCAAGACCCCCATGGGAAGCCGCTTACTAGCAAGGTGGCTGCTTAAGCCCTTAAGAAATCAAACGTCTGTGCAAGAACGACAAGGAGCGATCGCTTGCCTTTTACCTTCCCATTATAAAATATTTCAAAAAGCACTATCAGGCATAGGAGATATAGAGAGAATTTTAACTCGCATCGCATTTAAATCTGCAAGACCTCGAGACTTAGTTCACCTTCGTGAAACCCTACTAATTATTCCAGAGCTCAAAACAGAGCTAATACGATTACATTGCTCATTACAGCAAAAACAGTCACAACAATCGTCAATTTTACAACAGGTCACTCACCAATTAACGGATTTCTCAATGCTTTCTGCTCTATTACAAAAAGCATTAGTAGAATGCCCACCTGTCATACTGCGTGATGGGGGAGTGATTGCATCAGGTTATGATCCTGAGCTCGATGAACTGCGATCGCTTAGTGAGGATTGCAGTCGATTCCTACTTGAGATGGAACAAAAAGAAAAATTGCGCACGGGGATTGCTTCACTTAAGGTTGGTTACAATCGAATTCATGGCTTTTATATTGAAATTGCTAAAAGTCATACTCTCGTTCCCCCCGTCGATTATATTCGGCGTCAAACCATTAAAAATGCTGAACGATACATTACGCCAGAACTCAAAGAATTTGAAGAAAAGGTCTTGAATAGTCGCAGTAAGGCACTAGCACAAGAAAAAATTCTATACGAAAAACTGTTAGCTGATATTATGCTTCAACTTTCACCCTTACAATCTATGGCTGAAGCTGTTTCGCTTTTAGATGTGTTATGCAACCTCGCAGAACGAGCGCAATCTTTAAATTTAACCTGTCCAATATTGACAGACAAACCTGGAATTCAGATTGAAGATGGCAGACATCTTGTTGTGGAACAAGTTAGTCAACAACCTTTTATCGCAAATAATTTGATGCTAACTGATAAACAAAAAATGCTCATTATTACTGGACCAAATATGGGTGGGAAATCTACGTATATGCGCCAAACAGCACTCATTGCCCTCCTTGCTTATGTGGGCAGCTATGTGCCTGCTAAACAAGCCTCGATTGGTCCAATCGATCGCATTTTTACCCGTATTGGTGCTGCTGATGATTTAGCAAGCGGCAAATCCACTTTTATGGTAGAGATGACAGAAGCAGCAATTATTTTAAATAATGCCACGGCAGCAAGTTTGATTTTACTAGATGAAATTGGTCGTGGCACCAGTACTTTTGATGGGTTGGCACTGGCATGGGCATCTGCTGCTTATATTGCAGAAAAAATAGGAGCTTTTACCCTATTTGCTACGCACTATTTTGAATTAACTGCTTTAAATAAGCACTATCCTTGCGTTCAAAATATTCATTTTAGTGCGGTAGAATCGGGCAATAAAATTATTTTTCTTCATAAAGTTCATGACGGCCCGGCTAATAAAAGCTATGGGATACAAGTAGCCCAATTAGCAGGCGTACCTCATACAGTTATTCAGATGGCAAAGAAAAAATTACTTGAACTTGAAAGTCCTCAACTTAGCAAAGAAGAGCCGATACAACTTAACTTATTTAAAAACTGCCAGTATCAGGAATTATTAGACCTATTGCAACAAATCAAACCCGATGAAATTACTCTTAAAGAAGCATTATCGTTGCTCTACCGATTGCAATCCCTCTCGGTACCTACCAAAAAAAACCCTGTTATGGAAAACTAACGGTCACGCGCTTTTCGAAGAGGCTTACGCAGCGCGTCAATGCCGCTTTGTTCTAATGTATCCCAACTACCAGCTCGAAGCGACCTGGGTAAAGCAATGGCCCCATATCGAATGCGAATCAAGCGACTCACTCTAACCTGTTGTGACTCCCAAAGACGTCGAACTAATCGATTTCGTCCTTCACGCACCACCACATGATACCAGTGATTACAGCCTTCTCCCCCTGAATAGGCAATAGATTCGAATTTGGCCATTCCATCTTCTAACATGACGCCTTTTTTCATTTTAGCCAGCATTTCCTTATCCACTTCACCATAAATACGAACGGCATATTCGCGCTCAACTTCATTGGATGGATGCATTAATTGACTCGCTAATTCTCCGTCATTAGTGAAAAGCAATAACCCTGAGGTATTCACATCCAGTCGACCAATTGCTACCCACCTCCCTTCAGTCAGTTTGGGCAAATTATCAAATACTAATGAACGATTTTTATCATCTTTTTTCGAGGTGACTTCACCCAAAGGTTTATTGTATAGCAGTACGCGACATTTTGGTTTCAAAAGCATGACTGGTGAAATTGACCTACCATCGACAGTAATCGCAGTATGTTTATCCACTTTATCTCCAAGCTTGGCCAATTGCCCATTAATCATGACACGACCCTGAATTATCCATTCCTCTATCTTCCGACGAGAACCCAATCCTGCCCTTGCCAAAACTTTTTGTAATCTTTCACTCATTTATTGCTTCTATTTTTATGTTATTAGCTCGTTCAATTGCTTGAAAATCAAGCAGTGACTCAATTGTTTCAAGGCTTTGCATCTCAGCAAGAGGGGGTAGCTCGGCTAACCCCTTCAAGTTAAAATCATCCAAGAACTGCTTGGTGGTAACATAAAGCGCAGGCTTACCAGGCACTTCTTTATAACCAATTATTTTTATCCAATCACGTTCCTGCAGGGTTTTCATAATATTAGTACTTACCGCAACGCCTCTAATATCTTCAATTTCTGCTCTTGTAATGGGTTGCCTATACACGATTAACGCAAGCGTTTCTAGCAAAGCACGAGAATATTTAGTCGGCCGCTCTAACCAAATTTTTTGAATCCAAGGAGAAATTTCTTGCCTAATTTGAAAGCGATAACCACTTGCTACTTCAATTAATTCTATTGCTCGACCTTGATACTCGGCACTAATGCAATCAATATATGCTTTGATTGCTGTGACCTCAAGCGCTTCATTTTCAAAAATTTTCCCTATCTGCTCAATACTTAATGGTTGTTCTGAAGCTAGAATCGCTCCTTCTATAATTTTTTTGTAATCGATTGAAAACATAATCTTGTCCCCTAAAGGCTTGTAGCGGCACGAAGATGAATAGGTGCGTAGGGTTTAGATTGTACAATTTCAATGAGCGACTGGCGAATTAATTCCAAGATGGCAATAAAGGTGACAACCACTCCAATTCGACCTTCTTCCAGAGAAAAAAAATCTGAAAATACTCTAAATTTATCTGATGTAATTTTATCGAGAATGTGCGTCATTCGCTCTCGTATCGATAAAGACTCCATTTTAATTTGATGATGCTGTTTGAGTTTCGCATTACGCATGACATCAGTCAGCGCGATTAATAAATCTTTCAGCTCGACTTGAGGAAGTACCTTAACGGGTTGCAACTGGCAAAAGACGGGTTGAATGAGAAAAATCTCTCTTTCAACCCTGGGCAAATGATCCAATTCAACTGCTGCTTTTTTAAATTGCTCATATTCCTGCAATCGCCTGACTAACTCAGCACGAGGATCCGATTCTTCAGGTCCGGCACTCGTTTGTTTTGGTAATAGCAACCGCGATTTAACTTCAGCAAGAAAGGCTGCCATAACAAGATATTCAGCTGCAAGCTCCAAATTCATATTTTTCATCATATCGACATAGGCAATATACTGTTTAGTCACCTCAGCAATGGGAATATCTAAAATATCAATATTTTGCTTTTTTATAAGATAAAGTAATAAATCAAGCGGCCCCTCAAATGCTTCCAAAAAAACACGTAATGCATCTGGCGGAATATATAAGTCTTGAGGAATCTCTAGATAAGGTTGGCCGTTAATAATGGCAATTGCTTGTTGCATGGGCTAATTCAAACCGTAATTCTTTAGGGCTAGTCTAACTTGTCTGAGATTAATGGACAACTTTAATTGACTCTTTACGTGGTTACGCTCAAAATTGATTGTAATTCTTTACTAGCAAGGTGAATAACCTCTTGGAGCAACATGAAACTACTATTTGATTTTTTACCCATTTTTTTATTTTTTATCACTTACAAATTATACGGCATTTATGCCGCAACAATAGTGGCCATTGCAGGCTCACTAATACAAGTAGTCACCCACAGAATCAAACATAAACGCTATGAAAGTATGCATTTGATCACCTTCTTCTCCATCTTTCTTTTAGGAGGAGCAACGCTTGTCATGCACAATGAAATTTTTATTAAGTGGAAGCCCACTATTTTATATTGGCTTTTAGCTATCCTCTTTCTTATTACTTCTTATTTTGGGAAAAAGCCTGTTTTACAACGATTGATGGAAGCCAGTATCCAGCTACCTACTACCACTTGGCGGCGTCTAAATATGAGCTGGTCAGTTTTTTTTCTGTTTTTAGGATTACTCAACTTATACGTGGTCTACCATTACACTACTAACACTTGGGTTAATTTTAAATTATTCGGCACACTCGGCTTAACGCTTTTGTTTGTCATAGGACAAAGTTTATATATGACAAAAAATGCCTTAACTCAATCTAATGAAAAAAAATTGTAACACAGCTAAAGGAACGTCACTTTATATGACCAACGAACAACGTATCGATTGGATGAAAGAACGTTTAATTGCAGCGTTTAACCCTTCCTTCCTTGTCATTCATGATCTGAGTCATAAACATGAAGGTCATGAAGGCGCAAAAGGTGGCGCAGGCCATTTCTCGTTAGAAATTACTGCCACCCAGTTCGAAAATGTTTCCCTTATTATCGCCCACCGAATGATTTATGAAATTTTAGCTAGCGCTATCCCATCTGAAATTCATGCGTTAAAAATTAAAATACGAAACGAGTAACTATTCGCCATAGATACGAGTGTCGCTCCTCTGTTAACTTGAAGATGCGATTACCGCTTTTGTATTAGATAAGCTTGCTGATAATCCCTAAGCGCATTAAATTCCAGATGAGGTTTAATTCTTTTCACATGTGTAGACAATATACTAAAGCCATATCTTTTCATTTCTTTTTGCTTAATAGCCAGATGTGTTCTTCCTGTTGCGATCAAATGCCCATCATCCTTCAGGAGATTGTTTATAATTTGAATATTATCTATGGCATTTTTGTATGAGGCGACTTCTACATTTAACGGGCCACCTGAAGAAATAACGACATCCACCTTTCCTAGATATTCTTGATATTCAGGGAGTTTCTGAAAGTCGTCCAGTGTAGTACAGATCACCGTTGCCTGCTGACCAAACGTTTCAAGCAGGGTCTTAGCTTCTAAAGACTGCAACTCATTTGGTTCAATTAAAATATAATTAATTTTCATGCAAGAGTTTGTTGCCACCTCAATAATTTTTTTAGCCACTCTTCCATTGCCACCACCTACATCAAAAACAATCAATTCACTGTTTTGACGAGTGATCAGCACTTTTTCAAACCCTTCAATGGTAATAGGATCAATTTCGCATCTATAAGAATCCTGAACTTCTTTAGTAAACCATGTGCCTTCTCTAGTAGACCAAAAACTTATATCTAAGGCGCTAGTATTTTTTCGACGTTTCTTTGGCAGACGAATTTCAACGCAATTATTGGGAAGGCTGTCGACGAGGCTTTTCAGTGATGAAAGTATGTCATCTGCAGTCCTTTCTTTTATTAAATAGTAAGCACTTTCTCCTTGCTTAGAAGTAAAATCCAGGATACAGGTCGCTTTACCAAAATATGAAATAAAGCCTAAACGTATATAAGAAATTTTTATTCTCTTCAGCACATCACTATGATTTTTCACGATTAAATTGACGCTGTGCTGAATAGCAATTGGGCCATATCGGGATTCAAATGCCGAGTACTCGAAGGAAAACACATCATTCCATGGAATGGACTAGATAATAACTTTATTCGATTGGAAATATCTTCTAATTGTTCTGCAGCAGATTTTTGGGACCCGATTGCAAAATATTCTTCTAGCTGTTCCATGATTACCGCATTGAGTTTAAATAAATACAAGGAGGGGGTGGCGGAGAGAGAGGGATTCGAACCCTCGTGGGCATAAAGCCCCAGCCGATTTCGAGTCGGTGCCGTTTGGCCGCTTTGGTATCTCTCCTATTGATCAGGAATTAGGAATATGAATCCCTAGGCGTTGCGAGGCGATTTCATAAGATTCGATCACATCGCCCATATCACGTCGAAATCGGTCCTTATCTAGTTTTTCACGAGTAATTTCATCCCAAATGCGACAGCCATCAGGTGTAAACTCATCACCGAGCATCACCTCGCCCTTATATCGGCCAAATTCTAATTTATAATCTACTAATAGCATGCCTGCTTTTAAAAAAAGTGGTTTAAGTAGCGCATTGACTTCATATGTGAATTTTTTCATAGCAGCAATTTCTGCGTCATTCGCCCAATCAAATGCCAGAATATAAGAATCATTGATCATGGGATCGTGCATCGCATCATTTTTATAAAAAAATTCAAAAATCGGTTGGTTGAGCTGGGTCCCTTCCTCAATTCCCAATCGCTTGCAAATGCTACCTGCTGCAATATTTCGAATCACACACTCAACAGGAATCATATCTAGCTTCCTTACCACAGATTCCACTTCTGAGCTGATTTCAATAAAATGGGTGGGGATGCCCTGTTCTTGTAAATAAGACATGATATAAGCATTAAAATAATTATTTACCCTACCCTTTCTTTCTAATTGTTTGACCTTGATACCATCGAAGGCGGAAGTATCGTCACGAAAATGTACAAGTAACAAATCTTTTTCGTTGGTGCTATAAAGCGTTTTGGCTTTTCCAGAATAAAGTTCAGCAAGTTTTTTCATTATTACCCCTTAAGAATCAATCATTTAAAGATTGGGTTAACCGAGCTTGGAGTGTAGAATTTGAGGGCGTCACTGTAACAAGCGTACCATTACCCGACGGTTTCAAATTAACTTGATAAATTGGCATATCTTTTTTAACCTTCCCGCCGGTAGCAGAAGTATCGATAACGTAATAAGCACCCATTGGACGATCTTTTTCTACTACCTTGTAATTTATCCCCTGTAATACATGACCGACTTTTACCCACGCTTGATTATAATTAATCCCAACTGGCTTAGGCGCATTTGCTGGCGCAAAAGTATGACCTTGTATCTTCGCATTTTCTGCATTTCTGATTCGCTCTTGTTGAGACTCAACCATTGGCTTTGAGCCACCTTGAAGGTAATTACCTGGAGGGGTTAATGGTGGCACAGCATCGGTTGCTTCCCCTGCAGCTTGAGGAATTTCATAATAATCTTCCATATTTTTAGCGCTTAAATTTTGAGGAATCGCCACCGTCTTCTCAACCGGCACAACATTTCGATAAGATTTGGTTTCATCTTTGAAAAACCCAAACTTATTACCCATTGAACTGCATGCTGTTAAACCTAGCACAGCCAGCACAATCCCGCTATATCTTATAATTTTCATAAAATCCTCGATCATTATTATTAATTTTACGTGTCTATCTGTTGTAAAATTCCGCGTAAGGTCGCTTGAGATTGTTCCCCTAACCTTGTTAAAGGTAGGCGAATCCCCCCTTCAATCTTACCCATCTCTTGTAATACCCATTTAACAGGGATGGGATTAGATTCGACAAATAAATGCTGATGTAGTGGCATTAATTTATTTTGCAGCGCTTTTGCATGACTTATTTCTTTATGAAACACCGCCTCACACATATCATTCATTAAAGCTGGTGCAACATTCGCTGTGACAGAGATGACGCCCTTGCCTCCCGCCAAAAGAAAATCCAAGGCTGTCGCATCATCGCCACTATACAAATCTAATTTTGAATGTGTCATTGCCAGAATTTCAGGAACGCGCGCAACCTCTCCTGTCGCTTCTTTTAAACCAATAATATTCGGAATTTTTGCTAATTTTCCAATGGTTTCAGGTAGTAAATCACAACCCGTTCGAGAAGGCACATTATAGAGTATAATGGGAATGGCGACCTTGCCTGCAACCATAGAAAAATGCTGAAGTAAGCCTTCCTGGGTCGGCTTATTATAATAAGGGGTCACTAAAAGGCATGCATCTACTCCCGCTTCCATCGCTTTCTTGGTCAGCATGACCGTTTCAATCGTGGAATTCGTACCCGTTCCTGCAATCACCGGAATTCGATTATCTACTTGCTTAACAGCAAATTTCAATACCGCTTCTCGCTCCTCGGTAGTAAGCGTAGCGGCTTCTCCGGTTGTCCCCAAAATAACCAGCGCTTTTGTTCCATTTTCAATCTGCCACTCAATTAAATCTTTGAAGCGATTGAAATCAACTGAAGTATCCTCGTGCATGGGTGTGATAATGGCAACCATACTTCCGTGAAACATAAACTTCTCCAAATAAAAAGAAGAACGATTAAAGATGCCTGCTCAATGAGGAAAGAAAAGTTCGCATCTTGGAGTGAAATGGGTATAGTAATGAGGGAGGCCAACAAAAACAAGAGAAACCTGCAATATGGAAAATTTACTAATTACGACCATATGTCGCCACACCCATTCTGTTTTTCTAGAATTGAGTAAAATTGCAAGCAAATATGAATGCTATATAAACTATGGGCAGCTTTTCACTTTAGGCCTAGATCATTCGCTGCTAATGCAAATATCGGGCAATTGGAACCATATCGCAAAAATTGAAGCCACACTTCCCGCCTTAGCTAAAAAGCTTGAAGTTGAGCTACTTTTTAAGCGCACCCCTCAGGAAAAAGCGGATCAGCCCTTTCTCCCTTATCAAATTGAATTAATGGCGATTAACCAACCTGGTATCGTTTTCGAAGTTGCTGATTTTTTGAATACCATCGAGCTTCCCATACAAAAACTCGAAATTACCAGCCGTTCTTATCGACAAACGCTTATATTAAAGATGAACCTAGATGTTGACTTATCCGCTGACAATAATATTGCAGATATCCGTGAACAATTTTTATTATTTTGCGATGAATTGAATCTGGATGGCACCCTAGAACCAAAAAAATAGATAACTGTTTAGCACAGGGTTGAATAGTTATCATTACGCTAGGTTTTCAGCTGGTTAATAATCGACACCATCTCAAAGGCACAATCAGCTGCATCCCTGCCGGCATGAGAATGTTTGCCTCCGGCTCGATCTAATGCTTGTGCTAAATTTTCTGTGGTGAGTACTCCAAAAATGACAGGAAGATCACCAGTCAGAGCGACTTGTTGGCAGCCATCACTGACTTGTTTAGAGACCCAATCATAATGGCCTGTCTCCCCCCTAATTACTGCCCCTAACGCGATGATTGCAGAATATTGTTTTGATTGTGCTAACTGTTTTGCAATGATGGGAATTTCCACCGCACCTGGCACCCAAACCAATGTGATTAATTCATTTGGAATTTCTAATTCATTTAATCGCTGAACCGCGCCCTCACAAAGTTTTTGGGTTACTTGCTCATTAAAGCGACTGATAACAATAGCAACTGGGAACGGCCGACCAAGATCTTTAGCATTAATTAGTTTCATTAATTTTCCTTTTCTTCATTTTCAAAGGTAATGATATGCCCCAACTTATCGCGTTTAGTTCGTAAGTAAGCAATATTATGGGGATTAGGTAAAATTTCAAGCGGTTCACGAGAGACAATTTCAATGCCATAACGAATAAGCCCCGAAAGCTTAGCGGGATTGTTAGTCAGCAGCCGGACTTTTGTCACGCCAAGAAGTTTGAGTATTTGTGCACCAATGCCATAATCCCTCTCGTCTGCGGAAAAACCTAGCTGATGGTTGGCCTCAACCGTATCCATTCCAGCGTCTTGCAGAGCATAAGCACGAATTTTATTTCCTAAACCAATACCGCGACCCTCTTGGCGTAAATAGAGTATGATGCCTCCTTCCTTTTCTAACTTTGTTAATGCGGATTTGAGTTGCAAACCACAATCACACCGAAATGATCCAAATGTGTCTCCGGTTAAGCATTCAGAATGAATTCGAACCAAGGGTGGTTGCTTAGGATCGATGGGTCCCTTAACTAAGGCAAGATGGTGCGCTTTATCGATATGACTTTCAAAAGTATGAATTTTAAAATTGCCATTTTCTCTTGTTGGTAAATTTGCGACGGCAATTTCATTGACAATACTTTCATTTTTTATTCTGTAAGCGGTTAAATCTTCAATTGATATAATTTTAATATTATGCTGTTTTGAAAATGGGATAAGGTCAGAGATTCTTGCCATTGAACCATCATCATTTAACACTTCGCAAATCACTGCTTGTGGTTTTAGACCAGCAAGGCGCATTAAATCCGTGCTGCCTTCAGTATGTCCCGCTCTCACTAATACCCCTCCCTCACGCGCACGTAAGGGAAATACATGTCCCGGAGTCATCACATCTGCGCTGGTGGAATTTTCATTAATCGCCACCTTGATGGTATGAGCTCGTTCTTTTGCACTCACCCCTGTGGTAATCCCTGATGCTGCTTCAATGCTAATTGTAAAAGGGGCATGGGTGGCATTGACATTTCTTTTTGCCACCATAGGGAGAGCCAAACGCTCAGTATCTGCCTCTGTTAATGCCAAGCAGACCAAGCCTCTTGCATACTTTATCATAAAGTTCACAATTTCTGGCGTCACCTTTTGTGCAGAAACAATAATATCACCCTCATTTTCACGAGATTCATCATCCACTAAGATGACCATTCGACCTTCTCGAAGGTCTTCTAATGCTTCTTCAATTGAAGCTAAATGTGAGTTGTTATTCATTCACGCATACCACTTAAAATTGATTGGTTGACCAGTTTTGCCAAGTAATCATACTCTATATTGACAATACTGTTTTCTTTTAATTTTCCAAGATTAGTCATTTTCAGGGTATGAGGAATAAGCATGACAGTAAAATACCCTGTTAAAATTTCATTTAGCGTTAAACTCACGCCATTAATCGCTATGCTCCCTTTTCTAACTAAAAAGGATGTAAAGGTTTCTTGAAGATACTCAAAGGTCATTGCTAAAAATTCAGACTCCTGAATAATGGCTTTAACACGACACATTCCGTCAACGTGTCCTGTGACGAAATGACCACCTAATCGATCGTTTAATCGTAAAGACCGTTCTAAATTAACTGCTATTCCTTCCACATAGGAACAAGCGATAGTTAGCTTTAGTGTTTCTGGTGATAACTCCACAGAAAAACAAGGATAATCAATATCGACAATTGTCAGGCAAACGCCATCAATAGCAATACTTTCTCCTAACGTTAAATCTGTAAATTTTGAACTAATTGTTAGGCGAATTTTATTTTCACTTTTGTCAATTGCTTTAATTTGACCGTGATGATCAATGATGCCTGTAAACATAGTGTTAACCTCAATATATTTAATAATGCCACTTTATCTCAGTTGCTACATCTTTCCCTAACTTAAACCAGCGAATTGACTTGCTATTGTTGAATAAATCCATGGATTGAGTAAAGGCAGGGTATGCAGTTGGGCCAAGTAATATAGGTGCAATGTAGAGCAAGGCTTTATTAACCATTTGCGCATGGATTAACGAAGAAAAAAGTTTACTGCCCGCTTCTATCCAAAGGTCATGCACCCCATCTTTGCCAATATGTTGCATAATTTCAAACAGGCTCATCCCTTCCTCTGTTCGGGTAATTTGATATAAGTTTGCCCCCATTTTTTTGTAATTTGCTATTTTCTCGTAATTAACTTCTGAGTGAAAAAGGGTTAGGCTGGCTGCGGTTTTAAATATTTTAGCATGAGGTGACAAAGTCAGATTCGTATCCAAAATGTAAAGGGGTTTAGCGATATGTCGACGACCCAGTCTCACATTTAATGAAGGATTATCCCGATTGATGGTCACAGCTGTAGTCATCACTGCATCTGCTTGCAAACGCTGCCGGTGAGTATAACGGTTCGCATTCTTTCCTGTAATGGCAACGGGCCCACCTTGAGGATCCGCTATTTTTGCATCTAATGAAAGCGCAAGCTTATAGGTAACAAGTGGTCTCTTGGTTTGAATCCAGTAACAATAACTTTCATAAAAGGTTTGTATTTCGGGTAGATCAATTTGCAAACAATCCACACCCTGATCCTTTAGAAATTGATAACCCTGCCCTGCTACCTTAGGGTTGGGATCCAACTGACTAAATACAACTTTTTTTATGCCCTTATTAACAATGAATTCACAACAAGGTGGGGTTCTACCCCAGTGGAAGCAGGGTTCTAAAGTAACATAAAGCGTTGAATTTTCTACTTCTTTAGTCGAGAGGGATTCACATGCAACCACTTCGGCATGTGGATGACCAGCAGCAAAATGCGTCCCCCTTGCTATTACTTGATTGTCCTTCACCAAAATTGCGCCAACAGCCGGATTGGGAGCACAAAATCCTTTGCGAGTTTTCGCACAAGCAAGCGCTTCCAATAGAAATTTGTTATGCAACATCCACCTCTAACTATTATATTCATTAATTTTATATCTTTTGAATATAAAATTCATCTATTATTGCGACTGATTGCTAATTTTTTTAATTGATTGAAAATTATGATGAAAAAGCATCTATTCCTGTAAGATATTTACCCAAGATCAAATGATGAATATTATCTGTACCTTCATAAGTGTAGACGGATTCTAGATTAACCATATGACGTATAATGGGATATTCTAAACTAATTCCACTTGCTCCAAGTAAATTACGAGCCATTCTTGCAATATTTAACGCTTCTCGGCAGCTATTCATTTTTGCCATGGAAATCATGACAGGAGAGGCTTTATTCTGATCTTTCAAACGGCCAAGACGCAAATTCAGGCATTGTGCTTTAATAATTTCAATAAACATATCACCCAGATCTTTTTGTACCAGTTGATAATTGGCTATTAATTTATCAAATTGTCGACGAGTTAACGTGTAATCTAGGGCAGTCTCATAGCAAGACATTGCTGCACCGATAGCACCCCATGCAATCCCATATCGTGCTTGGTTTAAGCAGCTCAATGCCGCACCCAAGCCTTTTTTTGTGCCTGGCAAAAAATTTTCATCTGGCACAAAGCAATCGTCGAATATCAACTCGCCAGTAGCCGAAGCCCTTAATGAGAATTTATGATGAATTTCCTTTACATGAAAGCCTGGAAAGTTTTTTTCCACCAAAAAGCCTCTTATTCCTTCTGTGGTTGTCGCCCAAACAATGGCAATATCTGCAAATGGCGCGTTGGTGATCCACGTTTTTGAACCATTTAACCGCCAACCTCCCTTAATTTTTTGTGCAACTGTTTTCATCTGGCTAGGATCTGAACCCGCATCTGACTCAGTCAGACCAAAGCATCCGATAATGTCACCCAGTGCCATTCTCTGCAAGTATTGGCTTCTTTGTTCATCTGTGCCATATCGAAAAATTGGGTACATGCATAATGAATTTTGAACTGAAACAAAACTTCTGAGTGCAGAATCTGCTTTTTCTAATTCTTGACAAACTAATCCATAGCTAACTGAATTAGATTCACTTCCTCCATAAGATGCGGGCAATGTCATTCCTAAAAAACCTAGCGCAGCAATATCTGAAATCACTTCTTTTGGAAAATAAGCATTCTCATTTGCTTCTTCAAATAACTTTTTAGGGAGATTGCCCACATATTTTCTTGCAGTATCCCGAATCATTATTTCTTCATCTTGCAGCATTTCATCAAGATAAAAAAAATCTTCCATATTATTCGTTTTCTTTTGATTGAGGCTTGTCCACAGGAGAGAGGTGCTCCTCCTGATCGGACTGATCGGACTGATCGGAAGTTTTAGTCTCGGCAGGAGTTTCTACTACATTGCTAAAAGGAGGAGCCGCAGAACTTTGTGCTTGCTGCTTTTGGCGTAGTTCAACTTCAAGTTTACGAAACGCTTCAAGGTCTTGATATAAATCATTCAACAGCGTATTGATCTTGGTTAAATCTTTTCCCGCTTGCGCTTGTGCATTAGCTGTGGTCTGGAGCAATGTGCTAATTTGAACAATTTTAGCACCGATTGGGTCTCCTTCAGTGACATTGGGCGCCCCTCCCTCGGGATTAATAATAGTTTTAATACTATTGACAATACCCTGCAAATCAAACTTTGAAAAATCCGGCATCTTAGGCATAATTGTGCTCTCCGCAATAAATAAACTATTACAATATAGTAGCACAAGTTAGGATAACGATTTATTCCCTCGCCAAGGGTATGGCTTGTAACTTCAGTAACTTCTTTTTAAAATCGCATTTAAAGGGTTCGGAAAGTTCAATATGAATGGGTAAAACCCAATAGTTTTTTTTTGCTATAAATTTACATTTGACAGCATCTTTCTCTGTCATAATAAGCACATCATCAGATTCACAAAATGATAAATCCCTTGCAGTAAAGTGATGATGGTCAGAAAAAGCATGTCCTGTAAATTTCAAACCCATCTCATTTAGCATAGTGAAGAATCGTTCGGGATGACCAATTCCTGCTACAGCATGAATCCGTTTAGAAGCAATGAATGACAAATTTAAATGTTCATCTGTGTTAATCAAGTTGTAAATCATTCCAGGCATCAGAAAAGCTGGATAATAATTGCTCGGCTGTTTGCTATTGCTATTTGTTTCGATCACAAAGTCTACTGTAGACAATTTGCTCATTGGTTCACGTAAGGGACCTGCTGGCAAACAAAATTTATTTCCCAATCCCCTTTCACCATCAATCACTAAAATTTCTATATCTTTTTTGAGTGCATGATGCTGCAAACCATCATCACTTAAAATAAGGTCACAATCGGTTTCTTCCAATAGCTTTTTAATCGCCATTTGACGTTTACGTGCTATCACAATCGGATGAATAGTCTTATTCGCAATTAATAGGGGCTCATCTCCAACTAAGTCAACATCGCTGGTTGGAAAAACGCGCATTGTTTTTTTATAACTACCTTTATAACCACGACTAATCACTCCTGGTCTATACCCTATTTTTGTTAAGTATTCAGCTAAAGCAATCACTAAAGGTGTTTTACCTGTGCCACCCACTGTGATATTGCCAACAATAATCACAGGAATAGGCGCATGATAAATTTTTTTTATCCCAGAAAAATAAAGGAATTGATGTAAGCGAAACATAAATTGATAGAAGTAAGAAAAAGGCAAGAGCAATCTCAATGCAGGATGCTTTGCATACCAGGCATGGACGATTGATTTCATGCTGGCTCCTCTGACAAACTTTGTAACTTTGAATAATACCCATAGTTTTGAAGTAAGTCTGCGTGCGTGCCAGATTCTTTTATCACACCCCCATCAAGTACTAAAATTTTATCTGCTTTTTTAATGGTCGATAAACGATGTGCAATCACCAAGGTTGTCTTACCTTGCATCAACTGTTCCAAAGCAAGTTGTATGAGCCGTTCTGATTCATTATCTAATGCAGAGGTCGCTTCGTCTAAAATCAATATAGGTGCATTTTTCAGTAACGCCCTTGCAATTGCAATACGCTGTCTTTGTCCACCAGATAGCAATACCCCATTTTCACCAATTAAAGTCTCAAAGCCATTTGGCAGCTGTTCGATAAATTCCAGTGCGCATGCTGCTTCTGCCGCTTCTTTAATTCTTACATTTGATATTTTTTCTTCCATCCCGTAAGCGATATTATTTTTAATCGTATCATTGAAAAGACAAACTTGTTGAGAAACAAAGGCAAATTGATTACGCAAATCCTGTAATCGATAATCTCGAATATCCAGGCCGTCAATCAAGATTGATCCTGATTGAATGTCATAAAAACGAGGCAATAAATTGGCAAGCGTTGACTTACCACTTCCTGACTTACCCACTAAAGCAATGGTTTGACCTGGTTGAATTTCAAAGTTGATATTTTTCAAAACTAATTGTGAAGTCGTCTGATAGTTGAAATAGACTTGATGAAAAATTATTTTTCCCTTTGCTCTTATAAGTTGTTTTTTTCCAGTATCTTTTTCTGTTTCTTCATTAAGTAGTTTAAAAATACTACGAGCACCTGCAATCCCTTTTTGGATAATGCTATTGATTCGGCTAAGTCGACGCATCGGTCGCAATAATGAAACCATTGCCCCCAATATGGCAACAAAACTTCCCGCAGAAATTTTCCAAGAAGGCAGGGTAGCTAAAAATAGAATAAACGAAATGGGTATGGCAGCTAACAACTGAACAGTAGAAGCTCCCAATGTATCAGTTACAATAATTTTCATTTCACGTTGTTGATTTAATTCGGTCGCGCTGACAAACTTATTTTGTTCATATTCCTCTCCACCAAAAGTACGAATCACCTTATAACCTTCTATTGCCTCTTCTGTAACATGTGTCACCTGCCCCATGGCTTTTTGTACATTGGTACTCAAAGTTTGCAGTCGCTTGCTGGTATAACGCGCCATCCACGCAATCAAGGGTGTCACAACTAAAAATAATGTACTGAGCTGCCAGCTATTTGAAAACATCACAACCAAGAACCCAATAACGAGAAAACTTTCTTGCACAGCAGTTAGCAAGGCAGAAGTTGTTGCCTCTGCAACTTGCTCTACATTATAAATCATAAGGGATAACAGTTGCCCTGAGGTTTGCAGATCATAAAATGTTGCGGGTAATTTTAAAAAATGATTAAAAATTTTTTGCCTAAAATCTGTTATTACTCTTCTTCCAACCTTATTCACGTAATAGTTAGAAATGAAGGTTAATATCCCTTTTAATAAAAAAATTCCCACAATAATAAATGGCAAATAGTGGATAAAACGTAAATCTCTAGCAATAAATCCTTTATCAATAATAGGTCGAATCAAGGAAATAAAGCCTGCATCAGTAATTGATTCTAGAATTGTTGCAATTAATCCAAGGGAAAAAATAAATTTATAGGGCTTTAACGAATGAATTAAACGACGGTATATTGCTAATGAACTGCTTGAACCTTTCATATTATTCTCTTTTTTTGTCATGCCAAATTCTCTGATGGCTTTTTCGATATTCATCCACGCTAACCTTATCTGAATTTGGTGATAAAGTCATGGTAATCGCACCACCTGTAATGGTATTAAAAATTTTACTATGCCACCGACTATAGCGATTGATAATTTCTGGACGTGGATGATGATACCGATTTAAATAGCCCGCTGAAAAAATCGCATACTCAGGCATAACACTGGCTAAAAACCGCGGGCTTGATGAAGTTTTACTACCGTGATGCGGTACCACTAAAATTGTGGCGGGGAGTATAGAAGCATGGCGTTCAACGAGAATATTTTCTGCTTCTTGCTCAATATCCCCTGTCAATAAAATGCCTTGTTTACCATTTGCAATTTTCAGCACGCAAGATGCATTATTTCCACTCAGCCGCAAATTAGCGGGCGGTGATATGAAAATAAAATTGACGCCATCCCAATTCCAAGTTGTATTTTCTTTACAAAACATCGCTGCCCTATTTTTAAAACGTGCAGGAACACTAGTATATATTTTGGTGATTGGCACTTTTTCCAGCAGTGATTCCGCTCCACCAATATGGTCATTATCACCATGGCTTACTGTTAAAATATCAATTTTTTTAATTCTCATACGCTCAAGGTAAGGCAAAATAACTGCCTTACCCATATCGTAGTCATCAGACATTTTCGCCCCTGTATCAAAAATTAAAACGTGATTTTTGGTTCTAATTAATGTTGCTAAACCCTGACCGACATCAAACACAACAAGTTGAACTTGTTTGTCAACCAATAAGGTTTGAGAGGGCCAAAGGCTAGGTAACCACCAGGCAAGCGTTAGGACTCTAGAAAATAATCCGGTAGGTAATAAAGTTAGATAGGTCGCTAAGTGGGTAAAGACCGCAGTCATACTTTTTTCAAAAGTGCCCTGGAAAATTAATTGATGATAAGTCGATATTTTTTGCAAAACAACCCACATCAATGAAAGCAAGTAAAAACCGATTTCAATTAGCCATTTTCCTAGTTTTTCGAAGAGAAGGAAAATAATGACACCGACCAAGAAGCAAGGTATTACTAAAAAACTAAACCAAGGGATAGCAATAATATTGGCTGGGATCGATAGCAATGTCATGTTGGCAAACACCAGGTATAAGGTTGGCATCATACCTAAGCTCACCACCCATTGTGGCTTACCCCATTTTATCCAAAGACCTGAATGCGCAATTCGATTATTGAGGCCATAAATTAATAACCCAACAGCGATAAATGATAGCCAGAAACTCATGCTTAAATATGCCAAGGGCTCAAAAAGTAAAATTACACCCAATGAAAAACAAACTGCGGATGTTGAAGTGCTTCTGCGTTTACTGCTTGTTGCTAACACCAAGAAACTGATCATAAGCAATGCTCTTTGGGTAGAAGCTGAAAAACCAGCCAACAAGCTATAGATTGTTGCGCTTATAATACCGGCAAAAGCACTGATGTAAGGAATGGGTATCACCAGTGGGCCAAAGGGAATTCTTCCCCAAATCCATGCTGCTAATTTTGCAAAACAAGAGGCGGCTAAACCAATATGCAAACCTGAAATCGCGACAAGATGATTGGTACCTGTTGCGCGAAATACTTGCCATTGTTGAGCGGAAATTTGATGAGTGATACCCAGTGTCAGTGCGAGTAAAATTCCATATAACTCATGTTGTTTGAAAGTTCTTTCTAAACGTTCAAATATAAACTGTCTCACTCGTTCAAGTGGTACATGCCCATTGACCAAATTTAACTGATGATTTTGTTTAGAGGTGAGAATATTCGCTTTAGCAAGTATACCCTGATAAAAATATTGCTTTTCCTGGTCAACACAACCTGGATTTCGCAAGCTATGAATACCTCTTAATTTTGCTTCAAAGCGCCAGGCTTGTCCCACTTTTAATGGATGAGGACATCGATAATAACTCGCTTGCAAAGAAGTACTCACTTTTTTTCCAGATAGTGTTGTCATTCGAAATTTAAATGTAGTCAGTTGCCTTTGCGTTGTTGGTATAGAAATAATATATCCTTCAATCAAAATGGGCCTGTCTTCCATCGCTTTTGGCAAAGATCCGTTAAGAATTAACTTTGCATGAACTAGCGCATAAATAAAGCCGAATAAAGGGATGGCCAAATATTTTAGCTTCTTGTTTTTTTTTTGAATTAAAAGTATTAAGCCAATGAGAACTACTACGATGAAATAAATCGTACTGGGCATCTTTTTAAGAAGCGCGCTTGCAAGTGTTCCTAAAAAAAACAGAATGACAACAATCGGCATTAGAACAATCAATTTAGAATTGAAAAGATAAAACGATTAAGCCATTTATATTCAAATGCAGCAATACAGGAAATTATCGTAACTATTCAGCCCAGGTTGAAACGTCCATATTTTGCCATCTTCGAACAAAAAATTTAATTAAAACTGCTCACAGACTTTTGTATGCTCCGCTTTTTAATTAAATTTTTTGTCCGAATCTAGCGAAAATCTGAACGTTTAGCGACTTCAAGCATTTGTGCTGAACAGTTACAAATTATCAGTTACGCTAGCGATCCATTTTCTAGCGTTAGACAGCGCCCACCCATTCTTTCTGCGAAAGACAAGTCATGAGTTACCACCACAAAGCTGGTTTGCAATGTTTCATTTAATTGCACCATTAATTCGAAGATTTGCATTGCAGTTTTTTTATCGAGATTTCCGGTTGGCTCATCAGCCAAAACACAGACTGGATTTGTCACTAATGCCCGCCCAATTGCCACACGCTGTCTTTCTCCACCAGATAGCTCTCCCAGCCGATGTAATTTTCTTTGACTTAGTCCAACTTTATCTAACATGACACCGGCTTTTTCCCTGGCTTCATTAAAGGAAAGTCCTCTAATTAAGAGTGGCATAGCAACATTTTCCAGCGCATTAAATTCTGCAAGGAGATGATGAAATTGATAAATAAAACCGAGATATTGGTTTCGGGTCACACCCTTTTTACGTGTTGAAAGCTGATTGAGGTTAATCCCTGATACCAATACTTCTCCACTTGTTGGTGCTTCCAATCCACCCAGGATGTGAAGAAAAGTACTTTTTCCTGCACCTGAAACACCCAAAATAGCAAGCATTTCTCCAGCACAAATTGACAAGTTAATATTTTTTAGCACACTGACTTTTAGTAGGCCATCACAAAAATTTTTCGAGATGGCCCGGCACTCTAAAACTGATGGGTGATTATTCATAACGCAAAGCTTCTGCAGGTTCTGTTCTAGCAGCTTGCCAAGCTGGATAGAGCGTAGCAATTAAACTCAAAAGCAAGGATACTAAGGAGATTTTTATCACATCCCGCATTTGCAAGCGAGAAGGTAAATAATCAATAAAATAAACAGAAGATGAAATAAACTGTGTATGTAGCATATTTTCAATTCCATGGACAATATAAGGAGCGTTAATAGCGAGCACTACGCCACTTACTACGCCAAACAAGGTTCCAATAAAACCAATCAAGCTACCCTGTACCATAAATATGGCCATAATTGTTCTCGGACTGGCACCCAATGTTCGGAGAATGGCAATTTCTGAGCGCTTATCTGTCACTGCCATCACAAGTGTTGAAACTAAATTGAAGGCCGCAATGGCAATTAGCAAGACAAGGATCACAAACATGATCATTTTTTCCATTTGGATAGCCTTAAAGTAGGTCCCATAATCTTGAGTCCAGTCGCCAATCGAATAATCAGGCAACATACCTTGTAATTGTTGGGTTACCTTGGGAGCCACATACAAGTCATCCACCTTGACTCGCAGGCCCGATACATTTTTTTGTAATTTAAACAACTTTTGCGCATCATGCATTTCGATAAAGGCAACGCTATCATCAAGATGGAATCCGCCTTCAACATGAAACACGCCAGACAATGTAAAGCGTTTATATTGAGGTATCACACCCATTGGAGAGATATTCACATCAGTTGTCAAAACGGTCAGCTTATCTCCAATTGCTAACCCTAGGTTCTCAGCCATTGACTCGCCCAGAATAATGTTGAATTGTCCCGATTTTAAATCATTAAAACTACCCTTTAGCATTTTCCTTGGCATTTGCGAAACTTTAGTTTCTTCATTCGGAAGCACACCTGTGATAATAATGGGTCTTGCTATACCTTCATTAGCCAGCATAGCTTGACCATTGACAAAGGGCGCGATGGCAACGATATTTTTTTGGCTGGTCATATCTGTTCTTAGCGCTTGCCAATTTGCAACCTGACCTGTCAAATTACTGACGGTGACTTGCTGGGCCATATTAAATATTTTTTCACTGATTTCATGGTCAAAGCCATTCATTACAGATAACACGGTAATTAACACCATCACACCCAGTGCAATGCCAAAAATCGAAATTAAAGAAATAAAGGAAATAAACTGATTGCGTCGTTTAGCTCGCATATAACGCAAACCAATATAAAGGGGCAGTAAACTTCTTTTGAAACCCTTTTCTTTTACATGATTATTTCGTTGCATTGTTTTCTCCACTGCTCGAAACTCATGTAAAATATTCGGTTTCGAAAGTCTGATAACTCAAAAATTGGTGCCCGGGGCCGGACTCGAACCGGCACGGGAGTTAAGTCCCGAGGGATTTTAAGTCCCTTGCGTCTACCTATTTCGCCACCCGGGCCAAAAGCTATCAAAACTATACGCGTAACTATTCAGCCACAGAAAGGCACGAGTCGTTACGGAATTAAATTGAAATGAAGGCTGGGGTCGGAATCGAACCGGCGTCCACGGCTTTGCAGGCCGCTGCATGACCACTCTGCCACCCAGCCTTAAATTAAAAAGAAGACAATGATGGGAGATGAAAAAACACATCATCCACCATCCATCATCCATCATCAATCTTAGCGGGAAACGAGACTCGAACTCGCGACCCCAACCTTGGCAAGGTTGTGCTCTACCAACTGAGCTATTCCCGCAACGATGCATGAATTATTCCTGTTCAGTAGATAAAGTCAAGTCTGGCCAAGCGATTTTTAAATACATGATCATCGACCATAAAGTTAATGCGGCGGCGAGTATAATAATACTACAGCCCACGCTCTCTAATACCAAACAATAACCTGGTTTATAAAGCAATAACAGCATTAACGCAATTAATTGAGCAAGCGGTTTTGACTTTGCCACCAATGTAACAGCAAGACTAGTTCGTTTTCCTAATTCTGCCATCCACTCTCGAAGCGCTGAAACGACAATTTCTCTTCCAACAATAATTGCTGCAGGGAGTGCTAAAAAAGGAAGTTGTAATTCGCCTACTACTAGCACTAGGACAATAGCAACCATTAACTTATCAGCAACAGGATCGAGAAAAGCGCCAAATTTTGTCATTTGCTTTAGGTTTCGAGCAAGATAGCCATCCAGCCAATCTGTGAGAGCAGCAAATAAAAAGACGATACTTGCCAGTAAATGCGCAGAATGTAGCGGCAAATAATAGAAAATTACAACAATGGGAACAAGCAGCAAACGCAACAAGGTAAGAAGGTTTGGGACATTCATTAAATGGTGCTCTTCAAGTAAGTGCTGAAAATAATATTTTATAAAAAAAGTTTCGCGCGAACAAGCAACTTAAGCATGCAAATTGTCAAATATTTTTTGGGCTAAGCTAAGACTAATTCCTTGAACTTTAGCAATATCTTCCACACTTGCGCGTTTTAATTCTTGTAAGCCACCAAATTGATTCAACAATTGTTTTTTACGTTTTGCTCCAATTCCAGGTATCTCTTCTAAAATGGATTTATTTCTAATTTTTTTCCGCTTGGCACGATGGGCATTGATCGCAAAACGATGCGCTTCATCTCTGACCTGTTGGATGGCATGTAACGCCATTGAGTCTGATTGCAGGTGCAATGGCTTATCCTGTCCTGCAATAAATAAGGTTTCTAATCCTGGTTTACGTCCTTCGCCTTTAGCAATCGCAACTAAAAGCACACCGCTCACTTGGAGTTCTTCTAAAACCTTTTCCGCTTGCCTAAGCTGCCCTTTTCCTCCATCAATAAAAAGTATGTCAGGCAGTTCTGCTCCCCCTGTCTTGATACGCGTGTAACGCTTAAATAGCGCTTGATACATCGCGCTATAATCATCTCCTGGCGTGATATTTTGAATGTTATAATGACGATAATCTTTTTTTATCGGCCCTTCCTGACCAAAAACTACACAAGAGGCAACCGTTGCCTCTCCCATGGTATGACTCACATCAAAACATTCCAAACGCGAAGGAATATTGGCCAGATTAAATGTTTGCTGCAAAGATTCAAGACGGCGATAAATATTTGCCTTGCCAGCTAAATGCGCTTGCAAATTGTGCAAAGCATTGGCAGATGCCATCTTTATCCACTGCCTATTCTTACCTTTATATTGATCGCTGAAACGAATTTTTTTTGTTAATTTTTCAGATAAAGCATCTTGTATCCACTGACGATCAGTCAATAAAATATTGAGTAAGACACGATCGGGAATCGATTCTCCTCGGATAGGATTTAAATAATATTGGGGTAAAAAAGCAGACAACACTTCTTCCTCAGAATTTAACTTCGCCGTCGCGGGAAAATAAGATTTCGTGCCAATTAGCCTTCCTGAGCGAATGGTTAGCACATGAATGCAAGCTTCTCCCATCTGACTAGAAATGGCAACGACATCGATATTCCCTTCAGAATTCATCATATACTGTTTTTCTTGTATTCGACGCAAATTGACTATTTGATCTCTAAAACGCGCTGCATTTTCATATTCTAAAATTTCAGCCGCCGCCTCCATCTTGCCAACAAGCTCATTGATTACCAGTTTATTCTTGCCTTCTAGAAATAAAATTGCGTAATTGACGTGTATCGAATAGGACTTAGCATCAATATAACCCACACAGGGAGCGGTACAACGTTTGATATGATACTGCAAAGCAGGGGCGGCTTCGATTAGCAAAAAAACTGTCCGAACATTGCCTAATTTTGAATACTTTCTGCAACATGGTAAGGGTTTCACGAACTGCACGGCACTGGGATAGGGGCCAAAATATCGACCTGGCGCTTTTCTTGGGCCACGGTGAAAATCAATTCGAGGAAAGACATCTTGAATTGAAAGATAAAGAAAAAGGGTAAGATTTATCGTCTCGTAATAAAACGTTATAGCGGGGCTTAAATTCTTTAATTAAGTTACTTTCTAGTAATAACGCTTCGTTTTCACTTCGAGTCAAGGTCAATGCAACTTTTGAAACTTGCTCTAGTAGCGTTTTAGTTTTTGTGTCTGTAATTGTTCGAGCAAAGTAACTAGCCAGTCTTTTTTTTAAATTACGCGCTTTACCCACATACAAGACATTTTCAGCATGATCAAACATTTGGTATACACCAGGTAAATTCGGTGCGTTGTTCAATAATGTTTTAGAATCAAATGCCATTTGTAGAAAGTTCGTCTCTATTTATCGGAAGTCGCGCTTGGCGAATCAACTAAACCATAACGAATCGCAAGTAAAGTCAACTCCACATCGTTTTTGATACCAAGCTTTTCAAAAATACGATATCGATAACTGTTCACTGTTTTAGGACTAAGATTAAGTTTTTCAGAAATTTCTTGTGGTTTATGACCATTGGTAATCATGATCATGACTTGCAGCTCTCTTTCAGACAATGCGCTAAAAGGTGACTCTTCTTTATCAGTAATATGTTTGAAAGCTAATTGCTGAGCGATTGCTGGGCTGATATATCTTTGGCCAGAATGGACTGCTCGTATAGCCTTAATCATTTCATCCATACTACAATCCTTGGTTAAATAACCCGCGGCGCCCGCTTGTAATAATTTTGAAGCAAATAAATCGTCATCACAGACTGTGATAACCAAAATTTTTATATCAGGGTCAATACGCAGGAGCTTCCTTGTGGCTTCCAGCCCTCCGATACCTGGCATTTTGACATCCATCAATACCACATCAAGTCGGTTTTCGCGTGCTATTTTAACTGCTTCTTCACCGCTATTTGCCTCTCCAATAACCTTAATGCCTTGAATGTCATTGAGCATTCGTTTAATGCCAGTGCGCACTAAATCATGATCATCAACTACTAACAGTCTAATTAATCTAATCATGCATTCTCCAGAATAAAACTCACAGACATCCTGTTCTATGGTGATGCCTAAAGCGCCGTACCCATCCAGCATATACAGGATTAAATATTACGCTTAGCACATGAGAACTTTGCAAATCGTTGATGTATACCCTTATCCATTCACGAAAAAGGGTACGTAAAGAAATTGGCGGAGAGGCAGGGATTCGAACCCTGGGAGGGGTCGCCCCTCAACGGTTTTCAAGACCGCCGCTTTCGACCGCTCAGCCACCTCTCCGAATATACCCTTTCATAAAGGGTTTCTTGCAATAGTATATCTAAGATGATCAAATATTAGAAAGGATTATCATTGTCTGTTAACATAACAAAGATATCCATGGTAGAATTGTTACAATAATCATCTATAGACCAGGCAGAGGAGTTTATATGCCATTACAAAATTATTCCATACTTAATTCAAAAGAATCTATTTTTGCATCCAATGTTGTTTTGCGCAAAACCTATCTATTATTAAGCATGACCTTACTGTTTAGCGCATTGACTGCTGCTTTCTCCGTTGCCATCCATGCCAGACCAGGTTTTTTAATCACCCTTGCCGGCATGTTTGGACTATCATTTTTAGCTCAAAAACTTCGACATAGCAAATGGGCGCTCTTTGCTGTTTTCGCCTTTACCGGATTCATGGGTTTTACCCTGGGCCCCATTCTCGATATGGTACTGCGAGTTTTTAGCAATGGCGGTCAGATCATCATGACTTCATTGGGCGCAACTGGATTAATTTTTCTTAGCTTGTCTGGCTATGCGCTCACCACAAGAAAAAACTTTAGTTATTTAGGCGGTTTTTTATTCATCGCCACCATGGTAGTTTTTTTGGCAGCGATTGCTGGTATTTTTATTAAGTTGCCAATCTTCAATATTCTGATTTCCGGTGCATTCGCCCTGATTTCCTCTGCTTATATCCTGTTTACTACAAGTGAATTGATTAGCGGTGGTGAAACAGATTATATCATGGCAACCATTTCCCTTTACGTTTCAATCTTCAATCTTTTTGTCAGTCTTATTCAAATTCTCAGCGCTTTTTCTGGCAATCGCGATTAAGTCTTCTACAATAAAAAAACTCAGTTTTAACTGAGTTTTTTTTTGTCGTTTTTTTAACAAGGTTAAATGGAGTTAACTATGTTGAAAAAGATTTTATCGTTAATTATCATTCTATTCTCATGTGACAGCTTCGCTGCACATTACACTATGCCAGCACCTGGCAATGATCTCATCGGTCAATTGATCAAGGTTCAAGCAGAATCTGGTCAAAGCTTAACTGATATTGGTAATAAATATGGTATTGGCTACCACGAAATGGTTGAAGCTAATCATCATATTACCAACCCAGATGAACTTTACGATGGTGAAGAAGTCATTGTGCCAACTCAATTTGTTTTACCTAAATACCGAAAAGGCATCGTCATTAATTTGCCAGAATGCCGCCTTTATTATTTTACCCCCGATGGCAGATCAGTACTAACTTATCCTGTTGGTTTAGGGAGAAAGGGATGGCGCACTCCTACTACTTCTACTACCGTCATTAGAAAAGCCGAAAATCCCACATGGACAGCTCCTTCGAGCATTAAAGCCTATGTTTATGAACAAACAGGAAAATGGCTACCCGATAGCATTCAACCAGGACCTGAAAATCCTCTCGGACCCTATGCAATGTATCTTGGAACGCATGGCTACCTGATTCATGGAACCAACCAACCCTGGTCAATCGGTAAACTGATTAGCGCGGGTTGTATTCGTCTATACAATGAAGACGTTCAAGAGTTATATCGCCATGTTAGGACCGGTACACCGGTTAGAGTCATCCATCAGCCCTATAAAGCGGGCTATCAAGACGGAAAACTTTACTTAGAAGCACATATTCCATTACAACTCACCGAACCCCCGAGTGAGCTCAATCTGTTATCTGTTGAAAAATCTGTGCTCCTGGCTTATCGAAGACCCGCGAACATCAATTGGCAAGCCATCAGGCGCATTGTTGAACAGCAGGACGGCATGCCAGAACTTGTAGGCTGCCTTGATTTTCCAGAACGCCGTGAAGCATACTCTGACGATGCAAATGAACCTTGGTAGCGAGGAACTACCCTATGTAAGCGCTTATTCGTTAACTGATAACACATGCAGTAGGCTTGTCTTCTTCATAATTATTTGATAATGAAAAGAACATTTTTGTTAGATAGATGGTTTTTGGGTGATCAGGCCAAATTCCATAACCTTTATTATCATAATATTCCTGGCCTTTATCTATATCAGTTTCTAAGCCTAGAAACTTCATAAAAAGATTCCGATGCATATCACTAGGAAATACGACTGCGATTTCTTCTCCATCATTAGCTAAATAAGTTCCTATATCCTCAACGCCAGTTGATTGTTTAATCGAGATTGTTTTGCCATCTCTAGAAAGAGATAACAACCCAGGGATATGAAAATTAAAAAAACTATAAAGCCTGATAATCTGATCGGTATGAGCGGATTGACTGGAGATACCAACATCGCAAGTGACAAAATTGCTTTTGAATAAATAAGATTCCGTAGGAAGTTCCCATGGCGTGAGGATACGAAGAGCTGAATGCTTTAAAGGTCGGGCTTTTTGGATAGCAGAATCAGAACAAAGGGTGGAAGCTGGAATGGAGGTAGGCGATGGGCTATTGATTTCTGTTGTTAAAAAATTAAGGTCGTTGTTGGTCATAAAGTTTAAAAATACGTGAAGGTTTATAGCTGAAATGATGTGATGAAATGGTGAGAATTGTAATTCAGTGTACAGTCTAAAAATGTCATAAAGTATCTCGATTGGAACCATAGAAAGTGTTGATTTTTGATTATAATAACCTTTAAAAAAAGAAGTGACTTTTGACAATACTCAGATCGATTGATTTTAGCTACTAAGTTCTTAATCTCCTCAATTAACTCAAGACCGATTTGGTTGTTCCCAAGCTCAATACTTAACTCAGAGAAACGACAATTTCTAGATGCTAATGCTTTTACTAATACGTATGCGCCTTCCCTACTTATCCTATTAAAATTAAGATTTATGCTGAACTTAGAGGGACTATTTCAGATATTAAAAAGGTTGCTAAGTGTTTCAGGCCCTCATCGCCAAGCTGATTACCCCAAAGATTAAGACTTAAATGATCAAAACAGTTTCCAGAAGAGATAGCATTGAAGATGAGATTAACCCCAGCTGCATGAATGCCACTATTCCGAAGATTAAGATGCAAATTGCTCGGACAATTTTGTGATGCTAGCGCCTTGGCTAGTGCTTGCATACCTTCGAGGCCACTTGTATTATTTCCGAGATCAAGGCTTAATGTAGAAAGACAGTTTTCAGAAGCCAACGCTTGTGCAAATGCTGTTACGCCCTCAGCTTCGAGCTTATTATGCCCAAGACTAAGCCTCACTTTAGCGGGGCATTCTTTAGATGAGAGGGCATTTGCTAACGCGATTGCGCCTTGGTCACTAATTTTATTATCCCAAAGATCTATACTCAAATCTGCAGAACAGCTTCCAGAACTAAGCACTTTAGCGAATGCTATAGCCACTTCATCACCCAGTCCATTTTGTGTAAGACTCAGCTTTTTGCATTTTCCGAATCTAAGTGCGCTTGCTAGCGCTATGGCGCCTTCTTGAGTCATAAGAGTGTTGGACAAGCCTATAATCAAGCCTGGAGAACAGGTTTCCTTGCTCATTGCTTGGACCAATTTCATTATATCACAATCCTGGATTCCCAAATGATCATGAAAATTAACCTGCAAATTAGCCGGGCATTTCCCCGATTCAAGTGCTTTTGCAATCAAAGTTATATAATGCTCGTTATTAAATTCATCAAATTCTAAATGTAACCCCTCGGGACAGTTACCCGATTTGAGTGTATCGATTATTGATTTGGAAATTCTATATTTTTGACCTGGCATATGAATAGTTAATTTTGCAGGGCATCTTCCGGAATTAAGCAGCGTTATAAGCATTTCTGCTCCAATACCCAGGTCATTTAGATCGTAGTAATGGTCCCTTTTGATTGCTTCTTGCACTACAACAATGGCTTCTTCTAAATCGGTAATCGCTCGCTGTTGCAACATCTCTGGCCTACCCCTAGTTTGAATATTTAACTTGGCAAATGATGACAATAAATTCTTAATATTATATCTCGTATCCCTGGGGTCTTAGCCTAACAAATTTGAATTTAATTTGTTAAATCTTATAAACTACCCAATTGAATTTACCAAATTTTAAAAAATAACAGGTATTTTCA
>CAVPKM010000019.1:0-9172 GCA_963705725.1 uncultured Gammaproteobacteria bacterium
TTTTTTTCCGGTGGAGAAAATATTCTTCACTATGCTTGTAGAGCAAGTAACAGCGAGTTAATTAATCTTTGTATTGATAATTTATTATTGCCAGAGAAAATGTATCGCCATTCACCCTACACTCAAGCTACGCATGGACCGTTTAAATCACAGATATCTGCTTCATTCTGCCTCGGCTGGGAACAGCATGAGAATTTCATACAACAAAAATTAACAGAAAAAATCGACAATCTACAAGTAAGTATAAAAAATTACTTGACGAATTTATTGCTATTTTATCTAGCATATTGTAACGATTCTAGTGCTAATCATGCCTTATTCCCGAAAGACATAATTTTTGTTTTATATCATCAAACCTTTGCAGTGTTTATGGTTTTGCATCCTGCGCCAATTAGCATTGCAAAACTCATTTCAATTCCTACATCAGAAAATCATTTACCAGAAATGGATCAGATTAATTTTTATTCTTCAGCACCTTGATTACAGGATGTTTTTTCTCGACAATCACTTTTTGCCCATTAAAAGCGCCATCAGGTGGATTGAGAATAATTTTATCATCTGGTTTTAAACCCTCCACGACTTCTACGTACGTGCCAAAATCTCTTCCTAATTTAATGGATTTAAGTTTAATGGTATTGTCAGATGCCACCACCGCGACCTGTAATCCTTCGCTTCGAAATAACAATGTATTAATCGGCAATGTAAAATTATGTGGATCTTTTGGGATCTGTAGGGAAACCTCTGTATAACTTCCTGGCATGATTTGTTGCTTACTATTATCAATCTCAAATTCAGTTAACAATGTTCGCGTAGTCGGTTCAATGGCTTGCGCACTCCGTATTAGTTTTGAAGTATAAATAAATCGTGGAAATTGAATAAAACGAAGCTTCACCCTCATATTTGAAAAAATTCTTGCAGTGTAATCTTGTGGAATATTTACATAAAGTCGCAAACGATTTATTTGTTGAATTTGAAAAATTGCAGGAGGTGGATTATTACCTGCATTAATTAAATTCCCAATGTCAGTCATCCGCTGAGTAATGACGCCATCAAAAGGCGCGCTTATTTGCTCAAAGCCAACCAACTGTTTTAAATGTTCTTGATTTTGTATGGCTGCTTTAAGATTATTCAATGTCACACCTGCATTTTGCATTTTTTCGTCATAATCTTGCTTGGATACAACCTGCTTGGCAAATAGTATTTTCCATCTTTCTGCCGTGATTTGAGCCAGATCATTGGTATGCTGGGCAGAAGCGACTTCTGCTTCTGCTTGACGCAGTTGTGCATCCACTTCAGGCGTTGCGATGACAGCGAGCAAATCTCCTTTTTTTACGCGTGAACCGATATCCACAAACCATTGCGAAATATAACCATTGGTGCGCGCAAATATGGGTGCGATGTGCCAAGCTTGCAAATTCCCTGGTACCATAACGTTGTCAAATCCTATGTTTCGTTTTGGTATAGTGATTAAAACACGGGTAATGGCTAAATTTTTAGTATCCTGGGAGAGGCGTAATAATTGCCAACATCGAATGATAATGCCAATTAATATTAAGAGAATTAAAATCCCAATCATTCCCTTAACTTTATTTTTCAGCTTGAATTTATCCCACTTCATTATTTTCCAATTTATTGCGATGTAAAATATAAAATAACGTTGGAACAAAAAATAGGGTAGCGACGGTAGCAAAGGTTAAGCCACCAATAACAGCCCGTCCCAATGGCGCATTTTGTTCTCCCCCTTCTCCTAAACCTAAAGCCATCGGTAGCATACCGATAATCATAGCAAGTGCAGTCATTAAAACTGGTCTAATTCGAGTGGTTGCAGAATCAATGATAGCATTAAATGCATTTTTTCCCTGATCCATACCTTGCTTGGCAAAACTTACCACCAAGATACTGTTGGCTGTTGAAATTCCAATACACATTATTACTCCAGTTAAAGCGGGAACGCTAAGCGGTGTAAAACTTAAAAAAAGCATCCAGATAATACCAGCAAAGGTAAAGGGTATGGTGCTAAGTATAATAAAAGGATCAAGCCAAGATTGAAAATTAATGACAATTAAAAAATACACTAAAATAATTGAGAAAATCAAACCTGTATATAAACCAAAATAAGAAGTACTTTGCGTTTCAATTTGTCCTCGTAGCGCAACTGATGAACCTTTTGGCACTAATTTTTTAGTGTTTGCTAAAATTTTTTTTAGTTTTGTAGCAATACTGCCTAAATCAGTTCTTTCAACACCTGCAAATATATCAATTACTGGTTGCACGTTATAATGTGATTCAACAGATGACGTGACTTGCCTCTCAATTGTTGATAACGCACCTAAAATTTGTGGCTGACCATCCTCTCCCACTAATGGAATATTTCTAAGGGCGTCAATGGAATCTAAATTATATTGTGGAGTTTGAGTGACAATTGGATAGGCAACCCCTTCTTTACTCAACCAAAAAGTCGGCGTTGTTTGAAAACTGCCTGAAAGAGAAATCAGCATGCTAGCTGCCACATCTAATTGAGTAAAATTTAATTGCTTTGCAAGACTGCGATCAACGTCAACAAATAATTGCGGATAATTAAAAGCTTGCTGAATTCTTGCATCTACAATTCCCGGTATTTGCTTTATTTTTTCTAAAATTTTTTGTGCATAAAAAATATTAGCCTTAGTATCAAAACCTACTACTTGTATATCAATCGGAGAAGGCAGGCCAAAATTAAGAATTTGATTGACGATATCAGCAGGCAAAAAAGAAAAAGTCGTTCCGGGATATTTTTGAACTAAAATGGTTCTTAATTTTCGAACATAAGTTGAAGTCGCATGATGATTCTGCTTGAGAGAAATAAGAATATCTGCATCTTGAGGGCCAGTTGCTGCTGAATTACTGTATGAAAGATTAATACCGCTAATTGGCAACCCGATATTTTCTACAATGGAATTTATTTCATTTGGAGGTATAATTTTTTTAATAGTATGGCTGATTTGATAACATAATTTTGCTGTTTGTTCTACTCGAGTACCTGTTGGTGCACGCAAATGTAATTTTATTTGGCCTGCATCAACCGTAGGAAAAAAATTTGAACCAATCCATGGCGTGATAATTAAAAATGAAAGAATTGAAAAAATAATAAAAGCCAATATCACCGGCTTACTATTTTGTAAAGATTTTTTAAGTGATTGATGATAGCGATGGCGAAAAGAATCAAAATGAAATTCAAATTTTTTATGGTAATGGGCCAGCCACCCTGTTTGAGGCTTTTGCGTTTTCAACCAATACATAGCTAATGTTGGCACCAAGGTCCGAGAAAGTAAGTATGACATAAGCATAGCAAATACTACCGCTTCACCTAATGGCAAAAAAAGATAATGACCTACTCCACTCAGAAAAAAAATAGGAACAAAAACAATACAAATACTTAATGTTGAAACAAGGGCTGGAACTGAAATTTGTTTTGCTCCATCTAAAATAGCCGTGATAATCTCTTTTTTTTCCGCTAAATTCCAGTTGATATTTTCAACTGCAACGGTAGCATCATCAACCAAAATTCCAACTGCTAATGCTAAGCCACCCAGTGTCATAATATTGATTGTTTCACCGAGCAAGGATAAGGTAATGATAGAGGCTAAAATTGAAAGCGGAATAGATATAATAATGATCAAAGTGTTTTTTATATTTCCTAGGAAAAGTAATATCATCAATGCAGTTAATAGGGCGGAAATTGTTCCCTCTCGAATAACATTGGTAATTGCTGCTTTAACAAAAATAGATTGGTCACCAAAAAAGCTAATCTGCAATGCACTTGGCATCATCGCTTTAATCTTGGGAATGAGATTTTTAACACCATCTACGATATTAAGCGTAGAAGCATTACCGGTTTTTTGAATTGACATCATCACCGCGCGCTGACCATTTACTCTGACAATATTAGTTTGCGGGGTAAATCCGTCACGAACATGGGCCACATCTCGAATATATAACAACGTTCCATTAGTTGATTTAATAGGCAAATTATTCAATTGATCGACTTCAACTGGACTGGCATTCAGTCTAATAAAATATTCAAAATCTCCGATCTTTTCGGTTCCGGCAGGCAAAATTAAATTCTGCGTGTTAATGGCATTATTGACTATTTGAGGTGAAATATTATGAGATTGCATTGCGCGCTGATTAAGATCAACTTGAATTTGACGAACTTTTCCACCATAAGGAAAAGGTAAGGCAGCGCCTTCTACGGGAGCAAGTTGGGTTCGAATAAAGGTATTGGCCAAATCAAATAGCTTTTGTTCTGATAGCGTCAAGCTGGATAAAACCAGTTGTAGAACTGGAACCGTCGCTGCATTATAGCTCAGCACTAAAGGCGGAGTCGTGCCTTGAGGTAAGTAGCGCAGTAGGGTTTGCGAAATTGCAGTAACCTGACTTAAGGCAGCATTAATGTTTGCAGACTTATGGAAAAAAATTTTTGTCACACTGACATTCAGAAAAGACTGCGATTCAATATGTTCAATGTCATTCACTGTTGTGGGTAACGCGCGCTCAAAATAACCTGTAATATAATTTGCCATTTGATCAGGAGGCAATCCATTATAGCTCCATACCACACTGACAACTGGTATATTAATATTTGGGAAAATATCAACAGGGGTGCGTAATAAAGTTTGTATTCCTAAGATAAACAGTAATATCGCTAAAACAATAAAGGTATAAGGCCGAAATAATGCGAGTTTTACTAGCCACATCTTACATCTCTTTATTTTTATTCAGTACTAGTAACTTACTCGCCTCAGGAAGGAAATGAATGTTTGTGCGTTGAACAGACTTTTCCCCTGAGCAGTTACCAGTGCTAGTCCGTTAGCACTCAATATTCAAGTATAGATGTAAAAAGATATATTTTCCTATTAATGGACTGGACCAAATAACTTGAAAAAATTCTGCGTTGTCGAAGCAGCAATCTCCTCCAATGGCTGGCCTTTAATTTCAGCAATTTTTTCAGCAACAAAACGGACATAGGCGGGTTCGTTGGATTTGCCCCGATGGGGAACCGGGGCAAGATAAGGGGCATCGGTTTCAATTAATATCCTGTCAAGGGGAACTAATTTTACGACTTCTCGTAATTCCTTTGCATTAGGAAAGGTAATAATTCCAGAAAATGAAATATAAAAGCCTAAATCTAAGGCTTTTTTCGCCATCTCCCAGTTTTCTGTAAAACAATGCAATACGCCCCCGACATCACTTGCGCTTTCTTCTATTAAAATACGCAAAGTATCTTCTCTTGCTTGACGGGTATGAACGATCAAAGGTTTGTTTGATTTTTTTGCCGCAGCAATATGAGTCCTGAAACGTTCTTGCTGCCAGGATACTTCGCCCTGCGTGCGATAATAATCTAATCCCGTTTCTCCGATAGCAATGACATTGGGTAGCTGTGCAATCTCAAGGAGTTCATCCAGACTCGGTTCCTTGATTAATTCTTCATTTGGATGTGTGCCGACACTTAAAAAGACGTTGCTGAACTCGGCAACTTTTTGACGCATCGCTTCGAACTCTGACAACGTAATGCAAACACATAAAAAATAATTTACCCCTACTTCTTTTCCGCGCTGTAATACATCTGATAATGTATTTTCTGTAGAGAGAGTTAAACAATCTAAATGACAATGAGAATCAATCAACATAATACCTCCGATGCTTCAACGCAAATTGTTGAAACTGATGAAAATTTCTTCCATTAATAATTGTGAATTAATTTTAGTTTGGCCTTTTAATATTCGGCTCGAGTTGATCAATACGTCTAAAAATTGGAATAATGCCTTCGCTGAAAATTTAGCGGAAAGTTTTGACAGCAATTCCAATTGATCGTAATGAATTAATCCTGCCTGAGAAGCAACCTTTATGCGAATTAAATCCTGTATTAAGCTAAATAATATTTCAACACAGGATTCCGCTTCATTAAAATGACGACTTGCCACTTCCATAGGTAATAAGTTTTTGTTCTCTATTGCAACTAAGGATTGAAGTACTGCATTTCTTTTTGACCGATAATCAGTTATAGCATAAGCCCTAGCTTTAAGAGGCAAATTATCTGCAAAAGATAAGTAATTTTCTGCTAACTCGCATTCTGCGGAAAGCCACTGTAAGGATAATGCCTGCTTAGGTAAGGCTAAATTAATTTTCATACAACGACTTCTAATCGTCGCAGGTAAAAAGCTTGGTTGATCTGAAGTCAGTAGTATGCAAACTTTTCCTCTCGGTTCTTCTAAAGTTTTGAGAAAAGCATTGGCTGCAGCCCTATTCATTCTTTCTGATTCAAAAATTATCACGACTTGATAATCACCAAGCACCGATGTCTGCGATAAGTGATCAGTCAATTCTCTAACTTGATCAATTTTAATAATATGGCCTTTATCTTCCGGTTGAAGACAATAAAAATCAGGATGATTTCCTGCGTTAAAAAGTATGCAAGATCGACATTGTCCACAGCTATGGTGGAAATTTTGCTTGCAAAGAATAAATTTTGCATACTGCTCAGCTAATATTTTTTTCCCTATTCCTGAAGGTCCAGTAAATAAAAGACTGATTTGTTTATTTTTTCCAATCGCAGATAGTTGTTGCCAAGTATTGGCAAACCAAGGAAAAAGTTTTTCTTCTACTTGCATTTCCTCACTCAATTGCCTCTCCCAAAGAGTCGATTATTTCCTCAAGTTTGATATTAACTTCTTCTTGAGTACCTGTTGCATCAACAATTCGAATACGATTGGGTTCTAATGCCGCTAAATGCAAATAAGTCTCTCTAACACGTTCAAAAAATTCTATCGCTTCCTGTTCAATGCGATCTTTTTTTCCACGAACAGCGATTCGGTTTAACCCCACTTCAATGGGTGCATCTAATAATAAGGTCAAATCCGGCTTTAAGCCTTTTTGAACCCAATCTTCGATCGCTTTGATACGCGATAATGCAACACCTCTCCCTCCTCCCTGATAGGCATAGGTTGCATCCGTAAAGCGATCACTTAATACATGTTTTCCAGCAAGTAAATTGGGTTGAATAACATTGGCAATATGCTGTGCACGGCCAGCAAATATTAACAACAGCTCCGTATCAGCAACCATCATTTCTTCATGGGGGCGCAGTAACACTTGTCTGATTGTTTCCGCAATTTCTGTGCCACCTGGCTCTCGTGTGACAAGAATCTCTTTTTTTCTTTGATGAAATAATTCAACAATATGCCGCACAGCAGTGCTTTTCCCTACTCCTTCAACGCCTTCCAAGGTGATGAAAAGACCTTTTTTTGTTGCATTATGGCCTCTTTTTATTGCTTGATACGTCGTTACTAGCTGGCGCATGGGCTGGTAACTGCCTATAACGTTTAACTGCTTGGTGATGAGTTTCAAAGGTATCACTAAATTCATGAGAACCATCTCCACGTGCCACGTAATATAAGGCCGTTTCAGAGGTAGGATGAAGTGCTGCAATAATTGAAGCTAAACTTGGTAATGCAATGGGTGTAGGCGGAAGACCTTTATGAAGATAAGTATTATAAGGTGTATTCACTTTTAACTGCGATTGCATAATTTTTCCAGTATAAGCTTTACCCAGACCATAGATAACAGCCGCATCGATTTGTAGGGGCATTTTTTTTTCTAAACGACGTAAAATCACTCCTCCTACCCTCGCCCTTTCATCTGGCTTTGCTGTTTCCTTTTCAATTAAGGAGGCCACAATTAAGGCAGAATAGGGAGTGGTGTAGGGTAAATTCGGCGCACGTTTCTCCCATAGTAAGTTCAAGGTTCTCTGCATCTGGGTATAGGCCTTTTTTAATAACGTCACATCTGATATGCCAGCTGCAAATAGGTAGGTATCTGGAAAAAGCATCCCTTCGAAATTCGCTTGAGTTGAACCAAGTCGAGTAGAAAATTCATTTTTTGACAGTTTTTCAATATCATGAAGCAAATAAGGGTTTGTTTCAGCTGCGGTAATAACTTGTTCTAAGGTCCATCCTTCCACCAGCGTAAGATGCCGCAATATCACTTTTCCTGAGGCCAGTTTTGATAAAAGTTGCTTTGGCGAGATACCCGATTTGAAGCTCATATTCTCCTGCTTTTAAGCGGTGCACCTTTCCTTCTAGTTCAGCCAAGAGAATAAATAATCTGGGATAGCGCAATAACTTTCTTGCTTGTAGCGTTTTTGCAACGGTATGAATAGTACTTCCAGGTGGAACATACAGTATTTCATTTTTTTCAGTGATAAGTGGCATAGTGCAGAAATGTTGCCACCCTACAAGAGTCGCAATTAAACATGAAACAATAGCAATAAAAGATATAAAAAAATACTTACGAATAACCAGCATCTAGTTTAAATTAAGTAAAACGTTTAAATAAAAGACTACCATTAGTGCCGCCAAAACCAAAAGAATTTGATAAGGCAAGGTTGATATTCATTTCCTGAGGGACATTGGGAACAAAGTTTAAATCGCAGCCTTCATCAGGATTATCTAGATTAATGGTGGGCGGTGCAACTTGGTCTCGAATTGCTAAAATCGAAAAGATTGCTTCAACCGCGCCTGCAGCGCCTAATAAATGACCTGTCATGGATTTTGTTGAGCTTACCGCTAGCCGATAGGCATGATCACCAAATGCATTTTTAATTGCTAGGGTCTCAATTGTATCCCCAGCAAGTGTCGAGGTAGCATGCGCATTGATGTAATCGACTTCGGATGGCAATACATTTGCATCGGCCAACGTATTTTGCATGGAGCGGGTAAAACCCACGCCTGCTTTATCTGGCGCGGTCATATGATAACCATCAGCACTCATGCCAAATCCAATTAACTCTGCATAGATTTTAGCTCCCCGCTTTTTAGCGTGTTCCAACTCTTCAAGGATAAGCACGCCAGCGCCTTCACTTAATACAAAGCCATCTCTCTCCTTGTCCCAAGGACGACTGGCCTTTTCTGGCTCATCGTTTCGAGTAGAAAGTGCACGTGCTGAAGCAAAACCTCCAATGCTCAGCAAGGATGTAGCCATTTCTGTTCCGCCTGTCACCATGACATCTGCATCGCCATAAGCAATGGTTCTTGCTGCAGTGCCAATGTTATGTGTCCCCGTTGTACAAGCAGAAACAATCGCAAAATTTGGACCTTTAAATCCGTAAGTGATTGATACGTAACCAGAAACCATA
>CAVPKM010000020.1:0-106197 GCA_963705725.1 uncultured Gammaproteobacteria bacterium
TGCTGACGATGTTCCGGCCGGAGTATGCTGCCGGGACCGCCCGTCTCTTGGGCCGCGACGGCGGCGAGCTAGCCTGGGGATCGAGGCGGTGACGCGTCCCGCCGCGGCAGTGATCGCGAGCCCGTAGGCGACCGTTGAGGGTTGGTGTCCATTGCGCGGGTCCCATCACGACGACTAGGTCGCGTTGACAAGCCCCCCGGGGTGGTCTACCATGAGTCGGTTGCATGGGGTTCTCCTCGCGGGGAACCCCGTTGTATGGTATGGGTTCTGCAGGTGTTTATCGACGTCGGGTCGCCGTCCTGTTCGCGGGGCGCCCGATGTCTTCTCGACGAGCACGTCGACGTTTTCCGCCGTTCTCCTCGGTCACGTTTTCGCAGCCGGCGCACGCTCGCTTGGAGCTGTTGGCTGGAGCAGGGCTCACTCCTACGCAAATTGCTGCGGCCAATGCTCAAGCGGCAAAATTGAGGGGGTGGGGGCAATGCCCACTGCAAATACCGGTATTAATCCATCGGGTGCCGTAAATGGGACGCCAGGAACTGTCGGTACCGCCACCATTCCTCCTGTTGGTAACACGGAGACACAGCTGGCTCAATTACAGGCAAATCAACAGCAACAATTAAATCAGCAAGAGCGGCAACAAAAAGAAGCCCAAATTCAATCTTCAATGATCTCGCAAGCCAACGCACTATTTTCCACCTGGACGCCCCCTGCTGTACAGCAGTTTGTAGCGGGAGAGTCCTCTAAAGAGGGGCATGCTGAGAATAAGGTGGCAGCAGGGACAACGACTGCAGGAGCGACAAGTTCAACTTCAGTCTCCAGCGCATCCACCTATACTACGGTCCCAAGAGGAGTGGTTTCACCACTTACCACTGCCACCACTACGCTTGCTGATAATTGTGCTTATGTGAAAGGTGGCGATATTATGATGGCAGTATTAACCAGTACGGTTAATAGTGATGAAAATAGCCCAGTGATGGCAACAATTGTTTCCGGGAAAACTAAGGGGTGCGAAATTAATTGGGCAATTCACCTTGCTTAAGAAAGAGTATTAATCAATTTCAATAAAATGAACTTACCAGGTAAGCCGTCAAGTATCGGCATTAATGCGGTAGCAATCGATCCGCAAACTGCTGATACCGCAATGGCTGATTGCGTTAATAATCACTATATGCTTCGATATGGCACATTGTTTGCTTCTTCTTTTTTAAGTGGTTTGGCCGATGCTATTTCACAACAAGGATCACAAGTTTCAACAGGCTCAGGGGGTATATTAGTCACCCATGACCCGCTTAGTACGGCTAAAACTGTTGCTGTGGCACTGGGTGCGGTTGGTAGCCAGTATGCAAGTGTGCTAGGTAGTAATTTTACTCGTCCTCCCACTGTCTATGTTTATGCAGGTGACAGTATTGGAGTGTTATTTATGCAAGATTTAACAGAAGTGCCATCCACTTGCTGCCCAGATGTGGATAAAACTTGCAATAATGTAGGTAAGGCAGCGGCAGGAGCCTGTGCAGTCAAATACTAGTGATACCGCGGCTGAAACGTTAGATGCTGATTACGTATTAAGCTATAATTATAAAAATAATGAGTACGTGGATTGGAAGATGAAGCATGGCTGATAATAAACATAATCCCGATGAGTATGAATACCCATCAGAGGATGATTATTACAAAGGTGTAGAGGATCAGCCAGGAGCTGATCCTTTTGATATGCCCGAATCTAAAAGAAGAAGGTTATCTTCATTTGCCTCTCGACGCCTGTATTTAATTCTTGGCTTTTTAGTCGCAATTGGTTTGGTTTATCTATTGGTAGCTTACAAAAATATGAAAAAAACCGCAGAGTTGTCGTCCCCAACTCCTGTGATCACAGGTCCGACCAATATTATTCCTGCCTCTCAAATTCAACCAGTACAAGTGCCGCCTGCTGCCAAAATGGTGGTTACGCCCTCTCCGGAGACGGGAACAATTCAAAATTTGAATGCTCAAAATCAGGCTAATCAAGCAGCAATTACGAACTTGCAGGGACAAATCCAGCAGCTCCAGGGACAGATGACTAATCTGGGTAATGTGATTACGACATTAAATAATCAATTACAAGTCATGGTAAATGAGGTAAGGGCGATTAGCATAGATAGACAATTAAAAGGTAGAAATATTAGCTTACCTGCAGGAAAGTTCTATATCTTAAAAGCCTTAGTACCGGGAAGGGCATGGCTTCAATCAAAAGATGGGGGAACCATTGCGGTAACAATAGGCGACAGATTGCCAGGGTATGGCATGATACAATCGATTAATGTGCCTCAAGGAATTGTGACAACCAGCTCAGGCATGCTAATACAATATGGGCCGCGTGATAGTTAGTGTGGAGAGGTAGGCATGAAAATCAGTAAAAGTTATTTCATCTTTATTTTTATTAGCTTGCTGTTCATTTCGAACAATTCATGGGCAGTGCCCAGTATCAATTTGATTCAAATGATGCAAACATTCCAAAAAAATTTGGGTCCTATTTATAACTTAGTGATAGCCTTATCTTATGTAATGGGAATTTGGTTTGTCTTGGACTCAATTTTCAGACTAAAAAAATACGGTCAACAGCGTACCATGATGAGCACGCAAGCAAGCTTGGCAAAACCGATTGCGCTTATGATTCTTGGGTTAGCGCTGATCTACTTCCCTACGTTTGTCAATATTTCTATTCAATCCTTATGGGCTTATAGTTCTTCCAGCAGCGTTTTAAAATACCCAGCTAATCCTTCCGCATGGGATGCGTTTATTCATCCACTCATCGATACCATACGTTTATTTGGGTTAATTGCTGTAGTGAGAGGGCTGGTGTTATTAACCAGACTTGCAAATGAAAGCAGTCAACCAGGCAGTCTTGGAAAAGGAATCATGCACGTTGTTGCAGGAACGTTGGCAATTAATATTGTAGGAACAATTAGCTTAATAAAGGCGACTTTTGGAATCAGTTAGACATTTTGATTGAATAGGCTATGATTGAGTATCATATACGCTTTGTGAGTAGTTAATTTATTTTTATTGGAGGTTAATGTGAAAAACAAAGGCTTAGTTAAAAGATATTCGCCTTTTATAAAAGGGTTACTCGCATTGGTAATCCTAAATGGATTAGCCTTTTCAGGCGAAGTGCTAGCGCAAGGAGACACGGGAGGGATCAGTACAATCGCGACGAATATTACGGGATCTTTTAAAGCAGTGGGTCAATTAGTCCTTGCCATCGCCTTCCTGGGAGGAATTGGTTTTATTATGGCTGCAATCTTCAAATTCAAGCAGCATAAAGATGCGCCCACACAAACCCCTCTCGGGGTGCCCATTGCCATGTTGGTTATTGGCGCGTTCTTAGTGTTCATGCCAAGTATCATTAAACCGGCTGGTGCGACTATTTTCGGAGGCAGCGCTACAGCGGGTGGTTTTACGGGTAGCGGAGTAAGTGTATTACCTGGACAATAGTAATAGTATGTGAAAAATGTCTCATCAACTTACGCTTTTAGCTGGGCCAAGTAATTGGCGATTGTTTGCATCCAGGAAGGTGGATCCAGCCTTCCTGAGGTTTAGCGAAAGAGTTTTTTTGCGCGATAACCACACCTGTCAATTTTGCGGTTTTCAAGCTCGTCAATATCAAGAAGTGGTGAATCTCGATCACAATTTCTATAACAATAAAATTAGTAACATGGTGACTGCTTGTTGCTTTTGTTCGCAATGTTTTTTTTTAGAAGCAGTGGGAAAAAGTGATTATGGAGGGGGACGTTTAATTTATTTACCTGAAATTGCTCAGGCAGATTTAAACGGATTATGCCATGTGCTTTTTTGTGCAATTGCCAATGCATCTAGTTATCGTGCAGATGCTCAAAATATTTATCGCAATTTAAAATTTCGTTCCCAAATTGTTGAGAAAGAAGTGGGTGAGGGGATGAGTAATCCTCGTTTATTGGGCCAAGTGCTAATTGAAACTGATGTAAAGGCAATGGATAGAGTGAATCAAGAAATTTTTTCAAAATTACGACTCTTACCTTCAAGAACCAAGTTTAATCAACAAATTGAGACATGGGCAGAGGCCGCGCTGACAGAGTTGTCTGCAACATAAAGGATGAGTGAGGTGGAATATGTCTTGGGCAGAATCTTTTCTACAGGGTGTGGATGTTTTTTTTGCTTGGCTGAGTACTTCATTTAAGCAAACAACCGAGTCTTATTGCGATATCGAATCAGCAGATAGCCCTGAAGATTTAGTTGACCATGATGGGAGTCTTGTTTCATTGCTTCGTATCAATGGTGTCAAGGCGCTAGTTGGCACAGAAGAATTTAATCGCATGCAACTGAGATTGCAAACAAGTTTACAAACTGCCATGTCTCGACTAGGACAAACCATCCAAATTTATTTTACTTATAATAAGGATGCCGTTGCAGAGGAAATTCGAGATATTTTAAGGCCTGCACGAGATACCGCACAAAGATTGGGTTTATCCCTGATAGATTTGTTTGACGAACGTGCTAGCTACTTAGCGCGTTATTGTGCCCATGAAGAAATTTATGCGGTACTGCGTACTCGCCCCGCTGCATTAACTCGTGAACAAAGAAAACGTTCTGTTAAAGATAAGCGAAATTTAACTAAAGAAAAGAAAATCCCTCCTTTTCGGCAAACACAAGATATTCTTGCTGCGATTCCTGATTTGAGAGAAGCACATGACTCTTTTGTTCGCTCAACGGTGAATGATTTAAATAGCATTGGTATTGTTACAGAGCTATTGAATATTCATCAAGCAGTCAATGCGATGCGAATGAGTGTGGATCCCGATTTTACTGATAAAGAATGGCAGCCTTCCTTACCTGGTGACAAACTGACTATTCGGCAACCAAAAAATCTGACAGGTCAAATTTCAGATATCTTGTGGCCGCCTTTGGGTAGACAAATTCTTCCTCGAGATGCAGAAAATATTGATTTGCGTACAGTCCAAATTGGCGATCGTATTTACTCATCGGTCTTTATTGATTTATTTCCAAAAGAAGTGCAACAATTTAATACACTTTTTATGCGTGTTTTGCCCACACATATTCCGTGGCGAATTTCCTTCTTAGTGGAAGGTGGCGGACTCAGTTCCCTGCGACTGCGCGCGGCAATTTCTTCTGTCTTGAGTTGGACTTCAGCTGAGAATCGATTATTTAACGATGCGGTAAATTTATTACGATATTTAAACCTGACCACCGATGATGCCATTGTCAAGCTCAAGGTCGCCGTTTCAACTTGGGCACCTGCAGGCGATATTCGCCAATTGCGATCTCGAACTGCGCAGCTTGCTAAAGCCGTTGAAGGCTGGGGGAGTTGCAATGTTTCAGAGGTTGCAGGTGATGCCTTTGCTGGAGTGGTTTCTACCATGTTGGGTGTCTCTAATTTTAGTGTGGCCAGTCCTTCAGTCGCGCCACTTTCTGATGTCCTTTATATGTTGCCACTTTTCAGGCCTTCTTCACCCTGGAAAAGAGGTGCCATTCTATTTCGTTCGCCTGACGGTAAGCCATGGCCATATCAACCAGGTTCTTCAGAACAGACCACTTGGATCGATCTTATGTTTGCAAGACCCGGTTCAGGTAAATCTGTTTTATCTAATGCGATCAACCTGGCACTTTGCCTGTCAGCGGGGATCTCTCGCTTACCACGTATATCAGTTATTGATATCGGTCCATCAAGTAGTGGTTTAATTTCCTTACTTAAAGAAGCATTGCCAGCTAACCAAAGACATTTAGTCTCTTATCATCGCTTGCGGATGACGCCAGACTTTGCGATTAATCCTTTTGATACGCAATTAGGTTCAAGACTTCCCACACCGCAAGAACGCAGTTTCCTAGTAAATTTCTTGACCCTGCTCGCCACTCCAGTGGGTGCAGTGAGACCTTATGATGGCATCACTGACATGGCCGGAATGATTGTTGACGAACTGTATAAAAACTTGGTGGATGACGCTAACCCAAATCTTTATACACCTAATGTAGAAGAAATTATCGATGGCATTTTAGAAGAAATCGGCTTTGTGAGAGATACGCATACTACTTGGTGGGAAGTGACGGATGCATTATTTGTGGCAGGATTTATTCATGAGGCGATGTTAGCGCAGCGACACGCCATGCCGGTTTTAGCAGATGCCGCTTCTATTGCCCGTACTCCTGCGATCGAAGATCTTTATGGAAAGGTTACGGCACCCACAAGTGAACCTTTGATTAATGCTTTTTCTCGAATGATTTCAAGTGCTGTTCGCGAATACCCAATTATCTCACAAACCACACGCTTTGATATTGGCGATGCACGAATTGTTTCTCTAGATCTTGATGAGGTTGCGAAGAGCGGCGGGGATGCGGCAAATCGCCAAACGGCTGTGATGTATATGTTGGCACGGTACGTATTAGCTCGAAGTTTCTTTTTGACGGAAGAAAACATTTCAGATATGTCAGAGGCTTATCGTCATTATCATGAACAACGCATTTCAGAAATTCGTGAAGATCCAAAGCGGATTATATTGGATGAGTTTCATCGTACCTCCAAAGTGCAGGCCATGCGAGAACAGGTTGTACAAGACATGCGAGAGGGCAGAAAATGGGGTGTACAGATTGCGCTTATTTCGCAGTCGCTGGATGATTTTGATGAGGTGATGATTGAGTTTGCGACTTCGATATTTATTATGGATGCAGGACCTGAGCAGGCCATACAAAAAACTGCACAGATTTTTGGATTGACCCCTACTGCAGTGCATGCGCTTCGAACGCGGGTTCATGGTCCACGGGAAGGAGGCGCTACTTTCTTGGCGCAATTTGCCACGAAAGAAGGAATGAATACGCAGTTATTAACGAACACCTTAGGGCCGATTGAACTTTGGGCATTGAGTACCACCCAAGTTGATGTGAATATTCGCAACAAGCTGTATCGTAAGCTCGGCCCAAAAGAGGCCAGAAGGGTACTCGGCAACCTGTTTCCAAGTGGCAGTGCAGCAAAGGTGATTGAAAATCGGCTTGCTGACATGCGAGATCATCAAATTGTAATTGATGATCAGGCAAGAGGTGGAGTAGTGGATCAGCTTGTTCAAGATATTTTAAATGCTTACGCCATTAATCCAGATGTGAGAGTGTTGACCTAGAATTACCAGCACCGAGCAAAAACAAAAGTGGTTTCACTCGGTGCTGATAATTTTCTTGTTGAGCTTTATCTTATTTTATATGTAGTTGCTCAAGATAGTCCTACTGTTGGTGACTGCTCCTCCTCCTTCAACTCCTTCTTGGCAGAGGGAGATTTGAAAATATTTCTCATGTTCCCTTCCATGTCACCACGATTTTCAAAGAGAGTATGTAATGTCTTGAGTAGGGAATAATAATCGGGTTTAAAGAAAGAAGAAAAATATTGTCTGAAGGAATCTGGGTAAGTAGTTAATTGTTCTTTAACCTCAGAATCACCATAGCCTAACTTGCCTAGCCATTGAAAATTCTCTTCACAACTAGATTGAGAAAAATTAGTTAGGCAAGTTTTAATGAGAGTCATTCTAGAATCATATGCCGGATCTTCATTATAGTTGCGAACTAGAGCGCCTAATTGTTTGATCAGATTTATTTCATAGGAGCGCATTTTAAGGGCGAAGGCCAGGTGGATGGCTTGTGTGAAATTTCCAAGATTAGAAAGCGCTTCTGGAGAGCGCGAGCGTCTTACGTTATCATAGACTTCATAAACGCGTTCTGTAATTTCACTTAACACTTTTGAATTCAAAAAGCAGTAATCAAAATTTTTCAGTAGCTGAAATGCAAACGCAATCATGGGAGCACGCTCTAGTCCATCTTCAGACTGAATAATAAGAGGATTGCATTTTGCCAGTGTTTCAGAATAAAGCGTATACAAAAAATTTATATTCTTTTCTTGTAAACTGATTTTGTTATTTGGTGTATCCATGAAAAAAACAGGTACTGAAAAGGGAAAGCCTGTTGCATCCGCATCAAGTTCTGCCACCCAGTCACCCACAGTATTCACGTAACGTTCAGGGTCCTGAGTGTAGTGATTAAGGTTGCGGCTACCTAATACTAATAAATTAATATTCTTAATCGGTAGTTGTTGCTGCCTTTCAGGTTCAGCTTGATTATCATCCACATTTACCCGCAATGTTGCTGTATCAGGATGTTGAGTGGAAACTCGGTTAACGAGTCGCTTAAAATAGTCTGCCCCCATCCAATTGCGATTCGTCTTGAGGTTAGAATCGACCTTACGTAGCCGCAAGGGAGTAATTTTATCAGGAGCAATTGCGAGATATAGGTAAGGATTGTCAATGTGCTGATTTACCCCTTCTACATTAAAGTCTTTGTCTACAAAATACGGATGGCCATTTGTGGTAGTAACGGTATGTTTTGTTTGATTTATCACTGACAGATAATCATTCGTATGACCTGTTGGCAGTATTTTAAATGCTTCGGTGGTTGTTACCGTATTATTCAATTTTTTATTCTCATGACCGATCTTTCTCTTCAGAGACTCGGTAATGGCTGTAATATTGTCATAGCGACTTTTAAGCAGTTTAATTTGTTCAAGAGTAATCTCATGCATAAATGTTTTCCTTTATCGTTAGAATGAATTTTCTGTGAAAAGTAGTGTTCAGCAATTTTTTATTCGAATGGCTCAAATTTCGAACGTTTTACCACTTTTATACCCTTCGTTAATGAATTTTATGCGTTGTTGCAAGTGTTGCTCCTCTAGGTCTGTATTCCTAGCCTAAAATCCATTCCCGAAGGGTATAGCATGCTGAATAGTTCCAAAAAATAAATAATTTGTGGCGAAAAATTATTGAGCTATCTGTAGATTTTAATAACTAATGATTTCTCTGGCAATGAGCAAGAATCTGAAAAATTTCGCGGATTTATTCACCTTAGTTACTCAAAATGCAGCATCGTCTTGTATGTTCCTACTATTGGATTTTATGATTAAACAGGAATGGTTGTCAAAATTTTTATTAAAATAAATTTTCTGGACAGCGAAATGTATTTAAAATACCTGAAATAAAGGGGTTAACGATTCCATTTGTATAGAGTTCATACTGAGCAACATTGTCATTTAAGCGAAAGCTCAATTTGAAATGTTTGGAACTGGACGTGCTTTGTAACAAAGACTTATCTAAAATTCTAAACCAAGCCCAGGGGCCGGTTTGAGAAAGTGTTGAGCGTCGCCCCTGATTATCAAGGAAGGTAATTTCCGCCTGATTAGGGGAAGGTCCTGGCCAGGTGAGTGAAATGATTTGTTCATTATCCTTTTGAAATTGAAGAAGCTGCCCATCCAAATTTAATGAAAAACTTTGTACATGGGTTGGCAGTTCAACGGGAACCAATGAAAAGGAGATCGCGGGAAATTTTGTATTATTTGAGAAAAACATTTTTTGTATTAATGCAGCGCGAATAAACATTTCTAAGGTCGCTTGCGGGATGTTAATGCGTTGTCCTTCCACATTTCTCCATTGCCAATAAAGCTCACTACTATCGATAAAGGGCTCAAGATAGGTTTTAAAAAAGGTATCCATTGCTCCGCCATTACCAAAAAAGGTTGCAAAATCGGTTAGGGTGATGTCAGTGCTAGCCTCTTTAAAAAGTGGATAGCGTTGGTCGAGCAGAACATACTGAGGATAGACAGTCGTCACCCAAATTTGATTCAAATAATTTTGAGCCTGTTTTAAAATGAGACGCCAACTTTCAGCTGCGATGGTGGTATGCCAAGATTGCAAGGGCTCTGGAAGAAAATGAGATTGCTGTAGCAATAAGGTAAGGGCATCGTAATGATTTTCCATTCTCACCTTGGCCGCTTCATAGGCAGCACGATTTGGATCCGAACTATGAATAATTTTATGAATATACGTCTTAACCCCTAACAACGCCGCATGATTAGTATTTTGTAGTCTATCTGCAGAGATCAAGTTGAGTGTTAAAAAGTGTCGACTGACTTGCTGGGAGAATTCTACCGAGTCAGATAAAGGTGCGGTGTTGTTTTTAATGGTATGGACTAATTGTAGAAGTGGAGATTTAGGGTTGCTGAGCAAATCTAACATTTCAGCAATTTGGTCAAGGCTTTGAAATTCTTCGGCCTTGATTTTTGATAATATATTTGACCAAGTAGAAGCATACTCATTGAGATAAAGCATTTTAACTTCACTCGATAATTGCGTCAAAAAAATATCTGAGAAGCCTGGTTGGGAGACAATACCGAGTACCCAATCCCCCTTGCTTATCTCTTGGCAAGTTTTATCAATCTCATGATAATAAATCTGCTTAAAATTCAAAATGGAATAAATCCCTGAGATTTCACTTGGAAGATGGTTTAAATTATTTCCATGAAATTCAGACAGAATTTTAATGGGCGAGCCTTGAAAATGATTTTCTAGCAAGATAAGCACAAGTTTAGCAGGGGGAATGCTATTTAATGTTAGGCGTTTACTGTCGATTAATTGTGTGTTTAGTTCAATAGAAGGTAAATCGTTTTTTAATAAAGCCGAAAAATGCTGATTCAATTTTTTTAATTGCGAGCGATCAATGGAAAGTTGGTGCCAGTAATTATCAAACCAATTTTGTAAAAATTTTTTGTCGAGATGATGGTGGTCCGCTAACATTAAATAAGCTTTTAATGCTGCGTACACCTGAGTTACCTCTTCTGTTTGGATATTTTGTAGTTGGATTTCAAGCGTTCTCTGCAGATAATCTAGAAATTGAGTTTTAAGCTGTTTATCGTAGATAATTGACGCTTTACGTTGAAGCTGTTGCGTTTGAAATAGGGGGAATTGTTGATACCAGGCGCCTTGATTTTTATATGCCAAGTTATTTAAAACGGTTTGCAGGCGATCTAATTCTCCGTTTGGATTGGTATTAGCATGAGACAACCTTCCTTGTTGCAAAACATGGGTGGCAATTTGAAGTGTCTTTAAATTGAACTGGTAGCTGCTGCATAAAATAAAAAAACAGCAGGTGGTTAATACGAGGAGGGTTAAGCTGGTAAAAAAATTAATTTTTCCTGGCTGTTGATGGGTGGAGAAATAACTGGTTTCTTGAAAAATAATGCGTTTAAAAATTTGTTTAATAAAAAAATCTTTTGCAGGCGCCAAACGAAAGCCGGAGTGGGTGTGATGAACATCATAAGCAGTGGCAAGCGTTTTGGTTAAATTATTAAACGGCGTTTCCTTTTGAAAAGCGCTGGTAAAATAAATTCCGCGTAATTGACAACTTGCGGGAGGAAGAATCAGGGTCAGTAGCTTGGCCAGTGGATTTTTTAAAAATTCAATTTGAAGTGGGAAATTTTTAATTTTTCCAATTTTTTCTAAATGATGTTCTTTATTTAACCGCCAAATAATTCTTTGATTTAGTCTTGTTAATAGCGCTTGGTATTCCTCATTAAAAAGTTCTGGCAGTGAACCCGCATCTGCCTCTAACGGAAAACTCATGCCAAAAATTTGATTTCTTTCTTCGGGACCAAGATCTTCAAAAAATTCTGCGAAACCTTCGATCGTATCGCAACGAGTAATGATTAAATAAATGGGAAAATGTTTAAATTGCTTAGTAAGTTCATCAATCGCTTCTCTTAAATTTTTAATTTGTACTTGATCGCGCAAGTTAATGATTAATTCCTGTAAATTAACAGTGAGTATCAAACCATTAATAGGATGAAATTTTCGATAACGTCGCAATAATTGAAAAAATCTGCTGAGAAGGAGTGAAACAGTTTCTTCTTGGTTTTTAAAATAGCGCCCGCCCATATCAATAAAAATGGCGTCATCGCCCAGCCACCAATTAACATATTTAGTGGGGGTAATCGTCATTGGAGGAAGATTATCCAAGCCTTTGAGATTAAGATCCGCCTTCTGTAAAAGTGTCGTTTTTCCTGAAGCGGTAGGACCAAGCACCAGATACCAAGGTTTTCTATATTTAAATAAGAAAGATTTTATTTTATTTGAAAAAAGCACGCGCAGTACATTTTTTAAACCGATATGCAAATTTGTTAATTCATTTTCAACTTCTGCTGGAAGTGGCAGATCTTTCGAAAAAAAAGTGAACTGCTTGCCATATTCAAAAGCAAGCAGGCCGAGGATCACAAGAAAACTGGTGATGACTCTAGTTAGAAATGATCCAAATGGCATCTTTCCCGCAATTGCTAGATAAGGACCCAGACACCAAATGCTGATAAAAGCAATCAATGCGCTTAAAAGAAAATTTTTACCTTGGATAACTGCTAAACAGGATTTCATTAGGATACTTCTACTTTGGAGGACACATTAACTGGACTAGATAAAAATGACGATAAAAATTGATCGATAGGTTTTGCCACCTCCGCTAATTGAAAATAAAAATAACTAAATGTTGTTGATAAAATAAGCAGCATCACCACACTTAATACCCAAGTAGGGAGAGTGAAATGTGAGTACAATTTTTGTTTTATTGGATAATGATGATTAAAATGGTCAAGCGTGACCAGTAAGCTTCTGGTAAATTCATCTCGGTGTTGGCTGATAATATAATAAAGCTGATCGTTGATATTTCTTAGTTCTAAATGGCCCTTTTCAAGTTTTCGGTAACGTCCTTCATAACCAAGACGCAAACAAATATAAATGAGTTCTAGTAGGTCAATATTTTCGGCTGCATCTTGTAAGCTGGTTTCCAGAATTAAAAAAAATTTTTCTTCATTAGGGGGATCTAGTTGAAAATTCGCAACTAAACTATATTTTTCCCAGGTTAATTCTGGCCATAGCGTAATAGCAATGAGCTCGTCTAAAAGCGCACAAATCACAAATTTTGCAGCAAGGATGATGGAAGGTGGAAAGCCTAGCGTTTGCGCTTTATTTTCAAAAGCTTTAACTTCATGACAAATATTGCGATGTAACACATCGGCATCGGGCGGGATTGAAATTTTTCTCAGCATGGTGGCAAGGGTTAGCAAAGAATCGGCGGCATTGATCAGCTGGTTAATGCTAACAGTATTCAGTAACCCTTTTGATCGATAGTAGGTTGGGATGTTGACTGGGATAAGTGATTGATTATTTTGTTCCGGATAGATTTGCGCCGGAATAGAGTCATCCTCTTCTAATTCAATGATAGAGTTAGCCCAATTTTCAATTTTTAATTCATAATCTTTTTCCATTAATTTACATTCACTTTCTTCGCAAAACTTCATGTTATTGTCCGAAAAACTTGCATAAAGGTATAAACACTACTTGGATTCTAGTGCGCGATAGCCGATGTCCGTTCGATAATAAATATTCTCCCATTCAATTGGCGCCGCGACTTGATAGGCTTTTTTTTGCGCTTCTTCAATGGTTTCTCCTAATGCGGTCACACAAAGAACTCTGCCGCCAGAGGTAACAAATTGACCATTTTCCATTGCAGTGCCTGCATGAAAAATTTTCCAATTCTCATGATGTTCATGGCTTAAACCATGGATAATATCGCCTTTTCGATAGTTATCTGGATAACCTCCTGCAGCAAGTACAACGCTAAGCGCGGGTCTTTCATCCCATTCAATCTTTGCTTGATCTAGTTCTTTATCCATGGCCTTTAGGCATAGTTCGACTAAATCGGATTTTAATCGCATTAATATGGCTTGCGTTTCTGGATCACCTAGCCTGCAATTATATTCAAGTACTTTCGGCGCGCCTTCTGGGGTGATCATAATTCCTGCATAAAGGAAACCTACGTAAGGATGGCCAATTTTTGTCATCCCTTGTAGTGTCGGTAACAAAATTTCATTCATAATGCGATCTTGAAGTGGCTTGTCGAGATTGCATGCAGGGGAGTAGGCTCCCATTCCTCCTGTATTTGGACCTTTGTCTTCGTTATCCCTAGTTTTATGATCTTGAGAACTTGCAAGTGGTAGAATATGTGAGCCATCTACCAGCGCAATAAAACTTGCTTCAGAACCTTCTAAAAATTCTTCTATGATAATGCATTGACCCGATGAACCAAATACATTCCCAATAAGCATATCTTCGGCAGCAGTAATGGCTTCTTCCTTGCTTTGTGCGATAATGACACCCTTGCCTGCAGCCAAGCCATCAGCTTTGATGACCATTTTTGAGTTTGGCGAGCGATTAATATAGTCAATCGCCTCATCTATTTTGGTGAAGGCTGCGTAGTTTGCACTTGGGATATTAAACCGTTGCATAAATTGCTTGCTAAAATGTTTGGAAGCTTCAAGTTGAGCCGCTGCCCGAGTCGGACCAAAACAACGTATCTTTTCTTTTTGAAAAAGATCGGTAATGCCGGCCGCAAGCGGTGCTTCCGGACCTATAATAACTAAATCAATTTTTTGATCTTTAGCAAATTTTAATAGATGAGGCAGGTTTGTGCTGCTGATATTGATATTTTCTGTTTTTTCTTCAATTGCCGTTCCAGCATTTCCGGGAGCGACGTAGATCTGGTTAACAAGCGGAGACTGCGCTACTTTCCATGCTAAAGCATGTTCACGACCGCCACTTCCAATGATTAATAGTTTCATCTTTCATTCTCTGATTATAATTAACAGCTTGACCGAGGATTATACCTGAGAACCTTCAGGTTTTCAGGTTCAGTGCTTAAAATGCCGCAAACCCGTAAAGACCATTGTCATCTGATACTGATTTGCTGCTTCGATCACCTCTTTATCTCGTATCGAGCCACCTGGCTGAATAATAGCGGTGATACCTAGGGCATGTGCTTCTTCAACGCTGTCTGCAAATGGGAAGAAAGCATCCGATGCCATTGATGCATCTTTCAAGCTGAAACCTGCTTCCTTGGCTTTTAATGCAGCGATTTTAGTACTAAAAACACGGCTCATTTGTCCAGGACCAATGCCCAATGTGACCTCGTCTTTAGCAAAAACAATGGCATTGGATTTAATAAATCGTACAACCTGCCAGGCGAATAATAAATCTTGCATTTCTGAGCTAAGAGGCTGGCGTTCACTGACTACTTCGATATGCTTAGGTGTTGGCAAATTATCGCGTTCTTGAATGAGTATTCCGCCAGTCACGCTTTTCAGTTCTAATGAGTGAGATTGCTGCTCAAATTTTCCAGCAGTGAGTAAACGAATATTAGGTTTTTGCTGGACTTTTTTGATCACTTCTTCCGATATTTCTGGTGCAATAATGACTTCTACAAATTGATTTTGCAGTATGGCAGAAATCGTTTTTAGTTCAAGTGGATGATTAAATGCAAGAATGGCACCAAATGCTGAAGTTGAATCAGCGTGATAGGCTTTTTGGTAGGCCTCAACCTGAGTCTTAGCAATGGCAACGGCACAGGGGTTAGCATGTTTGACGATGACGCAAGCCTGGCCCTTAAATTGCTTTACGCATTCAAGTGCGCAATCGGCATCGGCAATATTATTATAAGAAAGCGCCTTGCCGGTGACTTGCCTAGCATGGCTAATCGTTCCTGTTAGCGCCTGCTCTGTCACATAGAAGGCGGCTTGCTGATGAGGATTCTCGCCATATCTTAAAGTCAATTTTTTTTTCATCTGCAATACAAAGTTTTCGTGAAACAGTGGGTCAGCAGGATTAGATTGTTCTGAAAAATATTCTGCGATCGCAATGTCATATTGCGCCACATGCTGAAAGACTTTTTTTGCTAAATTAAATCGGGTTGCCAGACTAATTTGACCATTGATTTGTAATTCTTTCAAAAGGGGAGGATAGTCTTCTTGAGAAACCACGCCGGCGGTGTATTGATAGTTCTTTGCCGCTGCCCGCAATAAGGTGGGACCGCCAATATCAATTTGTTCAATGGCTACTTCCAAGCTGCAATTGGGATTTTCAATGGTTGCTTTGAAAGGATACAGATTGACTACAACCAGGCCAATTGGGATGAAATTTTGTTTTTTTAAGGTATTTTTGTCTGCTTCACCGCGAGCTAAAATGCCAGCGTACAATTTTGGATGTAGCGTTTTTACTCGACCCTCTAACATTTCGGGAAATCCCGTAAACGAGGAAATATCTTGCACCGGGATGTTTGCTTCTTTTAGCGTGTTAGCCGTGCCGCCTGTTGAAAGAATTTTGATGCCAAGTTGAGTTAATCCATTGGCTAATTCAACAATCCCTGTTTTATCCGATACGCTAAGAAGCGCATATTCAATTTGTGTGGAATTGGAATTATTCATTTTCAAGATGATATTGTTTTAATTTTTTACGTAGGGTTCCCCGACTCAACCCAAGTAACTTAGCTGCCTTGCTTTGATTATTTTTAGTCAACTTCATCACAACATCTAGCAGGGGCGCTTCGATTTCTTCTAACACCAGCCCATAGAGGTTAATAGGGTATTGGCCATCTAAATGTAATAAATAGTTTTCAAGCGCTTTTTTTACTGATTCCCTTAGCGGGGGATTCTTAGGAACTGACTTCAATTCTTCATCGCGTTCAGCAAGTGCTAGATGAGCGCTGTTCATTATTCTTTCCTTATTCATCTCGTTTGATAATTAGTAGGAATTGCTATAAGTTATACCATCAAAAAATGGATTTTGGTTAGGCGCGAGGATCCGGCTCTGAGCGAGTGTATAGATACATACATGACCGAAGAGGAGCGGTGCTCGCAAACGCATAAAATTCATTCATGAAGGGTATGGGTGCCGCGATTATAGCATCTGTGTTTAGCTACACAAAATTTTATTTCCCCCATTTTATTAGGCAGCGCATTTTTTGAAAAAAAACAAAATTATTAAAAAATTGTCAACTATGCTGGACCAAGAAAATCCTAGCGAAGAAGAATTATTAATATTAGATAAAATATCAAGAGACTATCCTTTTCAAATTACTTCCATTCTTGTGGAGCAAATGGATAAAAATGACTTAACTGATCCAATCAGAAAGCAATTCATTCCTGATGCTTTGGAGCTCATTGAGAGCGAACAAGAATTGGCCGATCCAATTGGGGATAAAGTGCACGAAAAAGTAAAAGGATTAATTCACCGCTATCCAGATCGTTGCTTGTTGAAGCTTTCAAGTATTTGTCCGGTTTATTGTCGTTTTTGTTTTAGAAAGGAAATGATTGGACCCGGCACTTCTTGCCTAACTCAGAAAGAAATTGACCAATCGCTCAAGTACATCGCTCAACACCAAGAAATCTGGGAAGTCATTTTAACCGGTGGAGATCCACTTATTCTGAAACCAAAACAATTGGCCAGATTTTTTTCTAAATTAGCCAAGATTAACCACGTTGCTGTAGTGCGTATTCATACCCGAATACCGGTTGTGGATCCTGGTCGCATTACGACCGAGCTAATAGAGACTTTAAAAATAAATCCTGTCGTTTATGTGATCCTGCACGCCAATCATGTGAATGAATTTTCTGAAGAAGCGTTGGCCGCTTGCGCTGCCTTAATTGATGCCGGCATTCCAATGTTAAGCCAATCGGTATTGCTGAAAGGCATTAACGATAATGAAAAGGCCTTAAGTGAGCTCATGAAATTATTTGTTAAAAATAGAATTAAACCGCATTACCTCCATCAGCTTGATAAAGTTAAAGGAACGCGTCATTTCCATGTCCCTATTAAAGAAGGGCAACGTTTAATGCGCTACCTACAAGGCCGGTTTTCTGGACTTTGCCAACCTACTTATATGCTCGATATTCCGGGTGGTTACGGAAAAATGCCGATCGGACCTTGCTATTTTGTGGACCAAGATGAGAACTGGTTAGTCCAGGATTACCTGGGTGAGTGGCATGTTTATCGTGAACTAATATAAATAGCGTTAAGCCCATTCCGTAGTTGTAGTCATCATAGTCATCTCCTAAAGTTATTCCCATCAATATTTTTTTCTGGATTCAAAATTGCGTGATTAGAAGGTGTGGCACCTAAAAACTTCATAAAGTGTCTATATTTATGCGAAGTTTGAGAGAGCAAAGGAGGTTCCGTTTTTTTAACTGCTTGATAATATTTTTCTCTCTCATCTTTATTTATAGAAAAAATACGAATAATTCCATGGGGATTTTTATCGCTTCCCATTTGTTGATGTTTGATGCCGCTTTCCACGGTAAAAAGTGTTGCCTTTTGGGGTGATAATTTCCTACGGTTTATTGGAATCGCAATTAAACTTAGAAAGTCATGAACCTGTTGGGTGGTTGCGCTAGTTGTATCTAGGATAATATGCGCATCAACTTTTAATAAATCTTTAATCGATGGAGATTTAGGTGAATGATACCCTTTGGTATCACAAGCGTTAATATCGCATAGAATAATATCGGCCTTTTTTATCTCCTGAGTGATCTTGATAAAATTCAACCCTTCCAATTGCTGTATAATTTCTATACCCAATGATATTTCATAGTAGGCTGCTTGCAAATAAATTTGGATATTATCTTTTTTTATGCGTTTAGCACAAACAGTAATTGCTGCCCAAATAGCTCGCATGCCAGAATGTGTGACGATTTTTTTTCCATATACTGGAATTTCATTGATTACGCCTTCCTCTTCTGAGTCACTACCATAACCCTCTCCGTATTGGTCATTCGTAGGTTGTAAAGCAGCGTTGATAAAAATGATTTCTTGGGAGAGGGTCAAATAGTAAAATAAATCTTGTAAATCTCTGCTTTTTCGACAAAGTGTTATTTGGGCAATACAAGCGTGCAAAGTTAAGTCTTGAAATTGACCAATTTTTTTAGTCATCAAATTAATTAAATTCCAAAATTTTTTATCCTGAGATTCGTAAGGTTGTTTTTCAAATCTAGCAGGGTAGTATATTTTTCCTTGCTTTTTAAAGCTCAACTTATCATCTATTATTTGGAGGTGATTAATTGCCCATAGAATAGAATCCATGAAAGCTTCCTCGATGGCTTTTTCCCTGCATGCTCTGAACATAGCGGCGGCAATGCCGTCCCTAGCATAAGTCGTTCTCATCATGCTATTAACTGTTACTTTGCCAGTTTTCTCAACCTGTTCCCATAAAAGATGCATGATGTTATCTACATTTTTAAAATAATATTCGCAATTCTTTTGTTTTAAGTAGCATAGATGGGCGTTCGACCCATAAAAAGAATTCTGAGGAATTTCTGGCAATTCAATTAAATCTGCTGATAAATTAGCGAGAAAATTATTTAATTCGATTAAAATTTCAGCTATTAGATCCGCATATTCCTCAGGAATTATCCCCACATTTAAACGAAAGCTATCACCAGTTACGGCACCGGTTGGAGTTAAAGGACCGAAACCTGCGCGTCGTTCGATTTCAATAGGGATTCCATTCTTATAAGCAGCATAATTGAGCAGGCCCATATAACAACTCAGCAATAAATTCACCCAAGATTCAAAAGCACTGTCAGAGGGATTTTTTGTTTCATCAAATTTAATAATGGTTACTCTAGGAATATATACCAGCACGCAAGGGTATGCGTTAGTATGGATGACTTCAATGAGAAAATTGGTATTTGATTGATTAAAATTTTTTACTATGTAGTCGCAAACGTTATTGCGATAATATAGCAAGGCATTATATAAAATAGCATCACTTGAATGTTGAGTGGGCGTCGACTGTGATCCCTTAAACCTATCGCCATACAGCTGCATTAAATTACCATAACTACCAACATGTGCCTTCATTCCGTCCTTTAATTTTATTTTTTTATTTGTTAAATAAAAAATTTTAGTGTTGCTATTCAATCTGTGGACCATTGGATGTTTATCGCTACGAAAGTAGCATTCGCTTTCTGTCAGTGGACTTGAACCAATAGATAAATTCTGCAAATAATTTCTATGAGTCGTCATATGAATGCCAACAAATTCACTTATTGGTTGATCGGCTAATGCTAGCTGCTTAAACTGTATCCCGGTATCAATATCTTTAATAAGATTAAGTGCTAAATAATGTTTGTTATCGTATACCTTAATTAGATCAGGAAATTTCTTTAATAAAAATTTGCAGGCGTTTTTTGATTCGCGAACAACGCTCCAATGTAGCGCTGTCATTCCAGAATTATCTTGTTTAGAAAAAAAATGATGTCGGTCATAGCGTCTAAGAAATTTATAAATTGCTTTGAGGCTTTGAACCTGATCATAATAAGCTGCCAATTGAATTATAGTTACGCCTTCATTGTTTGTTTCCTCCAAATTGTTAACATCAGCCTCTTGAAGAAGCGATTGAAAAGTATTAAATGCCTTATTGCTTAGTGATTTTTCAAACTTTTTATACATGGAAATCCCCTTAAAATAATGTCACTGTTCAGCACAGACGTGAGTGCCGCTCCTTGTCGTTCCGCAGCTTGTCCACGGACGACAAGGGCCAATAATATTTTCAAAAAAAATAATTAGGTGGTGAGTGAGTTTTTCAAATCAAAATCCTCCACATAAAGAATTATTTTTTTAAAAAGAGATTTTTTGATAACTGATGCATCGTAAAAAAAGGCTTTATTTAATTCAAAATATCGCTCATTAGTGTTCCCTGAAGTTGGTAAATAGTCAGCTAAACATTTTTCAAGCTGTATTTTTCTTTTAAGTAAATAAGCATCATGAATAGCATAAGCATGACATGTTGATGTTCCTCCTCCATATTCTTGTCTATTTATTTTTGGAGCATACAACACAAAATTATCTCTAAAATATTTTTTTATGTTGAGATCAGCGTGACAATAACCGTAATAGGAAGAGTCAAAGGAGTATAAAATATCCTGAGTTTTTTGCTTATAATAGACAACTGAAAAAACGTGTTTAGAGATAGCATTTTGGGATTTAAAGATAGCGTCACCCACGATTGCTACTGACCGGCTTCCTACAGGCGTATTAGAAATAAATTGATCAAATTGATCACCATTTCCTATAACAGGAATATCTAAATCCATTAGCTCAATTATTTTAGCAATGCCCGCCATGGTAAGGCCTAATGCCTTGTGAACGTCTATAGCCCATCCTGAGCCTGATGTGACGATAACATAATCTATATAATCACGTATTAGCGGGTAAGATTCTGAAAAGAGGTTAAATTGATTGACTAAATTAGCATCGTAAAAAAGTGAGGTATGATCAATAGCAGAAAAAAGTTCATTAATGCCAAAGAGAGCTCCGCGCTTCCTTGTTCGTTTCGGATCGTATCATTTCAAAAAATGTTTTCATCATCTGACTCCTTGGTTGAATAAATAAAAATCCATAGTAACATAATTTTTTTTACTTTGTAAATGCAGTTAGCAACGTAAGTTAATACTGGTTGCGTGCTGTATAACATTTTTTACCTTTGAATCTAAAAAATTTTCCGAAAAAGTCCACATAAATATGCGTGCTTCACATTGCTCACGTCGCCCAGCAGGACGACGTTTATAACGGTTCCTTTAAAGATCAAAATAATTTTGCGAAGTTTCCTCTTCTTCTGGGAAATCTGGCTCTTGACCTCTTAGTTGGTTGTATATTTCAGTGAAAGAGATACTCGGATACCGATTCGTGCTGGGAGTGTTGTCTGCACTGCAATTATAATGAGAATAAACAGAATCTATAGTTTTTTTGCATCTATCATAGCCATAAAAACGTTGCATATCCGTATGGTTCATTAGCTTGGTATAAAAATCTTTTCTTTTTAGGAATAAATCTTTCTTTGCGTTCCTCATATACCCCATTTCAATACAGAATAACTCTAGAAATACCAGCGGATTTTTTTTCCATGCAAGATCCAGTAATTGATCGACATCTTCTAACAAAGAAAATAAGTAGTAATCAATAAAAATATAATCATTCCGAATAACATGCCCTTCAGTCTTCAGATTTTGTGAATCTTGTTCAGCCTGAAGTTCAGGATCATAATGAGCTTTTAGTGCTCGTAATGCAGCTATACTGTTATCTCGTTTATCATCGCTATTCTCAAAAAGCATTCGTGCGACTTGATCACGCTGGTCCTGTTGGCTAAAATTAATTGCAACCTGACTGAGTACTTCAATATTATCGATTGCATAAAGGTCTGAAATATTACACTTGGATGAGAGTGTTGGATGTTTGCAAATGTCTTCAATCAGCTGAGGCAACACGCCCATATTATAAGCTTCTTCTAATATGGCAGCTCCTCGATGTTTATTTTGTAAAATATCCTTTTTAAGTTTAAGCAGCCATGTTAATTTGATATCGTTCAAATCTGCTTGGGTTTGACAGATTAAATCTAACAATTTTTCATAGTGATGAGGATTGTGTAAATTTTCAAAGATTGTGGTTATTTGAGAGAAATCTTCGTAGATGACTCTTAGCACAAAGCTTTCTGCAGTTGTGATGCCGTCTAGCCAATCGTTGACATATTTATATGCATGGTTAAGATCATAAACAATTTGTTCCGGATCGAGAGGGTCACCAATGTAGTGATACAGACGCGCTGTCTTTTTATCAAATGATCCAGTCCGAGTGTAATATTCATAAAAAATTTTGAGAAGGGCTTGGTGATTGTTTTGATCATAAGGGACCTGATGTATTGTGCATCCTTCTGAAAGAAATCCACCTGGAAAAATTATAGACTTGTATCTGGTAATGGCATTTATGTCTGGATGGATTTTTCGATCTTCAAGGGCGCGAAGAATGAAGTCTTCTGCTTCAACCACACCAAGATAAATAAAATCTTCTAAATATTGCTCAGCCTTATCAGCTGAATATTCCATGCCTCCCAAATCTACTGGAACTGCGTAACAAACCCCAAGTTTAGTTTGTTCCTCGGTATAATTCTTCCCATCATTTTTCTTGATACAAAGAGTTAGACGGAGTTGTTCTATTGGGTCATTAGATTGAAATCTTCGATTGGTAACATTACGAACCCTTTCTTCATCTTCCAAAGCTTGCTTCCAAAGCCCATGATAAATTGTGCCATTTTCTACGTTTTGTTTAATGTTTGTTACCCTCGCACTCGAAAAAAAACCGAAAACAATATAGTCTTTGCAACGACTATGGTGGGCCATTGCCTTTGACGGAGAATCGGAGATGCTTAATTTTTCTCTAATGGCGAGCTCAAGAAATGTTTTTGCAACATCAATATCCAAAAGGATAAAATCTTCTTTATATCTAGCAAAATCAGATGCAGAGTAAGTGAATCCACCCTCTTCTGGCGAGAGTAAATAATACTGAGATAATTTCTCTTGTAAGTCCTCATAATTTTCCAGATTATTTTTTTTCAAACAAAGATCAAATCGGAGTTGTTCTACTGGGTCATTGGTTTTATAGTGATGATCAGTGACATTACGCTTTCTTTGTTCCTCTTCTCCATATTCAGCCCAAAGCTGACGGAATGATTGTAGATTCTCTCCAGTGCTAACCAATATTTTACAGTCGCTTGATAACGATAAAATGCTGGGCGCTTGAAATTCAATCCATTTATCATGATTTGTGTAAGGACAATCCCAAGTATAAAAGTTTGTGCAAGTTTTTAACCTATCTTGGATAGCAAGGCGGACAAAATCTTTAGCTTCATGAATATCTCGATAGAGAAAATCCTCTATGTATTTTTCATTACAATCCGGATGGTAGGTAAAATGGGGTTCTGAATTACCTGAAGGGTCATAACAGTTGGCCAATTGATCTCGCTCCTTCGCATAATCTTCGAGGTTATTTTTTTTGAAAGAAATAGTAAATCGAAGTTGTTCGATTGGATCGTCAGTTTTATAGTCATGATTCGTTACCTTACGATCTCTTTGTTCCTTTTGAGCACATTCATCAAAAATTTGACGATAAATTTCAAGGTTTTCTCTATTAAGTTGTGTAAGTATTTGACAACCACCTGATAAAATATTTCGTCCTTGAAATTGAATCCATTTAGCATTTGGAAAATAAGAAGGAGAAAATAGAATAGAATTAGAATTTTTAAATTTCTTTTGGAGTGCAAGGCGAACAAATGGTTGTGCTACAGAAATATCAAGATAAAGAAAATCTTCTAGGTATCTGTCAATATCCTCTGCTTGATAATAAATAGAATAAATAGTGGATAACACTATCAGTTCGGGTTCACAAGATAAGTTATAATTTTTGTTATAACAAATCTGGTAACGAAGTTTTTCCGGCGGCGAATCATCGGGTGTAAAGTTATGATTAGTTACCTTTCGATCTTTGTCTTCTTGCTCAGCGTAGGTGTTCCATGTTTTCTCAAACCAAGTAGAACTTTCTTGGTCAATATTTCTATAAAAACTTATCGTGTTTCCTGCAAGTGGAATTGGAAAATCAATGTTTTTTCCGCGGGCCGAAAGAATGTTTAAAACTAACTCCCCAGAATTTTTTACTAGCTCTTTGAGAGCGCGTGCGGCGAAATCTTCCGCCGCTAAAATTTTAAGATACATAAAGTCTTCTGCGTATTGCAAGATATTTTTGGATTCATAATTTTCTTCAGATAGGCGTGAATAATAGGTATTTAATTCCTCTTTCGATTGGACATTGTCTTGCCAGCAAATATGATAACGAAGCTGTTGTACGCGGTTTGGCATCTTGATGAGTAGATCCATTTTTTTCAATTCTTCAATAGACAAGGTAATTTCTGAATCTACACTCTTCAGATAATCAAGCATCTCCTTCAATAATTCATCTTCTATGTGCGAGCTGAGTTTAAATGTTTGAGGATTCCAAAAGCGTTCTCCTAACACCGCTAAGGGGCCTCTTATTAAAATTATTCCTAGGTAATGAATTTGATCTTCAACCGGAAGCGATTGAATAAAATTAAAAAGCTCTCGTCGAGGAATTTTTTTCAATGCGTCGAGCGTAATTTGTGAAAAACAAAGTGCAGCAATCGCTGAGCCATTTTCTCCTGTTCCATTTTTTGCAACATACATGGCATCTTCAAGCGCTTCACTTATTTTATTTAAATACGCATAGGATAGACTGCGTTTATACGTCTTTATTGATAAACCTAAGGTTTCAGCTTGGCAAAAATCTTGGATTGCTGCTTCATGTTGGTTTAGATGATGGTGCACTTCTGCGCGATGATAAAAGGCTAGGGCACATTTGGGATTTTCTTCAATGACTAAGCTAAAAGTAGTAATGGCCATCTCATTGTCACCGGCTTGAAATTGCTCCACTCCAGTCTGAATAGCCAGTTGCATTATATTCTCGGCAAGTTTCAGCTTTTTTTCTTGCACATAGTCACCAATGTTTTTTAAAGTGCCTTTCTCGGTAGAAGGCGCGCCATGCATGATACTGTCTCGTTTCCAAAACCGCGCTGAGAGTGGATTGTGATCATCTTTAACTAGGCAGGGTTCTAAATAGCTAATGGCTATTTCTAATAAGCCCCTCTCTTCTAGGGTGGTAATAATATCAAAGAGATCTTTTTTTTCTATTTCGTCTAGGTCTCCTAGTTTTATCTGTGGCAAGCATTGCTCGATAATCTCTGCACATTCAGATTTCATGTCTTTTTTAAATAAAATAATGGCGTCTTTTAAGGCCTTGGTTGTCCGCTTTAAATGTTGGATATACATGAGGCCGCGGGTTAAATAATTAATATCGTTGCAACCTAATCTTTCAGCATCCTCAAAATCTTTAGCTGCTGCGGCATAGTTTTGGGTTCTCTCATGAGTTTGAGCGCGGTAGAAATAAGCTAAATTTTGAGCATCGATGTTTATTGCTTGCGTGAATGCTAAGGTTGCCTCTAGATACTTTCCAGCATTAAAATATGCGGCTCCCTCTTTGATATGAAACTGATAAAGCTCGTCGTTTTTTCTATTAAACATAGTTGTTTTCTCATGAAAGTTTGATGAATGACAATAGTAACTATTATATAGTTGGATTATTAAAATTTATTAAGTTAGCGCCGGAAGTTTTTTTTCAATATTGAGTTGGATAGTTACGCTTTTTTTATACCATCAATTCGCGCCCATTCTTCTAAATGAGTCACAGCGATGATGTCTATTTTATTAGTGTAAGCAGCAATCACCTTTTCAACTTGAGAGACTAAAACACCAGATAAAATAATTTTCCCACCCAGCGTGAGTAAACTGCCTAAATAATCGCTAAGCTCGATTAATGGGTTAGCCAGAATATTAGCAATGACAATATCTGCTTTAATAGAAGATAAATTTTCTGGTTGCATAGTGATGATTTGAGTGAGGTGGTTTTTCTCTGCATTTAACCTTGTGGCTTGTAATGCTTGAGGGTCATGATCAATCGCGTAGACCTTTTTGGCGCCGAGTTTAAGCGCGGCTATTCCAAGAATGCCAGAACCACAGCCAAAATCAATCAGCAGTTCGCCGCCATTAATGTGCTCGTCAAGCCATTGCAGACATAATGCGGTAGTGGGGTGCTTGCCGGTACCAAAAGCGAGGCCTGGATCGAGTCGGACTTGAAAGGGTTCTAGGCGATTGGCATGGTGGCTTGGAATTACCCACAGTCGCTTGCCAAATTGCATTGGATGAAAATCTGCCATCCAGGTGCTTTCCCAGTTTTGTTCGGCTAATGATTGGGCCTTTATTTTGAGCATCGGATAATTTGCTTTAATCTTGCTTGCTGCTGCTAGCTGGTGGCTTTCTGCTGCAAACAAACCCGTTAGCATAATCTGGTCCCAAATCGGGGATGTGCCCGGTTCTGGTTCATAAATCGGTTGGTTATCTGCATCTTCGGTAGTGATGGCAAGGGCGCCTTCGCTATTTAATAAATCCGATAGTCATCGGCAAGTGTTGATGTGGTTTCAACTGTAAGCTCAAACCAGATTTTCATTTTAACAGGTTAAGTTTTTGTTCGAGATAGTGTATGGTATTGCCGCCTTTTTGAAATTCTGCATCGATTAATAGATCTTGATGTAGCGGAATATTGGTTTTGATGCCCTCTATAATCATTTCATCGAGTGCATTTTTCATCCTAGCTAAGGCTATCTCACGTGTTTCCCCAAAACTAATTACTTTTCCAATCATGGAGTCATAATAAGGAGGGACACGGTAACCACTATAAATATGGGAATCTACGCGAATACCGGGACCGCCAGGTGCATGATAAAGCGTAATGGTGCCGGGTGAGGGAAGAAAATTTTTAGGATCTTCAGCATTAATGCGGCACTCGATGGCATGACCAGTCCATTTAATTGCATTTTGTTTATAAGAAAGCGGGTTGCCTGATGCAATGTAGATTTGTTCTTTTACAATGTCTATTCCTGTAATCATTTCAGTGACAGGGTGCTCGACCTGAATTCGAGTATTCATTTCAATGAAATAAAATTCGCCATCTTGATAAAGAAATTCAAAAGTTCCGGCCCCGCGATATTGTAATTCTTCACAGGCGGCAACGCAGCGGTTACCGATCATCATTCTTTGTTCAGCAGTAATGCCAGGGGCGGGCGCTTCTTCAATAACTTTTTGGTGTCGTCTTTGGATAGAGCAATCTCTTTCTCCTAAATGAATGGCATGACCTTTCCCGTCACCTAGGACTTGTATTTCAATATGGCGTGGGTGATCTAAAAATTTTTCCATATAAACTTGATTATTACGAAAGGCTGCTTCCGCTTCGGTTTGAGTCATGGCAATGGCATTGATTAAATCTTGTTCTTGACGTACCACGCGCATGCCACGCCCGCCGCCGCCGCCCGCGGCTTTAATGATAACCGGATAACCAATTTCTCTCGCTATTTCGAGGTTGGTTTTCTCCTCATTTGATAACGTACCATTGGAGCCTGGTACGCAGGGGATGTGAGTTTCGCGCATCGTCTTGATTGCTGAAACTTTATCGCCCATTAAGCGAATAGTATCTGCAGTGGGGCCGATAAAAATAAATCCGCTTTGTTCCACGGCTTCTGCAAAATCTGCATTTTCTGCCAAAAAGCCGTAGCCAGGATGGATAGCTTGCGCGCCGGTAATTTCCGCGGCGCTGATGACGGCGGGAGTATTTAAATAACTATCAAGAGAATTCGAGGGGCCGATGCAAACCGCTTCATCTGCTAATCTAACATGTTTTAAATTTTCATCAGCTTTGGAATAAATTGCGACAGTTTGAATGTCTAATTCTTTGCAGGCGCGCAAAATGCGCAAGGCGATTTCGCCGCGATTAGCGATAAGAATTTTTTTTATCACTAGGCTTACTCCTCTATAATGAATAGCGCTTGATCATATTCAACAGGTTGTTCATTATCGATTAAGCGTGCGCTGATGGTCCCTGACTTGTCTGCTTCGATTTGGTTAAACATTTTCATGGCTTCAATCAAACAAAGCACTTGACCGACTTCAACAAACTGCCCGATTTCAACAAAGGGCTTTGCTCCAGGCGTTGGAGCAAGATAAACAGTGCCTACCATTGGAGACCTTACCGGATGGCCTTTAGGTTCTTCAGGCGCTGCCTTTTTTTCTTCTTCAAGGTGGGCGGGGGCATGTGCTTGAGGTGCGATATGATGGTGGGTAATAGAAGGCGCAGAAAAGGAAGAGATTTGGCTGCTGCTGTTGCGACTGACACGTAGGGTTTTGTCTCCTTCTTTTATTTCTATTTCACCAATATCAGAATTTTTAGTCACTAATTCTATTAATTTTTTTATGGTACGTATCTCTATGTCCATGGTTTTTTATTACTCCGTAGCTGATAGGTAATAATGTATTGCATTGAGTGCGAGCATATAGCATTGCTGCCCTAAACCAATGATTGAGCCATGAGCGATATCTGAAAAATAAGAAATATGACGAAAAGATTCGCGTCGATGGATATTGCTTATATGAACCTCAATAAATGGGATATCTACTGCAAGGAGCGTGTCACGTAGCGCGATACTAGTATGGGTAAAGGCGGCGGGGTTGAAAATAATAAAGGCAATTTTCTCATTCATTGCTTGTTGGATTCGATCGATGAGTTCATGTTCGGCGTTGCTTTGAAAACAAATAATTTGATAGCCCAGCGCCTTGCCTTGTTGTATAAGCGCTTGATTGATGGTGGCTAAATCGACCTTCCCATAAATGGCAGGAATACGATAACCAAGTAAATTAAGGTTTGGCCCATTGATAACAAGTATTTTTAGCATGGACCGATTCTGCCTGAGTTCGATCTTTTTGTCTATACAATGAATTTTCTGTATATAAAAACTTAAATAATTATACCCGTGCCGGCAGACAACCATTCTAATGCTAAAGAATTTGTAAAAAAGGGAGGCTTTTGTTACAATCCAGCCTTTCCACTCCTTGCCCTATTTTTAATTTTGGGCTGTTAATCATCCATAAGGAGCAATCATGCGTCATTATGAAATTATTTTTTTAGTTCATCCTGATCAAAGCGATCAGGTTCCTTCAATGGTCAAGCGTTATAAAGCATTAATCAAGCAAAATAATGGTCAAGTCCATCGGCTAGAGGATTGGGGGCGTCGGCAATTAGCCTATCCAATTAATAAGGTCCATAAAGCACATTATATTTTAATGAATATTGAATGCGACAAACCGACAATTGAAGAATTAGAAAGCACATTTCGTTTTAATGATGCAGTTATTCGTCATTTGATTATACGAAAAGATAAGGCCATTACTGAACCTTCACCTATGGCAAAAAGTCAGGATGATACCCGTGAGCATAAGCCTGATAAGGGAATGGAAACAGAAAGCCTTCAAGAAAGTGTCACTTAGTTAAAGTGGCAAGTAGGATGTTTCAATCCTGTGCTATAAAAAAGTTTTGTTAATCAATGAGGAATACACCGATGCCCAAATACCGTAAAAAATTCTGCCGATTTTCTATTGAAGGCGCTGATGAAATAGATTTTAAAGACTTAAGTACTCTTAAGGGTTCCATTATGGAATCAGCACGTATCGTGCCTAGCCGGATTACTGGCACTGCCGCTCGTTATCAAAGACAGCTTGCTAAAGCGATCAAGCGCGCTCGATTCTTGGCCTTACTTCCTTACTGCGATTTGCACAGTAAATAAATTCATCGTTATTTAGGCGCATGCCTTAGAGGGGAAGGTGTTACAGTGAATCTAATTTTAAAAAAATGGGGTGAGCGCATTCTGCATAATAGGCAATATGCAGCGGGTATCGCATTAGTCGCTGCATTTTTTTCATTTTTTAGCCTTCCCTTGATTGGTTGGATCAGTACATTAATTATTGCCTTGGTGACCTTACAAAATAGCCCGAAAGTGGGGTTGATCGTAGCTGCTTGGGCCATGTTGCCTGCCGTTGCCTTGTTGTACTTAGGACATTATGGCATTTTCATTAATGTAGTGATTTTACATTATGCAATTGTATGGTTACTTGCAGTAGGACTCCGTAGAACAAATTGGATCAATTTGCTGCAGTTTGGCACGTTAGTAGGGATAGCAGCCGTTATTGGCATTTACTACCTTGCGCCGGGTTTGCAAGACCTGCTTACCCAGGAATTATCTTCGTTTGCTAAGGGATATAAGGCGTCATTATTTAGCTTTAAATCCGCTGATACAGAGGTGTGGTTAAAATATATTACGCAATTTGCGACCGGATTACTTGCCATTGGTGTGTTGATTTCAAATTTGATGACATTATATATCGCGAGAAGTTGGCAGTCTCTTGTTGCGCCTATTGTGAGTGTAAAAAAAGAGTGGCACGGAATTCGATTGCATTACAGTACTTCCTTGCTACTTGTTGCATTATCTCCTGGTTTATTTTTCAATCCAGAACTATTTATTAACTTATTGATTGTTGCTGTTCTGCCCTTTGTTTTTTCAGGATTAAGTTTATTGCATGCTTATACCGCAACAAAAAGAAATTGTTCAGTATTATTGTTTGCGTTTTATCTATTGTTTATATTTTTTTCCCCCTATCTGATTATCCTGATTTCTTTGATGGGTTGGTTAGATAGCTTTATCAATTTTCGAAAAAGAATAGTGACTCTTCAGCATGTCAGTTAGGGCGTAACGTTTGCGCTTCCATCATGTGCTGAAAAGTGACAAATAATTTTATAGTAGCTACAAAGAGGTAATGGCTAATGGAAATCATCTTATTAGAAAAAGTTCATAATTTAGGTGGCATCGGTGAAAAAGTTAATGTGCGATCAGGCTATGGGCGTAATTTTCTTATTCCACAAGGAAAGGCAGTGCCTGCCACAGGAAAAAATATAAAACTGTACGAAGAAAAGCGTGCTGAACTTGAAAAACAGGCTGCTGAAAATTTTGCTCATGCGAAAGAGCGGGCTATTGAAATTGAAAAGTTAAAGTTAACTATTCGATCTAAAGCAGGTGAAGAAGGCAAATTATATGGTTCAATTGGCGCGCGCGATATTGCAGATGCAATAACGGAAGCGGGTCAAAAAGTATCAAAATCTGAAATACGATTGCCAGAAGGTGCGATTCGTCAAACAGGTGAACATCCGATTAATGTACATTTGCATTCAGATGTGAGCGTTACCATTACTGTTAATATACTGGCAACCTAACTTTACTCGTGGGCTACAATAATAATCAAGTCGATGTAGATCAAGTCAAGTTACCGCCGCATTCAGTTGAAGCGGAACAATCGGTGCTTGGCTCCTTGATGTTTGACAATCGTGCTTGGGATAAAATCGTTGATAAAGTCAATGAAAATGATTTCTATCTCACCCATCATCGGATTATCTATCGTATTCTGGGAGAGTTATCAAGGCGTAATAGCCCATTTGATGTGCTAACAGTTGCAGATGCCTTAAAAAATCTAAGTGAGTTAGATAATATTGGAGGCGAGCTTTATCTCTTTGAATTAGTAAAAAATACGCCAAGTGCTGTCAATGTTACTGCCTATGCAGATATTGTTCGAGAACGATCTGTCCTTCGTCAGTTGATCCACATCGCCAATGAAATTGCCGATACCGCCTTTTTCCCAGAAGGAAGAATCAGTGCCGAAATCCTTGATTCAGCCGAACAAAAAATTTTTAAAATAGGAAATCAAAGCTCTCGGGGTAGCGGCCCGATTAGCCTTACCGAATATTTAGCGAAAGCAACAGATCGAATTGACACACTTTTTCATTCAGACAAGACAGTGACAGGGGTAGCGACAGGGTTCACGGATTTTGATGAAATGACATCTGGCTTGCAAGAGGGAGATCTGATTATCATTGCAGGACGCCCATCCATGGGTAAAACTGCTTTTGCAATGAATATTGCTGAAAATGCTGCGATCAAGAATAAACAATCCGTGCTCGTTTTTAGCTTAGAAATGCCAGGTGAACAGTTAGCGCTTCGTATGATGTCATCACTTGGCCGTATTGATCAACATCGGGTACGAAATGGCAAACTTAACGATACGGATTGGCCGCGTATTACTTCAGCCGTCAGTGTCTTATCAGAAGCTCCCATGTTTATTGATGATACCCCCGCCCTCAGTCCTTCTGAAGTGCGAGCAAGAGCAAGAAGGCTGGAGAGAGAATATGGAAAAATCAAGTTAATCATCATTGACTATTTGCAATTAATGCAAGTTCCGGGAAGCAAAGAAAATCGAACCAATGAAATTTCAGAAATATCCCGCTCGCTCAAAGCGTTAGCAAAGGAATTGCATGTGCCGGTGATTGCGTTGTCACAATTAAATCGTGGCCTAGAACAGCGTCATGATCGAAGACCGGTTATGTCAGATTTGAGAGAATCAGGAGCAATAGAGCAAGATGCCGACCTGATTGCTTTTATCTATCGTGATGAAGTTTATAATGAAGAGAGTTTGGATAAAGGCAAGGCAGAGATTATCATTGCTAAACAACGAAATGGTCCGATTGGCAAGCTGCATCTTACCTTCCTTGGACAGTATACCGTATTTGAAAACTATGCTTCGCCTCAATATCATGAGGTTTTTTAATGAGCGTCAGGACTCAAGCGCTTATTGATACCAATGCGTTAAAGCATAATTTTAGCTTGATTAAAAATGCTGCATCAAATTCGAAAGTCTTAGCCATGCTAAAGGGAAATGCCTATGGCCATGGCCTGGTTGAAATAGGCAAAAGATTACCTGAAGTAGATGCGTTTGGTGTGGCTTGCCTTTCAGAAGCAATTAAGTTAAGAGAAGGCAAAGTACAAACACCGATTGTGATTATGTCCGGGATATTTAACCAAGAAGATCTCGATGCAATCATCTACTACGACCTGCAAATCGTTTTACATGATAAATTTCAATTGGAACTACTCCAAACCGCCAACCCAGCTAAACCCATTTCTGTCTGGTTAAAAGTGGATACCGGGATGCACCGTTTAGGCGTGAATCCTAAAGAATTCGATGAAATTTTTTCTTGCTTGATGCAAAACCCTGCCATAAAAAAACCGCTTGTTGTGATGACTCATCTTGCGGATGCCGATGATCCGATGAAAACGACAACTTCTCAGCAGTTGAGGGTATTTAATCAATTAACTTCACATTTGCCTTGTTTAAAGAGTGTGGCGAATTCTGCAGGAATTATCGCTTGGCCTGATGCAATTAAAGATTGGAATCGTCCTGGGATCATGTTATATGGAATTTCGCCCATTCTTAATAAAACAGGAATGGCGTATGGGCTAAAGCCAGTCATGACGCTTAAATCTAAAATCGTAGCAGTTCATCAATATCAAAAAGGAGATAAGATTGGCTATGGTGGAACTTGGACTTGCCCAAAAGCGATGCCAGTCGGTACAATTGCCATTGGCTATGGTGACGGTTACCCGCGTCATGCTAGAAACGGAACACCCACTTTAATTCATAACACTATTTGTCCTTTAGTTGGGCGCGTTTCAATGGATTTAATTACGGTTGATCTTAGGAAATGTCCTAAGGCTAAAATTAATGATGATGTCATTCTATGGGGCGAGGACTTGCCTGCAGAAAATGTAGCTGTTTTTTCAGATACCATCGCCTATGAATTACTTTGTAATGTTTCTGAACGTGTGGATCTGGTTTATCGTCGTTAAGCGATTTATAAAAAAAAGAAAGGTAAGAGAGCATGCGCAAGGCAACGCGGTTATTATTTATAACAGTTGCATTATTTCTTGTTGGTTGTGCCACTACGCTCAAGCCGCCTAAAAATAAAGAAAATGTTTGCGCTATTTTTAACGAGTATCCTAAATGGTACCGGGTCGCTAAAAAAACAGAAATGAAATGGGGTGTACCCGTTTATGTTCAAATGGCTATTATCTACTATGAATCAGCTTTCAAGGGAGATGCCAGGCCTCCCAGGCATTACTTCCTGGGTATATTTCCCGGTAAGCATCTCTCATCGGCTTATGGCTACGCGCAGGCTCTAGATCAGACATGGAAAGATTATTTAACATCTGCAGGAAGTTTTTTTGCTTCGCGAAATAAATTCGATTCGGCAACTGATTTTATTGGTTGGTATAGTGTTCAAGCAAGAGATCGTTTAGGTATTCTGCAAAGTGATTCCTATAACCTATATCTTGCTTATCATGAAGGGTTGGGTGGATATGAAAAAAAGTCATACCTTAAAAAACCTTGGTTAATGCGATATGCAAAAAATGTTGCATTAAAATCCCAAATTTTTCGAAGCCAGCTCGCTTGCTATGAAAATAACTTTAACATATTGGATTTGAAGAAGTTTGAAAACGAACCAGCCCCGCCAAGCCCTATTGATCAATGTCGCAATAGTCGTTCAATTACTCAAGAATTGCCTGAAGGGTTGACTTTGGAACCCCCTGTTGGAAATTATGTGATTGAACACAAAGAAATAAAAGAAGAATCTCAAGCCATTCCTGATGAAGGGAGTCCTATATGAAAAAGCCAATTTCCTCTCTTCCTAAGACTGAACTGATTGGTTGGATTATTTGTGGGTTGGGCGCGCTTTTTTATTGTTATGAGTATTTGCTAAGGATACAGCCTAGTGTGATGGTGCCGGAATTAATGCGGCAATTTCATCTTTCAGCCGAGCGTTTTAGCGCGATCATTAGCCTTTTCTATTTAGCTTATACTCCCATGCAAGCTGTCGTTGGTGTGATCACCGATTTGTATGGACCGCGTTATATTCTCACTTTTGCTATTGTGACCTGCACATTAGGAAGCTGGCTTTTTGGAGTTGCCGATAACCTTTACATTGCTTCGGTAGGTCGATTTTTAGTCGGTTTTGGCAGTGCTTTTGCCTTTGTTAGTGCACTTAAACTTGCTTCAATTTGGTTGCCGCTCAATCGATTTGCACTTTTTGCGGGCTTGGTCACTGCATTAGGCATGGTGGGTGGTATGGTAGGGGATATTGGTCTGACTCATCTTGTTATGGTTTTGGGCTGGAAAGAGACAATTTATGCCAGTACTTTATTAGGGGTAATATTAATACCATTAATTTGGTGGTGCATTCGAGATCGTCAGGCGGTAGAAAAATCAAAACAAAATTCACGAACGGCATACCGTGAAACTTTTTCTGGATTATGGGTGATTTTAAAAAATCCTCAAGCTTGGATAGCGGGAGCGATTGGCTGTATCCTTTATTTATCTCTTTCCGTTTTTGCAGAATTATGGGGAATACCGTTTTTAAAAGTCGTTTATCATTTAAATTCAGTACAAGCAGCCTTTGCGAATTCGTTTATTTTTATGGGGTGGTTAATTGGCGCTCCCTTAACAGGCTGGATATCTGATCGTTTACGCAAAAGAAAATTACCCTTGCTGCTCGGCTGTTTGTTCTCAGCAATCACTATTGTCGTGATCATTTACCTACCTCGTACTCCGATCTATATCCTTGAAATTTTGCTTTTTTTATTCGGAGCCTTTAGCAGCATTGAAGTGGTTTGTTTTGCAGTAGGTCGAGAAACCAGTCCAAAGCACGTTTCTGGTGCAGCGGTTTCTTTTATCAATTTGCTGGTGATGTTTGGCGGCTTGGTTTTTCAGCCTTTAGTTGGAAAAGTGCTAGATCTTTATTGGACTGGTAAAATGGCAGATGGGGTACGGGTTTATGATGTCCATAGTTTTCAGTTATCATTGACCCTTATTCCAATTTTTATTCTTATTGGCCTAGTTTGTAGCTTGATGATGAAAGAATCTTTTGACCATCTGGTGGAATAATTTATGCAAGAAAAAGTATTACGATTACGTTATCAGTGTCGAAGAGGAATGTTAGAGTTAGATGCGATATTACAGCCTTTTTTCGAGAAACATTTTTTAGAATTAACCCCCTTAGAACAAGAAGATTTTGAAATGCTCTTAGCAAGTTCTGATCAATCACTATATAATTGGTTTATTGGTAGCTCAGCCCCCTCTCAAGCAAGATTACAAGCATTGATTAGCAAGATAAAAAGTCAATTTTGAATACTTATTCTTTGGCTTATTTTTATGGATAAGGTTTTTGTCATGTGCAGAGAAATTCATTAACGAAGGGTACAGATTTAATGAAGTTATATTTAATGAGACACGGAGAAGCGACGTTACCAAATATTAATCCTGAAAGACCACTTAGTGAAATTGGGTTAGTAGAGGCAAAAAAAATTAGAGATTTTTTGGAGCGAAGCCAAGTACAAATCGATCAAATTTATCATAGCGGTATATTAAGAGCCGAACAAACTGCGAAAATTTTGGCAGAGTGTATTGAGCCGATGCCAAAATTAGATCTACTTTTAGGCTTGATGCCAGAAGATGATATCAAGCCGATTGCTTTGTATTGCAATCATTGGCAAAAGCACACCTTGATCGTTGGGCATATGCCTTTTTTGGGTAAATTGTTTTCAATGTTACTGCTAGAAAAAGAAGAGACTGAGCGTATTTTTTTTCATACGGCGGCCATTGCCTGCTTGGAGAAGATAGCATCATTCCATTGGTCGCTTTCGTGGTTCACCTACCCAGACTTACTATAATGCTGCCACTGATCACATTAAAAACGGCGAAGTCATTACATTGTTTATTTTTCTTTCTGTTCTTAGGGAGCATTTTTGCAGTTTTGATTAGTACTTTGTCAATGATCACTAAAATTGGCTTGCTATTGATTGTTTGCCGTCTTGGCCTTCGTTATTTTAAAAAACAGATTTCACTTAATCATCCACTTTCAATTATCGGTCTTGCAAGAACAAATTCGGGTATTTGGACGGTAGTGTTAACTAATCAACAGATTGTTTATGGCGCGTTAAAAGGGTCTAGTTATGTTTCCAACTTTATCTTAATTTTAAATTTCCTCACCGAACAAAATTTGCGTTTAACCACCATTATAGTAAAAGCAAGTGTCGGAGCCCAGGCTTTCAGGCAGTTATTAGCAAATATTCGAAATACTAAGCTCGAAGGTAACTATTCAGCACAGGGTTGAAACGTCCATATTTTGCCATCTTCGAACAAAAAATTTAATTAAAACTGCTCACATACTTGAGTATTGCTCCGCTATTAATTAAATTTTTTGTCCGAATCTAGCTAAAACCTGAACGTTTAGCGACTTCAAGCATTTGTGCTGAACAATTACGCTTGAGGTTGTTTAACCAAAAGCATCCATTGGTGAAGTGCAGACTATTTTGTCCTTGCATCCTTCTTTCTCTCATGCTCTTTAAGTCGCTTTTTGCGCAATCGAATAGCGTCAGGTGTGACTTCAACTAATTCATCATCATTAATTAATTCCAGCGCTTGTTCTAGCGATAAGCGGATAGGTGGGGTGAGGACAATGTTTTCATCAGATCCTGAAGCGCGAATATTGGTCAGTTGTTTTTCTCGAGTCACATTGACGACCAAATCATTTTCCCGCGTATGCAGGCCTATAATCATGCCTTCATAAACTTCAGTTTGAGGGTGAATCATTAATTTTCCACGCTCTTCTAAATTCCATAGGGCATAGGCAGTCGCCTTGCCTTCACCGTTAGCGATCAAGACTCCATTTATTCTGGCAGCAATCGCTCCCTTGACTAGGGGACCATAATGATCAAAAACATGATGCATCAACCCGGTTCCGGAGGTGATGGTAAGAAATTCTGTGTGAAAACCAATTAATCCTCGTGTGGGAATAATGTAATCTAAGCGGATTCTTCCTTTACCGTCTGGCATCATGTTTTGAATCAGTCCTCGGCGAGAAGCGAGTTTCTCCATTACTGTGCCTTGGTGGGTTTCTTCGACGTCGCACGTAAGGGACTCATAAGGTTCTTGAGGTTCGCCATTTATTTCTTTAACAATGACTTCTGGTCTAGAGGCGCCAAGCTCATAACCCTCTCGTCTCATGGTTTCAATGAGAATAGAAAGGTGCAGTTCTCCTCGACCTGAAACTTTAAACTTATCAGGATCTTGAGTGTCTTGAACTTGAAGTGCCACATTACTCACTAACTCTCGCGTTAATCGGTCCCTAAGATGGCGGCTTGTTACATACTTGCCACTTTTTCCGCAGAAAGGGGAGTCATTAACTTGAAAAGTCATGCAAACAGTTGGTTCATCCACGATGAGATTAGGCAAGGGGTCGGGATGTTTGGGGTCACAAATTGTGTCGGAAATTCGTATATTTTCAATGCCGGTAATTGCGATAATATCGCCTGCTTGAGCTTCCTCTACTTCAACCCGATTGAGTCCTAAATATCCCATGACTTGTAAAATGCGCCCGCTTCGTGACTCTCCTTTGTGGTTGATAACCACGACTGGTGAATTAGTGGTAATTTTTCCACGATTAATGCGACCAATTCCAATTGCTCCTACATAGCTTGAATAATCTAGCGAGCTGATTTGCATTTGGAATGGTCCATCCAAATTGACATCTGGAGGGGGTACTCTGTCGATAATTGTTTGAAGCAAGGGGTTCATATTTTCCGATGCTTGGTTTAAATCTAAAGTAGCCAATCCTTTTAAGGCAGAGGCATAGACTACTGGAAAATCAAGTTGTTCGTTGCTAGCCCCAAGTCGATCAAATAAATCAAAAACCTGATCGACTACCCAATCTGGACGAGCGCTAGGTCGGTCAATTTTGTTAATCACGACGATGGGTTTAAGGCCATGCTCAAATGCTTTTAATGTCACAAACCTAGTCTGTGGCATGGGCCCATCTACTGCATCAACGAGTAGCAGCACCGAATCGACCATTGACAGTATGCGTTCAACTTCACCGCCAAAATCCGCATGTCCTGGAGTGTCGACGATATTAATACGATACCCGTTCCAGATGATTGCAGTAATTTTTGAAAGAATGGTAATTCCGCGTTCTTTTTCAAGTTCATTAGAATCTAGGACGCGTTCCTGGCCAGCAGCCTTGCTGCTCAAGGTTCCCGATTGTTGTAAAAATTTATCAACTAAGGTCGTTTTGCCGTGGTCAACATGGGCAATAATAGCGATATTTCGTCGTTTATTCATGGTCATTTTGCAGTAGGCCTTAATAAAACTTAAAATTATACCCTAAAACTTATATCTTGTCATTCCTGTCGATGCCTCCTTCTACAGTCTATTCGCCGCAAAGTCTCTTCACTATCAGCCGACTTTGAAAGGATAACTCCTTATATTTAAGCTAAAATTAACATAAAACCTACCCATTTTTATTAAAAGGAGGAATGCAATGAATCGGTTAATCCTTCATTCCACTTCTTTAGCGCAATGGCATACCTTGGTGAATGAAGCAGAAGATTGTTCTGGGACACATTTAGACACAGAATTAGAAAGTTATCTGGTCTATTTGCTTGAGCATTACACCAACAAGCCTGAGGTCGTCGCCAGCATTCTGGCTTTAGACTATCTTAATAGTCTTGAGTCAACAGGGAATATCAAAAAAAATCGATTGCGTGAACTTGGAGATAAATGCCTGCTTTTTTCTGGTTTTTTTCCCGAATTAGCAGATAAACGGAATGTGTCAGTCACTTATTTTGTGGAATTAGGTCGAAAAGCTTACAATTGTCTCTCAAATTTATATAAGTGTGGTCTGTTAGATGCAAAATTATTTGCTTTATTACGTGAACACTTTATCAGTCTGTTGGATCTTTTATTTTCCATACGAGAGTTAAGCGGTGAGCAGGCAGCGTTGACCTTTATTCAAGCCGAGGAACTTTGGCGCAACACAGGAAGTCGTTATGCTTATTCTATTTTAAAAAAACATGATAAAGATATCATTGCCCTCAGGCACCTTGATATTACTAAACTACAATAGTGGCTATATAGCAGAAAGCCCCTGGCGCGAACCGCCAGGGCGTACAAATTCCTGGGTAAGCTTTACCGGCCTTTTCAAATAAGAAGAGCCATATTGTTGAAGGGGTTGATCTGATACTTGGACAAGATGATTCGCTTCTTCATCAAATAAAATAGCTGAAAGCCTATTGCCATTGTCAGCGATAGGAAAAAACCCTATTCTGCTTAGTGCTGCCATATCTTGATTTACCATACAAGGGATAATTTCATTATATTGCTTGGTGCCATAATTCGATTGCGCTTCAAAAATATCGCTTGGCGTTTTATTACCGAAAAAAGTGGTAAAGAATGCTTCTGTGGCTTGGTGCTCATTGGTTGATTCAATCATTTCATTGAGTAGTGTTAAAAATTTCGAATTATCAATTTCATCAATGGTTTTCAATTGATTTTCAATGAATTGCAGTAACTGAATTTGTTTTAGACTGAGATCATCTCCAAATAACCGTTTGAGAAATCGTTGTACACTGGCGATAATAATTGGGACAGGAAATGTATTGAACAGCATTATCGCGATAATCGTGATCAATTCTATCTGCTTACTTATTTTGGGCAAACATTGTTCATTTAGATAGGTGCTGGTTTGAGTTGACCAAAATGAGAGGGCAAAGAGAAACGTCGTTACTCCTATCATGGTTCGCGGGTTTTGTTGTATCGCAAGTGAAGATTGCAAAAGCGCGTGCCAGCTCGCGGCATCGCCTTTATTCGACCAAGCTTTTTTTAAAAAATCCAGGATGGAAGGGGTTGCTGCATAAGCTTCCTTGATGACATGGGCAGCGTTTGATATTAAATCATAAATATCTTTACCCACGATCCAAGCGACATCTAAAGGTAGCGCATCAGAAATGACGATGATAATACTGGCAAGAACGAGTTCTGTCGTTTCTGTTATATTTAGATGCTTTTCAGCATAATCGCTAAAACTTTCCAGTGTAATGGCCCCCCAACCAATACAGGAAACAATCGCAAAGACTAAACTAATAAGTTGTGTCATTCGACAGCCAATGGCTGATGGTTGATGTGCATTATTTTTCGCTAAGCTGAGCACCTTCAATAAAAGTTCGATGGCTTCGATACGAGAGGGATTTTCATTGACTAAAAGTGAGTAGATTTCATCCAGTTGACCCTGTTGATCACTTTGCAGCATTGTTAATATTTCGCTTTGTGCTGAAATCAGCCCTGCTTTATGCGCATCTTTTAATGCCATCAATGTTTGTTGAATTTTGTAATTATTCATGGCTTCATTGTTAATTTTACGATAAAGATAATGAAACGGATCGTAAAATAACGCTTGCATATATTTATAAAGAAAACTTTCAATGCCGTTATACTGCAACATTGTGGCACAAAGTAATACCATTAAAGCAATGGGATGTGAATCGCCGCTGACATTTTCGCTTAGTGCAAAGGAAGGATAAGCGGAGACAAAGGCAGTGGCAAACACGGCTGTAGATAACAGCAAATTTTTTAAACCGCGGCCGGCTTTAGCCAGATAGCCAGGCGCTAAGTTTTGTAAATCCAATATCGCATTTTCTTCTTCTTTTGATCGCAGACCAAACAACTGTGTGATCGCTTCTTCCCACTTAGGGGAAATCACCAGATTAAAGAAATAACCATGACCCATCGCATTTAAAATCACGGCCACAGTCGGATTTAAATAGTAGCTTACTACATCCCTTGCTGCCTTTTGCGCCGCACCAATATAGCTTTCGCTTGCTGCTGCACCAATACCATAGCTCGTGCAAACAGGAAAAAAGCTTTTAGCAACCTCATTCCAAGTGACTTTTACCGGTTGCTGATGATTCTGGCGCGTCAAGATTGCGTAATTTTGAAAAGTAGATAGGTCTGAGCTGAAAAAATGTTGCAATAATTCATCTTGGGTAAGGGGACGGTCGTCAACAACCTCTTCATTAACAGATAACATTTGGACCTCAATATTGATTAAAATTAGGTATAAAAATGTATAATAATGGATTAATGCCAGATTATTCAATCTATATCTATGAAAAAATTGCAATTTAAAGGTGGGTTAAGCTATTTAATTTTTATCCATGCAAGAAAAAAGGAGCTCGACGCTCCTTTTTTCAGATCTTATGTATGCCAGTTTATGCGCTCAAAATAGTGCTTGAGCTTTCTTCTGCAGAGGAGGGATCCATTAGATCATGGTTAACCTGTTCTTCGGGTGCCGCTTCTTCTTCAGTTACCAAACCCTTGGCCCAAGCCCAAAATCTATCTACATAACCTGGTGCTGGCTCTGGTTGATCTAGATTATCCAGTAAGTTGTTGTTATCGATCGGTATCGCTTCCTCGTCTTGTAGCAGGTCTTCAGGCTCCTGCTGATCACCAGCGCCGAAAAAGCCAAATCGATCCCACCAGTTCTTTGGTTCTAAATTTTGCGGGTTGTTGCCATTGTTATCCCCATTGATAATGGCACCATATCCTCTATCAGCACGAGTAAGCTGTTGCAGTTCTCTGTAATCTATTTCTGAATTAGCAGTCAATTCCTCTTGGCGTATTTGATAAAGGGACCGAGTAACTTTGCTTAAAAAAGTCTTGTTATGGTTATCATTCACCGGATCTCCTGTTATCTCCTGAATTAACACTGGAACATTATCTTCGATTAAGTACATGGGTGCTAAAGCAACTTGATCTGTGTCTTTTAGCCTCTTTAAACTTTCACCAAATTGTTGTCTTGACATATCTTCTTCTACTTGTTTGAGGAAGGACTCAATATCTAGACCAAATTTGGCCAGTTCTTTTTTTAATGGCGTTCCAAGCCTGGTAGCAAGTGCCTCCATGAAGCGAAGCACAAGTTTCAAATTAGGAAATAGATTGAAGAAAACGGCACTAGTGGCGACGTAATACATCAACGCTGGCTGATAGTCTTTATAGTCTCCATTAATGAGATCATCCCGTAAAACAAAATCTGCCGCTGTTGCAAATGATGCACTAACAAAAAGGGTGGTTAGTGCTCCTGCAGCTAATGTTTGCCAAGGATAAAGTAATGTAGCTAGCGACTTTTCTCCATTGCCTGTCAGATTGTCGACGATAGTTGTCCAGGTTTGTATAGCAAAATTAGCAGCCAAGTAAGTGAAAACAAAGCTTGCTCCTGCAGTAATAGGGATGGCTTTATCCTTGTCAGGAACCCGAGCAAGAATTTGTTCCCAAGTTTTTAGGACATAAATTAGCATGCCACCTCCCGATCCGAGACCCACAACAGTGGGAAGCACTTTTCTGTACAAGGTAGCTGCGCAAGACAACGGTGGTTCAGACTGAATATCAAATCGTCGCGCAAGATCTGCAAGATGTTCAATTATTTGCCTCTCACTAACAAGAGGGTCTTCTCCTTCACGGGCGGGTAGTGTGTCCCGAAACTGATCTAGCCAGCGAGTATCGTTCACCTCAAGGCATCTGTTTATCAACCCATGCGAAATTTTACGAACGCTGTGAGTAAAACTAGCTAGAATTTTTTGATAACTTTGATCTTCAGTGGAACCTGCCAAAAAGCTTTTTAGCCTCCTGTAATCTTGATAACCAATAACTTGCAAGGCATAAAAACCCATGATGGCGTTAGCAACGCCTATCATGGCTTTAACATAATTAGGATCTTTTGAGGCAAACATATAGGGTATTGAACCCGCAACAGCAAGGAGGCTGGTGAACAATGACCGAGCAGCCTTCCATTTTAGATCAGTATAATATGAGGAATTAAGTTCTTTTCGAAATTCAATATCTAATCTATTGACAAAGGACTTAAAAGCTTCTGAGGCAGTAAACGCACTTACCCCGAAATTGGCATAAAGCACTGAGAATAAATAGCCAACAATTGCCAATCGGTTTTCGCCACCAAAATCAATGGTAGGATTAACATATAAAGCTAAACTAAATCCAGAGGTTACAGTTGAAAATGCCAAATTGGTATAATCATATACATCCCAGCTAATTGGACGAGCTAAATTAATTCTCAGTAATTTACCGAGTAGATTAGATTGATCAAGTTGATGCCCCTCTTCTTCCTCGTCAGACTCAGAATTCAACTCCAATGGTGGTTGTGGATATCCAGTCCTTAGAGACTTATTATTCGTAGCCTTAGCACTCGTAGCCTCAGGATCCGCAGTAGCCTTTGTCAGCTCTCTGACTAGAGGATCTTCACTTGAACTAGAGCTAGAACTTTGTCGTCCTTTAGCAGCTAATCGATCAGCTGCTTCTTGAGCTTGTTGTACAGCTGCTAGCCGTTGAGCTTCTTGAGCTTGTTGTTCAGCTGCTAGCCGTTGAGCTTCTTGAGCTTGTTGTTCAGCTGCTAGCCGTTGAGCTTCTTGAGCTTGTTGTTCAGCTGCTAGCCGTTGAGCTTCTTGAGCTTGTTGTTCAGCTGCTAGCTGTTGAGCTTCTTGAGCTTGTTGTTCAGCTGCTAGCCGTTGAGCTTCTTGAGCTTGTTGTTCAGCTGCTAGCTGTTGAGCTTCTTGAGCTTGTTGTTCAGCTGCTAGCCGTTGAGCTTCTTGAGCTTGTTGTTCAGCTGCTAGCCGTTGAGCTTCTTGAGCTTGTTGTTCAGCTGCTAATCGTTCAGCTGCTTCTTGAGCTTGTTGTTCAGCTGCTAATCGTTCAGCTGCTTCTTGAGCTTGTTGTTCAGCTGCTAATCGTTCAGCTGCTTCTTGAGCTTGTTGTTCAGCTGCTAATCGTTCAGCTGCTTCTTGAGCTTGTTGTTCAGCTGCTAATCGTTCAGCTGCTTCTTGAGCTTGTTGTTCAGCTGCTAATCGTTCAGCTGCTTCTTGAGCTTGTTGTTCAGCTGCTAATCGTTCAGCTGCTTCCTGAGCTTGTTGTTCAGCTGCTAATCGTTCAGCTGCTTCTTGAGCTTGTTGTTCAGCTGCTAATCGTTCAGCTGCTTCTTGAGCTTGTTGTTCAGCTGCTAATCGTTCAGCTGCTTCCTGAGCTTGTTGTTCAGCTGCTAATCGTTCAGCTGCTTCTTGAGCTTGTTGTTCAGCTGCTAATCGTTCAGCTGCTTCCTGAGCTTGTTGTTCAGCTGCTAATCGTTCAGCTGCTTCTTGAGCTTGTTGTTCAGCTGCTAATCGTTCAGCTGCTTCCTGAGCTTGTTGTTCAGCTGCTAATCGTTCAGCTGCTTCTTGAGCTTGTTGTTCAGCTGCTAATCGTTCAGCTGCTTCTTGAGCTTGTTGTTCAGCTGCTAATCGTTCAGCTGCTTCTTGAGCTAGTCGTTCAGCTTCTAGTTCTAGTTCACCTTGGGTCTGCATGTTTAAGATCCTCAATTCGTCGGTTGCTATAGATTTGTAATAACAATTTTTGCCAAAAATAAATAAATGCCAAAAGTTTGGCTGTTATGTCAACTGGCTTCAAAATTAATGCAGGGAATACTGCTTGGAGGCGACGATTATAAGGGAATATGTAAGTAGAAGGAATGAATAAAAACTTAAGAAAAAATTAAAACAGCCTATTTGGCAAAAAACTTACATAAAATCTCCTATTAGTTTATGGAGAATTTCCTAAAAAACTCATAACTATCGGTGCGAATACAAAAGTAAGATTGAATCTCAAGAAGGCATCCAGTAGACTGATCAAGCGGGGTGTGGCTCAGCTTGGTAGAGCACTGCTTTCGGGAAGCAGGGGTCGCTGGTTCGAATCCAGTCACCCCGATAGCTATTTTATTCAGGATAGCGCTAAAACGTTTTGATTATGGCAGGTGGCGGCAAAATATGGACGTTTCAATCCTGTGCTACATAATTAGGGTTAATTTTTTCTGTGAATGCAAAAGTACGCAATGCTTTCAAGGCCTTGTCGAGAAGGGGTATCTGGTAAGCAGGTAAGGGAGCGCAGTGCTTGTTCAACTTGATAGCTTGCTTGGGCGAAGACATATTCCAGCGAATTGGCTTCTTTTATGGCTTCTATGACAACATCTAGATGATTCAATCCCCCAGCTTGAATAGATTCCCTGATAATTTTACTTTTGCTTGCAGATGCATGTTGCATGGCGTGAATTAAAGGGAGAGTGGGTTTTCCTTCTGCTAAGTCATCACCAATATTTTTTCCGAGCTCCTCACTGCTGCCTACGAAGTCTAAGGCATCATCAATCATTTGGAATGCAATACCAAGGTGCTTGCCATAGCTTGCAATGGACCTTTGCTCCGCCGGTGATCTTTTACAAATTAAAGTGCTAACTTCTGCTGCCGCTTCAAATAAGCGGGCAGTTTTATTGGTGATGACTTGTAAATAATGCGCTTCATCTATATTCGGATCATGCCTTTTGACAAGCTGTAAGACCTCTCCTTCGGCAATCGCATTAATGGCTTTTGCCAGTATTTCCATGACTTGAATATTTTTTAAATTGGTTAAAATCTGAAAGGTGCGTGAATAAATAAAATCACCGACTAACACGCTAACAGCGTTTCCCCAGATCATATTTGCCGTTTGTTGGTTGCGCCTTAATGAAGAATTGTCGACAACGTCATCATGCAAGAGGGTGGCAGTATGTAAAAATTCCACCACTGCGGCTAAGGAGATATGTTGTTGATCTAGATTATCAAAGGCTTTAGCAACGAGTAGTACAATAAGTGGTCTAAGTCGCTTTCCGCCTCCTTTTAGAAGGTGCTGGCTAATTTCACCAATTAATGGAACATTGCTGTCTAGCTGTTCCTTAATTAGCTCGTCGACTTCTTGAAATTCCTTGCAAACGAGTTCTCGTACTTGCTCGATGGAGAAAAAAGCGCGATTTTCAATTTCAGAAATCATCCACTGTACTCATTCTTGTTTTTCCCGATCGTAGGTTTTCCCGTTCTGCATGTCAACTGTCAATAATTGGCTTCAACCAAACAGGCCTTGCTTGTTACGATATGATTGCGTAGAATTGGCCCTTTATATGTATTACCCGGAGTTTATTTTTATGTATGCGGTTATAGCAAGTGGTGGCAAGCAGTATAGAGTCGCCGAAGGTGGGCTTATTAAATTAGAAAAAATTAATGCTGAAGCGGGCACTATGATTGAATTTGAGCAAGTTTTAATGCTTGCTGACGGAGAAAATATCACAGTAGGTGTGCCATTTGTAAAAAATGCAACCGTCAAAGCTGAAGTGGTTGAGCATGGTCGTAATAAAAAAATAGACGTCATTAAATTTCGTAGGCGCAAACATTCTATGAAAAGACAAGGACATCGGCAAGACTTTACAGCAGTTAGAATTACAGGTATTGAAACTCGCTAAACTAAAAGAGGTTAAGATATGGCACATAAAAAGGCAGGGGGAAGTTCGCGGAACGGTCGTGATTCCAACCCTAAGTTTCTTGGCGTTAAACGGTTTGGCGGTCAACGTGTGTTGGCTGGAAATATTCTAGTTCGTCAAAGAGGGACAAAGGTGTCTCCCGGTAAAAATGTTGGGATAGGCAAAGATCACACCTTATTTGCCTTAATAGACGGGGTGGTTAAGTTCACCAAACAAGGTCCGCAAAATAAAACCTATGTATTAATTGAATAGATGCAGTAACTACCATCCCGCGGCTTTTCGCGAGATTCAAAAGAAAATATTAAAGAGTAAACGTGCTGTTAGCCAAAAGGCCAGCACGTTTTTTTTGGTTCATCATTTAGTGTGATAAAAAATGAAGTTTGTTGATGAGGCTAAAGTTTACGTAGAGGCAGGGAAAGGAGGAGATGGCAGCGCGAGCTTTCGTCGAGAAAAATTTATTCCTTTTGGTGGTCCGGATGGTGGGGATGGAGGGGATGGAGGAAGCATTTTTTTTGTGGCGGACTCCAATATCAATACATTAATCAATTTTCGCTATACACGAGGCTACCAAGCTAAACATGGTGAGAACGGCAAGGGTAAACAGTGCACCGGTAAAAAAGGAGAGGATCTTTATCTTAAAGTACCCGTCGGCACCACTATTTATAACGATGAAACAGATGAGTTGTTAGGCGATTTAACCGAAGAAGGGGAAACGTTTTGCATTGCAAAGGGTGGGCATCATGGTCTTGGTAACGTTAATTTTAAAAGCAGTGTCAATCGCGCACCTAGAAAAACCACGAAGGGACAGCTAGGTGAAAAGTATCATTTAAGATTAGAACTCAAAGTATTGGCGGATGTGGGCTTGCTAGGTTTGCCAAATGCAGGCAAATCTACCTTCATTAGCGCCGTTTCCCATGCAAGACCTAAGGTGGCTGATTATCCCTTTACTACACTCTATCCCCAACTTGGTGTGGTGAGGGTATCCGATGAACACAGCTTTGTGGTAGCAGACATTCCTGGATTGATACAAGGCGCGTCAGAAGGTGCAGGTCTTGGGATTCGATTTTTAAAGCACCTAGCTAGAACAAGATTATTGCTGCATCTTGTGGATATTGCGCCAGTGGATGAGAGTGATGTGGTAGCGCACATAACAACCATACTCAATGAGCTCGAAGCATTTGACGAAGCTTTAGTAAATAAAGCACGTTGGCTAGTCTTTACCAAAACCGATTTGCTTCTGCCTGAAGAAGCGCGTTTGCGTTGTCAAGAAATAGTATCCAGATTAAATTGGAAAGGACCTGTTTATCAGGTTTCTTCCGTGAGTCATCAAGGGCTGGAAGAATTATGCTATGCAATTATGGAATATCTCATTACGTCAGCACAGGGTTGAAACGTCCATATTTTGCCATCTTCGAACAAAAAATTTAATTAAAACTGCTCACATACTTGAGTATTGCTCCGCTATTAATTAAATTTGTTTGGCCGAATCTGGCTAAAATCTGAACGTTTAGCGACTTCTAGCATTTGTGCTGAATAGTTACTACACTACTACTTTTTAGCTGAAAAGTGCTCATAGAAGAACGCGGCTAAGCCGCGGGCGCGGCTTCTCTGTCGTCCCGCGGCTAAGCCGCGGGTAGGGTTTGTTACTCAAGACCTTTGATATGTGCTGAGAGTCTGCTTTTGTGTCTCGCCGCTTTGTTTTTGTGGATTAGCTTTTTGTTGACCATGCCATCAATATAGGGGACTGCTTGCTCGTAAGCTTGTTTTGCTTCTGCCTTATTGCCGCCTTCAATGGCTTTTAATACCTTTTTAAGGCAAGTGCGCATTCTTGAGCGTAAACTTGAATTATGTAAACGATGCTTTTCTGCTTGTCTGACTCGTTTTTTTGCTTGTGCAGTATTTGCCACTGTATAAACTCCAAGATATATTCAATAATTTATTGAATATGCCGGGGATAGGATTTATTGTCAACTATTTAAAGCTGAAATACCTACATTTTGAAGGCTAGCAATGGAAATCATCCGTGGTATTACTAATATCAGGCCAAAACATCGTGGCTGTGTTCTTACCATTGGTAATTTTGATGGTGTGCACCAAGGGCATCAAAATTTACTCTCCCAACTACTTGCAAAATCTCATCAGCTTAACCTTCCTGCTACAGCGATTATTTTTGAGCCTCAGCCAAATGAATTCTTTAATCAAGAGGCCTGTTTAACAAGACTCATGACATTGCGAGAAAAAATTGAAGCATTGAGCCGGCAAGGTCTTGATCGCGTTTTATGTATACGGTTTACTGAAAAAATAGCGAGATTAACCAGCGAGGCATTTGTTCATGATATACTGTTTGAAAAGTTAGCAACAAAGTATGTACTCGTTGGTGATGATTTTAAATTTGGTTATAAACGGCTCGGTGATTTTGTATTATTAAAACGATTAGGTGAAAAATACTTTTTTGAAGCAGCGCATTTGCCGACTTTTAAGCTCCTAGGTAAGCGTGTTAGCAGTACGCGAATTCGGCAGTTGCTGGAACAGGGAGAGGTAGAACAGGCGAATTATTTATTGGGCCAATCCTTTACGGTTAAAGGACGCGTGATAGAAGGTGATAAAATAGGACGACAGCTTGGTTTTCCTACTGCTAACATCCATTTTGAACCTAAAAAAGTTCCATTATCTGGGATCTTCATAGTTGAAATGTTAGGAATAGACAATAAGCCGCTGCCTGGCGTAGCAAGTATCGGAACACGTCCCACAGTCAATTTAAGTGCGGAAAAAACGTTTGAAGTGCATCTATTAAATTTTGACCAAAATATTTATGGTCAGCTTGTTGCAGTCCGTTTTTTGAAAAAAGTTCGAGATGAACTGGCCTTTCCTGATTTGATTGCACTAAAAGAACAAATTAAGCTGGATGTTGAGCTAGCAAAAAATTTTTTTACTCATCATCGACGCAGGGTATAATAACTTATTTTGATTGCTACTAGAGGTAAAATTTCATGGCAGACTACAAGCATACATTAAATTTGCCAGCAACGCCTTTTCCCATGAAGGCAAATCTTCCCGCTCGTGAACCTGAAATTTTACAATTTTGGCAGCAGATTAATCTTTATCAAAAATTGCGGCAACTTGGAAAAAATCGCACGAAATTTATCCTTCACGATGGCCCGCCCTATGCAAATGGGCAGCTTCATATTGGTCATGCAGTTGGCAAAACATTAAAAGATATTGTCATTAAATTTAAAACATTAAGTAATTACGATGCGCCATATGTGCCAGGCTGGGATTGTCATGGTCTCCCTATCGAGCTTAATGTTGAAAAGCAAATCGGTAAGGCCGCGAAAATGGCAAAAACTGAATTTATTAAAGCTTGCCGCGATTATGCAAAATCGCAAATCGAATTACAAAAAACAGATTTTATTCGGCTAGGTGTGTTGGGGGATTGGGATCATCCCTATCTGACAATGGATCCTGGCTATGAAGCAAACGTTATTCGCTCATTATCAAAAATCATTGAAAATGGTCATCTGCAACAAGGATTCAAGCCCGTCCATTGGTGCATTGAATGTGGTTCAGCACTAGCCGAAGCAGAAGTTGAATATAAAGATAAGCAGTCAGAGGCTATTGATGTGCTGTTTCGAGTTGTTGAGCACGATTCCAAGCTAGCAGCGCTTAACCTACCCATTACCAATCAAGCTGTTGCTGTTCCCATTTGGACTACTACGCCTTGGACTTTACCTGCGAACCAAGCTGTCGCGCTTAATCCAAAATATGATTATGTCTTTGTGCAAATTGAGGAGGCAGGTCCTATCCTGATTGTGGCAAAAGCATTGATTGAAAGCTTTCTGCAACGGTTAAATCGTGTAGAAAGTCCTATTATCGCGACTTTTCAAGGCAAAGAGTTGGAAGGAATACGCCTGCATCATCCTTTCTTAATGCGAGAAGTGCCATTAATTTTAAGTGACCACGTGACGCTCGATGCGGGAACCGGCGCTGTGCACATTGCCCCTGCCCATGGCCAAGAAGATTATGCAGTTAGCCAAATTTATAAATTGCCGCTTGATAATCCAGTAGATGGTAAGGGTTTCTACTTGCCTGGGACTCCCTTAGTTGCGGGAGAATCCATTACAAAAGTAGCGGATACTATTCTTGAAATCCTTAAGGAACATTCAAATTTATTGCATGAAAGTAAAATTCAACATAGTTATCCGCATTGTTGGCGGCATAAAACGCCTTTAATTTTTCGTGCGACGCCGCAATGGTTTATCAGCATGGAAAAAAATGGGTTGCGTGAGCAAGCGCTTATCTCAGTTAAAAAAACCCATTGGATTCCTGGGTGGGGAGAGACACGTATTCTGGATATGATAGAAAAACGTCCTGATTGGTGCATCTCCAGGCAAAGAGTATGGAATACTCCTATTCCATTATTCATCCATAAACAAACGCGAGAACTGCATCCTGATACTCTCCGATCATGGAAAAAGTGGCTGAATTGGTAGCAAAAAATGGTATAGAAATCTGGTATCAGCTTAATTTGACTGATTTAGTCTCCCAAAGACGCGGATTTATATGAAAAAATCACTGATACATTAGATGTATGGTTTGATTCAGGAGTTAGCCATGCTTGCGTGCTAGATCAACGTAAAGAATTACACGTCACCCGCCGATCTTTACCTAGAAGGATCTGATCAGCATAGAGGGTGGTTTCAAACCTCCCTGTTAACTTCTGTTGCCATGTATGAAAGAGCGCCTTACTTGAATGTACTCACACATGGGTTCACGGTCGATGCCAAAGGTCGTAAAATGTCCAAGTCACTTGGCAATGTGCTTGCGCTGGAAAAAGTTATTCGTGAGCTAGGTGCCGATGTTTTGCGACTTTGGGTAGCCACAACGGATTATCGTAATGAAATAACTGTATCGAAAGAAATTTTTGAACGATCTACTGAAGCTTATCGTCGTATTAGAAATACAGCCAAGTTTTTTCTTTCTAATCTCAATGATTTTAATCCAGACCAAGATTTATTGCCTTTTTCCGATTTATTGCAACTTGATCAATGGGCTGTCGATGCAGGCGCGCAATTACAAGAAGAAATCATCACTGCTTATGGTCATTATCAGTTTCATGTGGTCACACAAAAAATACAGCATTTTTGTTCTATCGAAATGGGCAGTTTTTATCTGGATATTCTCAAAGACCGCTTATACACCACAAAGGCAAAAAGTTTAGCGAGACGGTCGGCGCAAACCGCTATTTTTCATTTGCTTAATGCGATGGTTCGCTGGATTGCGCCTGTCCTTTCTTTTACCGCAGAAGAGATTTGGCAGTATATGCCTGGAAAAGAACGTGAATCTGTATTCCTTTCAACCTGGTATTCAAAATTGGCCAGTACGACGCAAGTCATCAGACAAAATTGGAGTCGTATTATCGCTTTACGAGAACAAGTCAATCTTGAACTCGAACGTCAGCGTGTTGCTGGTAAAATTGGTTCTCCACTTGCTGCTGAAATTATACTGGACTGTAAGGAGCAAGATTATCAACTGCTATCCAAATTTGGAGAAGAATTGCGTTTTATTTTTATTACTTCAGATGCAGGCATAAGATTAAACGATCAAAAGCAGGAAGGGGAAATTTCCTTGACCCCTGAGGTGAAAATTGAAGTGTCGCCTTCTTCTTATGAAAAATGTGGGCGTTGTTGGCATCGTCGAAAAGAAGTGGGGCAAAATCAAGCTTATGAAGATCTTTGTGCGCGCTGCGTAGCAAATGTAGAGGGTGAGGGTGAATTAAGAAAATATGTTTAATTAAAAATTCATTAACGAAGGGTATTGAGGGTAGAAGATTGGAAACAGTATGGGTAAAAAAAAATGGACTGCATTGGCTATGGTTAGCGGTTGGGGTGGTGATGCTCGATCAACTGAGCAAAATTATTATTCATTTTTATTTAGATTATAATCAGACAGTTAGTTTACTGCCTTTTCTGAGTTTTACCCTTGCTTACAATAAGGGGGCGGCTTTTAGCTTTCTATCGGGGCAGGAGCATGCTATCTGGTTTTTTATCTTTACCGCTTGTTTAATTAGTGCTTTTTTATGCTTGTATCTCTATCGATTACGTCCTAATGATAACTGGCAAGGCATCAGCCTTGCGTTGATTTAGGAGGAGCTATCGGGAATTTATTTGATCGCATCCTTTATAGTTACGTAATTGATTTCATTCATTTTCATTTTGGTTATTGGAGTTTTCCGATTTTTAATATTGCGGATACGAGTATTACTATTGGAGCCTTCATGTTAATTATTGATATCTTTAGGAAAAAAAATGGAAATATTACTCGCTAATCCTCGTGGATTCTGTGCTGGGGTAGATAGGGCAATAGAAATAGTTGAGCGTGCGCTAGATATTTTTGGTCCACCGATTTGGGTTAGGCATGAAGTGGTTCACAATGAATATGTCGTGAAAAAATTACGTGAACGGGGTGCCATTTTTACCGATGATTTAAATGAAATCCCCGAAGGTGCAATTGTAATATTTAGTGCACATGGCGTTTCTCAAGCTGTTCGAGAGGAAGCGAAATCACGCGGTTTTAAAGTTTTTGACGCGACTTGTCCCTTAGTGACAAAGGTTCATATGGAAGTGGCTCGATATAGTCGTGAAGGACTTGAGTGCATTTTGATTGGCCATGCGGGTCACCCCGAAGTAGAAGGCACCATGGGTCAATATGCTAATCCAGCAGGTGGCATCTATCTCATTGAAAATGAAAATGATGTTGCTACTGTCCAGGTTAACAACCCTGATCAGCTGACCTACGTGTCTCAAACTACCTTATCTGTTGATGATACGGGAAAAATCATTGAGCTACTGAGGCAGCGGTTCCCTAAGATTAAGGGTCCAAGACGGGAAGATATTTGTTATGCAACCCAAAATCGTCAGGATGCGGTTAAAGAATTGGCCAGTCGCTCAGAAGTAGTGATTGTTGTTGGCTCAGTAAACAGCTCCAATTCAAATCGTTTAAAGGAATTAGCCGAACGGCTGGGTTGTGAAGCTTACTTAGTGGATAGCGCAGATTCTATTAAGCAAGAATGGATAGTGAATAAGCATACAATAGGCGTGAGCGCCGGCGCTTCTGCTCCTGAAATCTTAGTTCAAGAAGTCATAGCCCGATTAGAAAAATGGGGCGGGCAAGTGGCAACGGAGCTTAAAGGTTGTGAAGAAAAATATTATTTTTGCGCTGCCAAAAGGCTTGCGTAAGCGAAAAAAATCCTCTTTTGAGAATGATTCTCAATTGCGTTGACACGTCTTTTTCACTTTGTAATAATGACTTCTTAGCATTAAGGTTTAGGAGTCTCGCTTGGATCTAAGTCACCTCTCTGTAGGAGATCATGCAACAATCATTGGTTATCGACAAGAAGATAAGCAATATCGAAAAAAACTATTAAGTCTTGGGTTAACGCCGCGCACCGAAATTGTCCTAATCGGAATTGCACCACTTGGCGATCCTGTTGAGATTAAAATTAGAGGCCATTCTCTTTGCTTAAGAAGAAACGAAGCAAAGGTAATCTTATTAGAAAAAAAATCAGCATGACATCTATTACTGTAGGACTAGTCGGCAATCCTAACTGTGGAAAAACCACTATTTTCAATGGCTTGACTCAGTCAAAACAAAAAGTGGGTAATTTTTCTGGAGTGACCGTCGAGCGCAAATCTGGTGAATTTCAGCTGCAATCGAAAAAAGTTGAAGTCATCGATTTGCCTGGTATTTACCAATTTTCTTATTCAGCAGACCAGCAGGCTGTGGATGAAAAAATCGCTTCCCAATTTATTCTAAACCATGAAGCGGATGTCATTGTAAATATTGTGGATGCAGCACATCTTGAACGCCATCTCTACCTCACCTTGCAATTATTAACGTTAAATGTTCCCTTGATTATTGCTGTAAATATGCTGGATATCGCTAAGCGTCGGCAAATAGACATCGATTTAGTAAAATTACAGTCTATTTTAGGCTGCCCTGTGGTGAGCCTAGTCGCTAAGCAAGGCAAGGGTATTCACGATCTAAAGCGCGCGATAATTAACTATGATCAATATAGTCAACCAGCTGCTCAGCTGCGAATTTTACCTTCCATTCTTTCCGATTCAATTACAGAGCTAGCTGCAGAAATTCAGAATAATCATCCGAGTTGGAAAGCCTCCGGGAGTTGGCTAGCAGAACAAATATTACAAGATCCGGACAGTACTCAAATTATTAATCCTTCCATTAGGCAGCATGCTAATTGGCATAAAGAAAAAATAGAACAAGAGTTAGGGCAAGAATTAGATATTGTATTTGCTGATAGTTTTTATACAGCAGTGAGTCAAATTACTGAAAAAGCGTTGAAATATAATGATAACAAGCCAACTTATACAGAAAAAATAGATAAGGTTATATTAAATCGGTGGTTGGGCGTGCCGATTTTTTTAGGGGTCATGTATGTCATGTTCTTGTTTGCTATCAATTTAGGTGGGGCATTTCAAGATTTTTTTGATATTACTTCTGAAACGTTTTTTGTTCAAGGAGTGGAAAATAGCTTTAAATTATTGCATGCGCCAAGCTGGATTACTGCATTATTTGCAGCAGGATTTGGCAAAGGGATCAATACCGTTGTTAGCTTTATCCCGGTGATTGGTAGCATGTTTTTTTTCCTAGCAATGTTAGAAGAATCAGGTTACATGGCAAGGGCAAGTGTTGTCGTTGATCGATTGATGCGAATATTAGGATTGCCGGGTAAGTCTTTTGTGCCAATGATTGTTGGATTTGGATGTAATGTTCCAGCTATTTTAGGAGCAAGAACGCTGGAAACAGAACGAGATAGAATTTTGACCATTATGATGAGTCCCTTTATGTCATGCGGTGCAAGACTGGCTATTTTTGCTGTTTTTACCGCGGCTTTTTTCCCTACGGGTGGGCAAAACATTGTTTTTCTTCTTTATTTAATTGGTATCATTACCGCTATTTTAACGGGATTCTTATTAAGAAAAACTTTGTTAAAAGGAAAGGTCACTCCGCTTATTTTAGAGCTACCTGCTTACCATCTGCCACCCTTTTTAGCATTAATCAAATCAACATGGCATCGGCTAAAAAGTTTTCTTTTCGATGCAGGTAAATTGATTGTCCCTATTTGTATGCTCATTGGATTTTTAAATACCTTAAGTCTGAATGACATTGGCATCACCAATGAAAACAGCCAAAAATCTATTCTTTCTTCTATTGGTCAAGAAATCACTCCTATTCTTAGTCCCATTGGTATTCATCAAGATAATTGGCCGGCAACGGTTGGACTGGTGACAGGAACGTTAGCGAAGGAAGTGGTGGTTGCAACATTGAACACACTGTATTCTCAAGTAGGCCAAATAGGAGAAAATTCAGCTAAGCAGTCTTCTATATGGATAAACTTACAAGCAGCAGTGATGTCCATACCTCATAATCTCATTGCATTAAAAGATTCCTTTACCAACCCTGTTGCGGCAAGTGTTTCAGAGGATTCCTTAAATAAGCAGGTCTATGGCGTGATGTATCAACGTTTTGGAGGAAAAATTGCGGCTTTTGCTTATTTACTATTCGTATTGTTATATTTCCCTTGTGTTTCGGCAACAGCAGCCATTGCTAAAGAATTAAATAAAAATTGGTCGTTGTTTTCCGTCGCTTGGAGTACCTTGGTGGCTTATTCGATTGCGACCTTGTTCTATCAGCTCGGGACTTTCTACTTTCACCCCATTTCTTCATTAATTTGGTTGTTTCTCATTCTGTCCCTATTCACTGTTATAATTTCATTAATGAAAAAATGTGGTAAGCATCGAACGGTTAGGGAGTCGGCTTGTACTGTGAGTGGAAAGAATTTTGACGGTTTAGGGAGGTTTTATGAAATTAACTACCAAGCTCCAAATGGCCTTTGCCGATGCGCAATCTCTTGCCATAGGAAAAGATAACCAATTTATTGAACCTATCCATCTCATGAAAGCCCTGTTAGATCAGGAAGGAGGAACGGTAAATTATTTACTGACTCAAGGAGGAGTGGAGGTAGCGCTGTTGCGTGCTGAAATTGATGCAGGTATCGATGCATTGCCACAAGTCCAAGGATCTTTAGGGGAAGTGCATATTTCTAATGATCTGACAAGATTGCTTAATATAGCGGATAAATTTGCTCAACAAGGAAAGGATCAATTTGTTTCGAGTGAGCTTTTTATTTTAGCTGCTATCGAGGATAAAAAAGATACATTAGGGAAAATATTGCGAAAAGCTGGAGCAAATAAAAATAAACTACAAGCCGCTATTGATGAGATTAGAGGAGGATCAAAAGTGAATTCTCCTGATGCAGAAGAACAACGGCAGGCGCTCAAGCGTTATACCACTGATATCACTGAAAGAGCAGAGCAAGGTAAGCTTGATCCTGTTATTGGGCGTGATAATGAGATACGGCGTACCATCCAAGTCTTGCAGCGCAGAACAAAAAATAATCCTGTATTAATTGGAGAGCCAGGAGTTGGGAAGACTGCGATTGTAGAAGGGTTGGCGCAAAGAATTATCAATCATGAAGTTCCAGAAGGTCTTAAAAATAAACGGCTGCTAGCACTTGACATGGGTACACTCATTGCCGGCGCTAAATACCGCGGCGAATTTGAAGAACGACTCAAGGCTGTACTCAGTGATTTAGCCAAGCAAGAAGGGCAAATTATATTATTTATTGATGAAATTCATACCATGGTGGGGGCGGGTAAGGCAGAAGGCGCGATGGATGCGGGCAATATGTTAAAGCCTGCCTTGGCGCGAGGGGAATTGCATTGCGTCGGTGCAACGACGCTAGATGAATATCGACAATACATTGAAAAGGATGCGGCATTAGAGCGACGTTTTCAAAAAGTCTTGGTTGATGAACCCTCTGTCGAAGACGCAATAGCAATTTTGCGGGGATTAAAAGAGCGTTACGAATTACATCATGCGGTTGAAATTACTGATCCCGCGATTGTAGCCGCGGTAACCTTATCACATCGTTATATCACCGACCGCAATCTCCCCGACAAAGCCATTGATTTAATTGATGAGGCAGCGAGTCAAATTCGTATGGAAATCGATTCTAAGCCTGAAGAATTAGATCGCTTAGAACGGAGATTGATTCAATTTAAAATTGAACGGGAAGCATTGAAAAAAGAAGCGGATGAGGCCTCACGAAAGAGATTAGAAAATTTAGAATCTGAAATTTCACGCTTGGAAAAGGATTATTCTGACTTGGAAGAAGTCTGGAAATCTGAAAAAGCCGCATTACAAGGAACACAACATATTAAAGAAGAGTTAGAGCGTGCCAGACTTGAGCTCGAAACGGCGAGGAGGGTGACAGACCTTACTCGCATGTCAGAGCTACAATATGGTCGTATCCCTGAACTTGAAAAGAAATTAGCCGATGCTCAGCGATTTGAACACCAAGAGCGCCATTTGGTCAGAAACAAGGTGACGGCTGAAGAAATTGCAGAAGTTGTGGCTAAGTGGACGCATATACCTGTTGCAAAATTAATGGAAGGTGAGCGGGATAAACTACTGAAAATGGAATCCGTATTACATAAAAGAGTAATCGGACAACCTGAAGCCGTTAGCGTCGTTTCCAATGCGATTAGGCGTTCAAGAGCTGGCTTATCCGATCCCAATCGACCTGTTGGCTCATTTTTATTTCTCGGACCAACAGGAGTGGGAAAAACAGAACTATGTAAGACGCTCACTGCTTTTTTGTTTGATACAGAAGAAGCGATGGTGCGAATTGATATGTCAGAATTTATGGAGAAGCATTCTGTCGCACGTTTAATCGGCGCCCCTCCTGGTTATGTGGGCTATGAAGAAGGCGGTTATTTGACAGAAGCGGTAAGGCGACGTCCTTATTCATTAATTTTGCTCGATGAAATAGAAAAAGCCCATGTGGACGTTTTTAATATTTTATTACAAGTGCTTGATGATGGAAGGCTGACGGATGGCCAGGGACGAACCGTAGATTTCAGAAATACCATTATTGTGATGACATCCAATTTAGGATCACATCAAATTCAAGAGTTATCTGGTAGTACTTATGAAGTGATGAAGAAAGCGGTCATGGAAATCGTTGAACAGCAATTTCGACCAGAATTTTTAAATCGTATCGATGAGTCTGTCGTATTCCATGCATTAGACAAAACGCAAATTCGTAGTATCACAGAAATACAAATACAGCGGTTACAAAAACGTTTACACGAACGTGAACTCAGTCTTGAGCTCACAGAGAAAGCCATTAATTACTTGTCAGAGGTAGGTTATGACCCTGTTTATGGCGCAAGACCGCTAAAACGCGCAGTACAAAATTACTTGGAAAATCCTTTAGCCCAGGACATATTAGAAGGCAGATTTTTACCAGGTGAAATTATTCAAGTGGATTATGATGGGCAGTCTGCGCTAACCTTTAAGGTAACTACTACCCCCTAGAAGCAGACGTCTTGGCCAACAAATCCCTTGAGGGCCCTATATCCAATATTTCATATAAAGTAATAAACGGCCAATCATTCTTTGATAAAAAGGTCTTTTCTGCCAACTATTAAGTTCTACTTCTTTAGATGCAGTTAAATCTTGAACAAATTGTTTGGCAATCTGTTTTTTAGATTCAAGTAATCGAATATTTACATCTACCTCAAGGTCATGAAGCAAGCTGCGATGATTTAAATTACTCGACCCGACACTCATCCAATCATCAATAATTAATGTTTTTGCATGCAGCATACTCGGCAAGTACTCAAAAATTCGTACTCCTGCTTTTACCAAGTGGTAATAAAAAGTAGCGGATGTCCAGGGTAGAACAAAAATATCTGAGCGTTGTGGTAAGAGTATTCTAACGTCTACGCCCCTTACTGCTGCATCCACTAACTTCTTTAGCAAGATGCTATCTGGGACGAAGTAGGCATTGGTTATCCATATTCTATTTTTGCATTGATTAATACGACTTAATAAATTTCTGTAAAGTAATCGACGCCTATGACGAGTATTGTTGACACGAAAGACAGGATTTTTATTAATATGCCGAAAACTTTCTCGAATTCGCTCTTGGATTGGCATGTGGTCCCAAGCTACTTCAAATGCTGCCTTTAATTCCTTCGTTTCAGTACAATTTAATCTTACTGTGGTATCTCGCCAATGCTCACCCCACTGTTCTTTATCCAGATGGCTTTGGCAAATATTTACACTGCCTACATAAACGATGCGATCATCGATGATGCAAACCTTGCGATGATTGCGAGAGTTTATTTTCAATAAAAGGTAGATGGCTTTGAGTAGCGGTGAAACTCGTACCACTGATCGACTCCATTGCCAAAGTCGCCAAGGAAAGGGATGAAAAATTCGTGTTTGTATACCCTGACTTTCAAGCATTCGTGTCAGTCCATTTCCCCAAAGTGGGGTACCGGCTCCATCAACCAGTATCCGTATGGTTACGCCTTTTTTTGCTGCTATTAATAATGCATTGGCGATTTTTTGCCCTACCCAATCATCATTAAAAATATAAGTTTCGAGCTCAATAGAATTTTTTGCAGCGGTGATATCGACCACCAGTTGTTCGTAAAAACTCAAACAATCGGAAATGATAAGTTCATGCAAATCAGCGGTCGTGTTGTGGACGCGTAGATGGTTTTTTGACATACATAATATGCTCAATGGCTTCTTGAGGTGAGTCAGTAATATAAAGTTTGTTTACATCTTCCAGTTCTATGGTTTTATTCGCTACTAAAGTATTCACCATAAAGTCTATTAGTGGAGTCCAAAATTCTACACCCATTAAAACGAGAGGGAAATGGGCAATTTTTTTTGTTTGAATTAAGGTGGCCATTTCAAATAATTCATCCAGTGTTCCAAGGCCTCCTGGCATGGCAATAAAGCCGGATGAATACTTGGTCAACATTACTTTCCTAACGAAAAAATACCGAAAAGTCAACCATGTGTCCAAATAGAGATTGGGCTTTTGCTCTTCAGGAATCCAAATATTGCAGCCGACAGTTGCGCCATTAACAGATTTTGCTCCCCGTACTGCTGCTTCCATAATTCCCGGGCCACCGCCTGTCATCACCGTATAGCCATTTTGTGCAAGTAGTTTACCCATAGCTAGCGCCATTTGATAATACCGGTGTTCTTGAGAGAATCTTGCTGAGCCAAAAATCGTGACACAATTTCTAACGTTCCTGAAAGTATGGAAAGCTTTGATGTATTCCATCAAGATACGGCCCGCCCGACCAATTTCTTTTTTGAATTTTTGTGGTCCTCTAAGAAAGCGCCTTTCTTCAGAAGATGGGTCATCTTGCTCTAATTGTTCTCGTGCTAAAGTGGATTTGATGCGAAGCTCGTTGTTGCCGGTATTCATCATTGTTGCTATTATCCTTATTTTCAACTAATTCATAATTATAGAACTAATTTGTTTTCACTGCACTGTCCTAGTATCTGATTTACTACGTCGTCCCGCGCATGCGTTGACACAGACTGAAACTGCGGGATGGCCAAAGATAAAATGAGGATCCCCACGTGTTAGCACAACCGCCTCGCTCAAGAGGCATATATCTACTCCCAAATTTATTTACCTTGAGTGCTTTATTCGCGGGCTTCTACGCCGTTGTTGCAGCCATGAAAGGAATCTTTGAGCATGCAGCCATTGCGATCTTTATTGCCATGTTAATGGATAGCCTGGATGGTAGGGTAGCTCGGTTAACCAATACGCAAACTCCTTTTGGAGCTGAGCTCGATAGTTTGTCGGATATGGTGTCATTTGGAATTGCTCCTGCCTTAGTCATCTATAGCTTTTCACTGGTTTACATTGGCAAGATAGGATGGCTCGCTGCGTTTGTTTTCACGGCAGCAGTGGCATTGCGTTTAGCCAGATTTAATACTTGCCATTCGCATGATAAACGGTATTTTCAAGGCCTGGCTTGTCCAGCAGGCGCAGCCATTATTGCAAGCTTAGTCTGGGTATCTGTGGCTTATGGGATAGATGGATACGCCATTCGTCTATTTGCAATCATTCTGACGCCAATAGTTGGGCTGTTAATGGTCAGTAATATACACTATCGCAGTTTCAAGGATTTAGATTTAAAAGGAAATGTGCCTTTCTTTACTATTTTAATCCTCGTTTTTGTTTTTGTTTTAATCTCCCTCGATCCTCCTGATGTCTTATTCGTGGTTTTCTTCCTTTATGGTTTGTCAGGGCCTTTTACCCGTATTTGGCATAGCTATCATAAGCGACGACGATTAAAGAAAAATCGTAACTATCCAACCCAAGATTGACAAAAAAACTTCCAGCGCTAACTTAATAAAATTTTAATAATCCAACTATACAATAGTTAACTATTGTCCTTCATCAAACTTTCATGAGAAAACAACCTATGTTTAATAGAAAAAACGACGAGCTTTATCAGTTTCATATCAAAGAGGGAGCCGCATATTTTAATGCTGGAAAGTATCTAGAGGCAACCTTAGCATTCACGCTAGCGTTAAAGATCGATGCTCAAAATTTAGCTTATTTCTACCGCGCTCAAGCTCATGAGAGAACCCAAAACTATGCCGCAGCAGCTAAAGATTTTGAAGATGCTGAAAGATTAGGTTGCAACGATATTAATTATTTAACCCGCGGCCTCATGTATATCCAACATTTAAAGCAGACAGCCAAGGCCTTAAAGGACGCCGTTATTTTATTTAAAAAAGACATGAAATCTGAATGTGCAGAGATTATCGAGCAATGCTTGCCACAGATAAAACTAGGAGACCTAGACGAAATAGAAAAAAAAGATCTCTTTGATAGTATTACCACCCTAGAGGAGAGGGGCTTATTAGAAATAGCCATTAGCTATTTAGAACCCTGCCTAGTTAAAGATGATCACAATCCACTCTCAGCACGGTTTTGGAAACGAGACAGTATCATGCATGGCGCGCCTTCTACCGAGAAAGGCACTTTAAAAAACATCGGTGACTATGTGCAAGAAAAAAAGTTGAAACTTGCCGAGAATATAATGCAACTGGCTATTCAGACTGGAGTGGAGCAATTTCAAGCCGGTGACAATGAGATGGCCATTACTACTTTTAGCTTAGTCATTGAAGAAAATCCTAAATGTGCCCTAGCCTTTTATCATCGCGCAGAAGTGCACCATCATCTAAACCAACATGAAGCAGCAATCCAAGATTTTTGCCAAGCTGAAACCTTAGGTTTACCAATAAAGACGTATAAACGCAGTCTATCCTATGCGTATTTAAATAAAATAAGTGAAGCGCTTGAAGATGCCATGTATGTCGCAAAAAATGGAACAGGAGAAAATGGCTCAGCGATTGCAGCACTTTGTTTCTCACAAATTACGCTCGACGCACTGAAAAAAATCCCTCGGCGAGAGCTTTTTGATTTTATTCAATGGCTTCCGGGTGAAGATCAAATTCATTACCTAGGGATAATTCTTAAAAGAGGACCCTTAACTGTGTTAGGAGAACGCTTTTGGAATCCTCAAGTATTCAAACTGACTCCGCATATAGAAGATGAATTATTAATGGAGATATATAATTATCTAGACCACGAGTTAGATTCAGAAATAATCTTGCCTGATGCTGCAGACTTAGAAAAAATGGATGAACTCATCAAGCTGCCAAGCCGCGTGCAGCAGCTTCGTTATCATATTTGTTGGCAAAATTGTCATGAGTCAAAACAGGAATTATCTCATTATTATTCAAATTTACCCTGTGATTCCTACCAATTCGAAGATCACATTCAATATCTAGAAGACTATGTCTATTTGGGGATTATTGAAGCAGGGGGTTTTGTTTTAATGGCGCTCAAGGATCTATTTAGGCATGCCAAAGATATAGTAGACTATCCCGCTCCAGTTGTAGCTTTTGTAGCTCGTGGCCCAGATACGCGAAGGCGTATTTATTTACAACTAAGTGCCCTGAAACCTGATGAAAAGAATTATCAGTCTTACCTAAAAATGCGGAACGAATGTTGGGATAGTGAACGCTTATATCGCAATATTACCGATCATAATTATAAGCACGAAGATCCCATACAAATGCTTCGTTATACCATTTGTTCTCATAAAAATTATGGTAGATATCCTGAGGCTGAGCTAAAAAGGCTCTCTGATTATTATTCCCCAGAATCAGACCACCCTTTCACTTACCAATCGGCTGATAGGTGTAGATATGTAGAAGACTTTGTCTATCTGGGTATTGATACGGCAGAAGAATTCGTTCGCCGCGCTGTCAAAGAGGTATTAGAAAATGCTAATAATATATACCATACAACATTCAAATTTCAACCATCCAATGATGGCTTAAGGAAAAAGCACTGGATTATATTTGAAGGCAGGAGCTTTTATTCAAATGGTTGTCGAATAGCTACCCTTGCTGACGAGAAAAATCAGCAAGCTTACCAAAATATTTGGAAGTTATGTGCACAAGAAGAGCAGAGATCTCGTAATGTCACTAATCCGGATTATCAAACAGATGATCCAGTAGAGAGACTTCGCTTTCAGATTGCGGTGAAAAAAAATAAGAATGAAAACTACGACGCTGAGAAAACAACCTTATCTCAGTATTACCTGTTCCCAGAAAAACATAATTTTGATTACCGCTTTGATTTATTCGAAAAATATAAGCAAGATTTTTTCCTTCTTGATATATCTGCGGCAGAAACATTTATCCACCGTGCCATTAGAGAGGAAATCAGTAAATTAGATAGAAAAATAATATATTATTATTGGGGTTATAGCCCCCCAAGGGTGGTTGAGGTCCCAGCGCCAAAGTTTTTATCTAAAAACTGTCGTATCTATGGTCTTGGGTTCAACACAAAAAATGATCAAACATATAGGCAGCTTCACAATGCGGCTTTGGCCGATGAAAAAAAGCTGCGCAATGTGACTAATCGAAATTTTAAATCTAACGATCCAATAGAGCAACTTCGTGTGACTCTTTGCATAAAGAAAAATGATGAAAAAGATTATACGAGCGAGCGGGATGCGCTTTCTGCGCATTACGAATTCCTTCCAGAACATGGTGGCCTTAACTATTCAAAAGATCATGGCTTTATATACTTAAGAGATTTTCTCTACCTGGACATTCCTGGTGCAAAAGATTTTGTTCGTCTTGCTATTGAAGATGAGATTATCCAAGCAAAGGATAGTGATCGTTGGGGCTTCTTTAGATCGTTTAGCACGGAAACCCTATTTGATTCATGCATAATTGATAATTTGCGTATCAATGACGCTCATTACCAAATTTTCACCAAGATGTTGCAGGAATACATCCATAAAACAGGGTCATATGATGAAAAAGCCGTGCTGGAATATCACTACATCGGAGATCCCGAGGATCCTGACCGAATCGTTTATCATATTAATAATCTGGGTAAATATCTTCACGACTGGCAAGAAATGGGTATAACAGGAGCGGAAAGTTTTGTGCTAAGAGCCGTGAAAGAAAATTTTGCTGAGGTAAATACTTTTTTAGAAAAATGTTGTTATTACGAAAAATTGCTAGATTTGATCTGTCAAGGGTTAGGCGACATGAAAGACCTCCAGTTAGTCTGCACGCTAGGATTGAAAAATCGAATCTTAAAAAGTCGATCAATAACAGAACCGGCCAGAATATTGGAAGAAGCCCATAGCATGGGTGTGTTGTCACCACTCCTTAAAGATATATCCCGGACCCCAATTCTTTCATCAAAGATGCGGGGGCTTTATGTTCTTAGCATTATCGAGCAACCAGATGTGCTAGCCCTGACTGCCCTCCATTTTTATGAGAGTGGTGAGAGGAGTAAGCGTGAAATAGCTGCGATGCTTTTTCTTGATGGTCATGAGAATCTAGCCTGCCGCGACGCATTAGAAAATCTAAAAACCTATTGGAACGACCAATTAAAATTAAGTGAAACTCATGAAAATGAATCTCAGAAAGAGAGTGGGCATTTCTGTCTTGACCAAGATATTGTTGTTGATTATTACTACTATTCATTGTTGCAAGATGTAGCGGAATTATTGAATCTTGCATACGAAAAGAATCCTATTTTATTTGCAGAATTATTCTGTGCTGAAATGGACCATTTTAATGAAAAATGGCGAGACATCTTTATGATAAGAAAAGATTTTTATGAGAAGCTAATGCAACATCCCGATATGCAACGCTTTTCTCATTATGCCAAATGCCAAAAAGCTCTTGAGGCGACCTATTCTTCTCATGGCTTGGCTTCACCGATTAAAGCGAATGCCCGGAGTCACCTTGACAGTTTAACTCAGTCTTTAACTGACCTTTTAAACCAAGGTCAGCAACAGAGGGGTGCTGACGAAGAAGGTGATGATACAGAGCGTTACTCGTTTGGTCAGTTATAACCGTGACCGCCCAGATGGAGGAAACTTAACACTCAGTAATGTTAACGGTAACCCCCCCGTGTGTTGCTAACCCTCCTAATGAGGTTTCTTTATAAATAGGCATCATGTCCTTGCCAATTTGCCGCATGGTTTTGATCACATTATCCAGTGTCACGATATGTTCACCATCAGTTGTGTCATCTTCATCTTCAGCAAGAACCAGGCGGGAGGCATTCACCGCCTTGACTGCACCCATGGCATTTCGCTCGATGCAGGGGATTTGAACTAACCCTCCAATGGGATCACAAGTCAGACCCAAATTATGTTCCATACCAATTTCGGCGGCTTTTTCAATTTGTTTCGGTGTGCCGCCAAGCGCCGCAGTTAACGCCCCTGCCGCCATGGAACACGCCACACCGACTTCTCCTTGGCAACCCACTTCAGCGCCAGAAATGGAAGCACCTTTTTTGTAAAGAATCGCAATCGCGCCGGCGGTTAATAAAAAAGTAATCACTCCCTCAGGTGTCGCGTTATCGCAAAATATTTGATAATAGTTGAGCACTGCTGGGATGATTCCAGCCGCGCCATTCGTAGGAGCTGTGACCACTGTTCCACCAGCCGCATTTTGTTCATTGACAGCCATTGCATAAACATTTAACCAATTCATCACATCAGGATGACAAGGAGCGGGTAGACCTTTTTTGATCAAGGTTTTGTAAAGCCCAGGCGCCCTACGTTTGACATGTAGACCGCCAGGTAGGATACCTTCAGTGATACAGCCTTTTTGAATGCAATGAGACATGGTGTGTGCAATATCTAACAATTGATTATAAATGTCTGCTTTCAAGCGCCAAGTTTGCTCATTTTTGAGCATGACCTCTGCGATGGTAAGGTGATGCTCCCTGCAGTGATCCATTAATTCTTGTGCGGTTTCAAAAGGAAAGGGAAGCGGTGCCTCTTTATTCTCTTTTCCAATCTCTGCTTCTTTTAAAATAAACCCACCACCTATCGAATAATATGTCGTGGTGAATAACACTTCTTGATTACGGTTAAGGGCGGAAAAACGCATTCCATTGGTATGGTAGGGCAAAATTTCATCGGGATGAAAAATCAGATTTTTATGATATTCAAAATCAATTTTTTTTTTATTCCCTAGATTAATTTGTTTTTCGGTATGGATTTGTTGGATACGAGAAGGAATAGAATCAGGGTCAATGGTGGCAGGATGGTTGCCTTCCAACCCCATGAAGATTGCCCCATCGGTGCCATGCCCCTTACCTGTGAGAGCAAGCGAGCCATAAAGATCGATTTGTACTTGATCCGTGCCAAAAAAAAGCCCGAGATCGAGGAGAGTTTGACTAAAGTGACAAGCCGCTTTCATTGGCCCAACCGTATGAGAGCTGGACGGTCCAATACCAATAGCGAATAGGTCAAAAACACTAATATGTTGCATCAGGCAACCTCTTTTTTGATTCCCATTTTAATGGGAATTACTATAAGATATGCGCACCTAAATGGAAAAGAATAAAATAACATGATTTCATCTCTAAGCCTTAGCGTCAAACAAAGATTTCAAACAGAAGCATTATTTAGATCGCCGCACCTAATCAGCATGGTTTTTTTAGGCTTTGCATCCGGCCTCCCGTTATTCCTAACCGGTTCAACGCTACAAGCTTGGTATACGGTTTGCGGGGTTAATTTGGTCACCATCGGCATGTTGACTTTAGTTGGACAACCCTATGTCTATAAATTTCTTTGGGCACCGCTTTTAGACCGCTTCACCTTAACCAAGGGACAGCGAAGACGCAGTTGGCTGCTACTTCTGCAAATTTTACTCATCATTGGCATTGGAGTGATGGGTGCCTTTAATCCTGCTAAACGTCCTGTGACCTTAGCATTTCTCGCATTAATTATCGCATTTTTTTCAGCAACACAAGATATCGTCATCGATGCTTATCGAACCGAAATTCTGACAGTAGAAAAAAGAGGGCTGGGTCTTGCACTTAGCACCATCGGTTACCGAATTGCTCTGTTAGTGACAGGAGCCATTGCCTTAGTGATGGCCGATAGAATAGGTTGGAAGCTTACCTATTGGATAATGGCGCTATTAATGGGATTAGAGTTAATCGTGACCTATTTCCTAAAAGAAGAAGCCGCTACGAATGCACATCCTCAATCTTTATCTACAGCGATGATCCAGCCTTTTCTGTCGCTTTTATATCAAAAACAAATCGGCATCATTTTATTATTCATTGTGCTTTACAAACTGGGAGACGTGTTTACTTTAACATTAGGCACCACTTTTTTGATACGCAGCATCGGTTTTTCGCTGACTGATATTGGGTTGACCTATAAGTTAGTAGGGATGATTGGATTATTATTTGGCGCAGTAGTTGGCGGCCTCGCAATGAAAAAAATTAAACTTTTTCCAGCCTTAGTCCTATTTGGAATAATTCAAGCGCTGGCTAATCTCCCTTTTCTCGCGCTTGCCATGATAGGTAAAAATTATTCTCTGTTGATATTGACGGTGTTTATTGAAAATTTTGGTTCAGGATTAGGATCGGTTGCCTTTTTGGCATTTATTATGAGCTTGTGTGATAAACACTATACGGCAACACACTTTGCTGTATTTACCGCGCTAGCTGCCATAGGACGAGTATTTGCCGGGCCACTTGCCGCAATTGTAGTGGAGCAGGTGGGCTGGGTACAATATTACCTATGGGCTTTTTTAATGGGATTTCCAGGTATAGTCATGTTAGTATTTCTAAAAAAGCATTGGATATTTAATTCGCCGCCTTCTCGCTGTAGCCGAATTGAATCTCAAAAATCAGCGGTTCCCGTTGAGTAGTTATCAAAGGTAGTTAACAAATGAGTCTTGAGCAAACCACGAAATCACTGGGTTTTTGGACGTTAACGGCGTTAGTTGCGGGTAACATGATTGGTTCTGGCATTTTTATGCTACCGGCTTCATTAGCGGCATTTGGCAGCATTGGGATTTTTGCTTGGATTCTCACGGCAGCGGGTACCATGATTTTAGCCATTGTCTTTGCCCGTTTGAGCCGTTTATTACCTAAGACAGGTGGCCCTTATGCTTATTGCCGCGAAGCTTACGGCGATTTTATTGGTTTCCAAGTTGCTTATAATTATTGGATTGCGCTTTGGGTAGGAAATGCAGCTATTGTCGTTACCTTGATTAGCTACTTAGGGGTATTCTGGCCTGAGCTTAATACTCATTCGTCTTTATCATTTATGTTAAGCCTCGCCATAATTTGGTTGATTACCGCTATTAATATCATTGGTATTAAAGAAGCTGGCAAGACTCAAATTATTACCACCATTTTAAAACTTATTCCCCTACTAGGAGTCGCGTTAATTGGATTATTTTTTATCCATAAAGATAATCTTATGCATTTTAATATCAGTGGAAAATCCAATTTTTCAGCCTTAACAGGAGCTGCAACACTAACCATGTGGGCATTTATTGGTTTTGAATCTGCAACCATACCTGCCGGACATGTCATTAATCCCAGACGTAATATCCCGCGTGCAACGATAGTTGGCACCTCGGTTGCCGCATTAGTTTATATTTTAAGCACGATCAGCGTAATGGGTATTGTTCCCATGGCACAGCTTGCCCATTCAAGCTCACCATTTGCGCTGGCGGCTAATGTGATGTTAGGTCCTTGGGCGAATTGGATTATTGCAGCGGCGGCAGTTATCGCTTGTTTTGGAACGTTAAATGGTTGGATCATGATGCAAGGACAAATACCGCTTGCTGCTGCAAAAGATGGACTATTCCCTAAACCCTTTGAAAAAGTTAATAAAGTCGGTTCCCCAGCGCTGGGATTGATTGTTTCAAGTATGCTGATCTCCCTATTATTAGCGATGCGATATGAAGCGAGTTTAGTGGACCAATTTACTTTCATTAGCTTATTGGCGACCCTTGCTTCTTTAATTCCCTATATTTATACCTCGGTCGCGGAGGTGATGATTTATTTAAAAGAAAGAGAAAAGTTTAATAAAAAAAGATTTATGGGTTCTGCAACGCTAGCCATCTTAGCCTTTGCCTATACCTACTGGCTAATTTATGGCGCAGGGGTTCAAATCGTTTTTTATGGGGTGTTACTGTTGCTAAGCAGTATACCGATTTATTTAATTCTGCAGCTAAGAGTGATGGAAAAAGGCGAGGGAATAGCGGAAGAAGGGTAGCAGTGCGTGAGATTCACAACAGTTCGTTTTATTTTTTTATTGATTTTTTTAATATCCATCTTCAGTTCATTTTCTTATGCCTACCAGGGTGCAGAGAATGAATCCACGCTGGCCATTGCCGATCGTCAGCTGCATCTTGATAAAAAAAGCCAAGAGTTGGTCAAAAAGCAATTTTTTGATTTAAAAGTAGCGAAAAATAAGCAATATACCTTGCTTCAAGAAAGTGGGGTGACCACGCCTATTTTGAAACATGCCGAGCTTGATTTCATCGCAGCCCAAGCGGCAATTGAAGGTGCCAACATTGCCTTGATTGATGCAAAGCAAGCATCAGAAGACATCGATAATTCAATCCATAATCAGGAAAAAAATCTTCAGAATTTAATCTTGCTGACTAAGGATCATTCCGGCAATGAGGTGCAGATTATTGCGCTTGAAGCAAACTTAGAATTTTTGAAAAGATTACAGCAAATACAAAACGATCGTATCAAAGCACTAAACGATATTAAATCCGTTACCAAGCAACGCTTAGAACTAGAAAATCAATGGCAGCAGCGCTTGCAAATCCTCTATTCACTGCAGCAACGCGATCAAGAACGTAATCGTTTACAAGAAGTGATCGCCAATTTACAAGAAGAGCAACAAAATTGGTTGCTGAAATTAAGTCATTTAAATCAAGAACTTCAACTGCTTAGTCGTCAAGGGTTGATGAGTGATATGAATTTAAAAAAATTTCATTTTCAAATTTTTGAAGCAGAAGAATATGTCGCATTGATTCGTTTAAAATCTTATCTTGTCCAGATCCAAAATCGATTGGAAAATTTACAAGATTCTAAAAAAATTCAAAAGCCTTCTTATCAACTTAGTGAATTGGTCGAACAGGTTGCCAACATTCTTTCTGAGCTTGCTTCTACCGAAGATTTTGTTTCCGCAAAAACCAGGTTTTTGGCAATGAAGAATAGGGAGCTACAAGATAATTATGCTTATTCACAAATGCTCCGTAATTTATTTCAAAATTATCAGGCTGAAAATAAGTTCATCATTAATTTAAAAAATACAGCCTCTTCCTACCATCATCAATTAAAATTGCAATTACAACATCACTTATCTGAAAGGCAAAAGTTCCCCCAAGAATTAGCTGGTTGGATTCAATTAAGTCAAAAATTTTTTCAAATCCCTTACTTGCTACTCACTACAGTGAATCATATTGTCACGCAAGGGATTTATGAAACAAAAGATTTGCACAAAGGTTTAGTGGTGTTACTGCTATTAACCCTTCCTTTTTTATTTGTTTGCTGGTTCTACCTTAGACGTTTTTTGCGAAATCTTGAATTAATCATTCGAGATGATAAGCGCTTTTCCACCAAGGTGGTTTTTTTCATTATTGAATTATTACGGAGAAATTTAGGCACGTTACTTTGTTGCTTGTTGCTGCTCTCATTGATTTTAATTTTAAACATCTACATACTTTTCGTTATTTATCTCCTGCTCGTCTATCTTTGTTTCAAACTGACATTAAGTGTAGCGAAGCTTATTCTGCTAGAAAATGTCCAGGATAATTCGGGAAAGGATGTAGCACTTTATTATCGTATCAAGTGGGCCTTAGTGCTGGGTTTTATTTTATCGACTTTAGCTGTGATGGCGCATCAACTACCCGTTGCCTATGAAGCTAAAATATTAGTCAGTCGATTATTTATGATTTTTATTTTTGTTCTTGGCCTGCAACTCCTCAAGGCAAGATTTTTTATTGTGAATCTTTTTACCGATAGCATTCATGTGCCACGTTATTTTCACCATGTTTTACGTCTTCTGAGTCATGTCATCCCCATCGCATTGCTTTTTAATGCGATTATCGGATTGCTTGGCTATGTGGAATTAGCCTTAGTGGTGGCGAAATATCAAATTATTTTGATCACAATATTAGCTGGTTATTTGATAGCGCGCGGTATTTTAATCGATGCCATGGAATTCATTTCTGAAGTGTTCATCAAACATGTTAAACAAGGTTGGTTATGGACTGAAGCCATTTTAAAACCCTTGGATAAAATACTACGAATCGTATTGTTTTTAATCAGTATGCTTTATTTGTTGCATTTTTATCAGCTTGATGCCAATGAATATTTTATTCATTCGATAGAGCAATTATTGCATAAAAAATTGTTTACCCTTGGCGGCAATGTCATTAACGTGCTACTACTTTGTGAACTTTTCATTATTTTGGCATTAATTAAATGGGTAGCTTATTGGTCTCGTGAATTTTCTTTTCGCTGGTTGTATATCAAGTCTAAAGATGTGGGTGTTCGCAATAGTCTTTCAATATTTACTCAATATGCAAGTGTAATATTTTGTGTATTAATAGGCTTAAAATTTCTAGGTATCGATTTGAAAGGCTTTACTGTTGTAGCCGCTGCTTTTGCAGCTGGTATTGGTTTTGGTATGCGAGATCTAATCATTAATTTTTTTAGCGGTATCTTGCTTTTAATCGAAAGACCTTTTCGCACAGGTGATATTGTTTCACTAGGATCTTATGAAGGCGAAGTTATCCTAACAGGAATGCGTTCAATGACGATTCGCACCTGGGATTATGAAGAGGTCATCGTGCCAAATGCAGATATGTTTACCAAGCCATTTGTGAATTGGACACACCATGACAATATTGTTAGAACAGTGATCATTTTAAAAATTCATCGCGAAGATGACCCTCACCAAGTACAAAGGTTAATGCTAAACGTTCTTAAAAATCATCCCAATGTTGCCAAGGATCCGTTGCCTGAAGTAATTTTGCATGAAATGAGTGAGGTATTAATTGAGATGCACGTGAGATATTATATTCTATTAACCACCGAGCGTACCAAGGCGGGTGTCAAGTCCGAAGTGCTTTTCACGATTTGGGATTGTCTCAAAGCCAATAATATCCGCGCTCCTTATCCACAATATGATCTTCACTTGAAGAATTTGTAACTATGTTAGTAGAAACTTCGAGCTGAGGTTTGAGTATGGTCAGTTGAGTTTATTTCTTGTTGAGATAATTCAATATTCTTTTTTAGCTTTTCAAGATCGTCTCCCATAACGAATTTTTTTATTTCTAAGGCACACGTCTTTGATTGTTCTATGGCTTCTTGATAGCAGTCTTGGGCTTGTTGAATGCAATTTTTTTCGAGAAAATCTTGCGCTTTTGAACAGAGAATAGAGGTAGGCAAATAAATTGCTGAGCAGTTATCGATTTTGTCAACTTTAAATTGAGTATAAACCGCTAAGCAATTTTTTGATGCTTTCATCGCTAGATCATATTGTTTTTTTTCACAGTATTCTTTAGCCAAGCCATAGTAGCATGAGTCGATCCAGACAAGTATGTCATTTAAATTTTCTTTTTTTTCTTGGAGCACTGGCAATTCTAATGCATAAATCTCTAAAGCTTTTTTGTAAGAAATAATTGCTTGAGAAAATTCTCCTCTAAAAAATAATGAGTTTCCAATTTCTTGCCAACTTATTGCCAAATCAGCGAGTAAAGTTTCCGTATGGCTTCTTTCTTTTTTTGCAATTAATGGTAATACTTTAAGCGCATTGAAAAAATTCAGATGCATCTCTTTAAGGCTGTCAAACGATATTTCACTAGGAGGATTATAGCAACTTATTAATTTGTGATTACGATCATGATAAAATGTAAAATAGTAATGACCATCTGCGAAACTTTTTCGCGTCCGAATTTCATCTAGTATTTCAGAAAAAATAATTTTTTCTGATTCTTCTGAAGTTTCTCGGATAGCGTGATCAAAATGTTGAAAGGCAGTTCTAATGCTTTCAATGGAGGCTGCCTCTTCTTTTTTAATTTGATTGTGTATTATATTTGCATGTTCTCTGAGTTCCCTGCTAATTTTCAGTTGATATTCATTGTTAGAAAAATGTCTGATTTTGTTTTCAACAATATCCATGCTCTCAATAAGGAAATTGATTCCCTTGCATCCTCTTCCTATGCCTTGACCAATAACATAATAGGGATCGATTAGTGCATCTCCTAAAGGGAATATCATTGGTAGATTTTTTCCTATATAAGCCGTTTGTTCTACAACATTAGTTTCCACATTAATAGTGGTTAGTCTTGGCTTAGCACTATATTTTTTTGACTGAGGCAAATAGTGATAATCAGGAGTTGACGCTGTATAAATTTCTAATACTGTTTGGAGCCATTTATCTTGCTCTGTTTTTGACAACCCAATTGGTATCTCCAAATATAAACAGACTTTGTTTTTATTAACATAATATCCCGTTAATTCTGGAAGTTTAAATTCATTCCAACCCAAAGCACGTAATTTAATTAGACTTCTCGCAAAATAGATATTGTCAACAAACGGTGATGATATCCTGTTATATGAATTCATTAACTCCAATAATTGCTCATTTTTCATTTGCACGTAGGCCAGGTAGCGTGTAGAAGCTGCAACTTCGGTAAATGCGCGTAGCGTGAAGGGAATTTCAGGGGCACAAATCTCATTTGCTGACTTTAAAACGTATCGATTGGATCCAGTACAATCACATACATAATTTCCAGCTACAAATTCCTCATTACCTTTTGCATCCGCAATGATCACTCCTGGAGTTTCAGTATCTTCCTTTAAGCGAATAAATTTTTTTTTCTCAATTTTAATGGCATTTATATTGCTTATTTGTTCATATAGTATGCGTTCGAAATCTTTTATATGCATGTAGTTCTTAGGAAGGACAACTTGTAGGTTAAGAAACTTAGCGGCCGCCTCCAAAACGGGTTGATCTAATCTTCCGGGACGCGTATATTCGCCAGCGCGAGGATCGAAAACCAGTGCAGTAATACCTGCTTTGTAAAATGCAAGGGCCGCATATAATCCTGCTGGACCGGCGCCAATGATAATGACCCTATCTTTGTTCAGCATAAAATTCGACCTCTCATAAAACTAAATAATTATTAATAGTTTGCCAAAAATTTATTAAAAAAATCTTAATTATAGGTATTTAATTATAGAAATTGATTGGTGTTTTATTCTGAAGGTTCTAGGCAGGCAGTGAGTCCCTAGCCTCGATGGCCTATAAAAATGAGGCGTGATGATTTTGTAAAAAAGCATGAGGGCAATAATAGAGCCGCCAAAAAATCGCGTCTTCAAGTGGAATGGATATATTTCGTGCACTGAAATATGGCATGATTAAAACGGACAGTTAAAGCATTAGAAATACAAATTTAATTACTCAGGTGGCTTATGAAAAATGAATTAGTCAATATGCCCTTAATAAAATTAGTGGGATTATCTACGCGTACCCACAATAAAAATGAAATGAATCCACAAACGTCCAAAATCGGCGAATTAGCTGGTAAATTTTGGAGTCAAAGCATGGCTCTACAAATTCCTAATCGAAAAAATTCTGGTGTAACTTTATCTGTGTATACAGAATACGATAGTGACGAGCACGGTGAATATACCTATTTCATTGGCGAAGAAGTTAACTCGTTTGACGATATCCCAAATGGAATGGAGAAAATAATAATACCAGCTGCTGGATATCAAAAATTTACAACACAGCATGGAAAAATGCCAGATGTCGTAATCACTGCATGGCAACAAATCTGGAAAATGACACCTGATGATTTTGGAGGCAAAAGAGCGTATCAAGCAGATTTCGAAGTTTATGATGAACGCGCACGTGATCCGGCTAACACCAGCGTTGATATCTATATTGGGATAAAATAGCAATTATTGGCTACACCCTTCGTGAATGAATTTTATGCGTGGCTGCCCCTCTTCATTCGGCTGCATCCACGCGCAACTTCATGTGATTGTTTTGCGTTTTCTATTTAAAATCTAGTATAACTAGATTTGAAAGAAATAAATTAAAGGAAGTAATAACGCAGATGCCTCAAGGTTTAGTACTAACGCTAGACTGGCTAAAAGAGCATGGGGTGTCGTGTAAGCTTGCTTGGTGGTATGAAAAATCTCGCTGGTTAGAAAGGGTAGGGAATGAGGCTTATAAAAAATATGGCGATGAAGTTAGCTGGGTAGGAGCGTTATCAGCATTACAGAACCAACTGCATTTACCATTACATATAGGTGCAAAAAACGGCGCTAGAGTTATTAGGACAAGCGCACTTTATACCTATGCAGGGGATAAAACGCGTTGCTCTTTTTCATAGCGCTATAGTTAAAGTACCACTGTGGTTTCGTAAGGCGAAAGCTTGGAATGCTGAATTCAATATATATCAAGTATCACTATTTCAAGGAGATGATTCACTTTTAGGAGTGATCAAAAGGCCGATAGATGGTGTAGATGTTTACCTTTCGAGTCCAGAGCGTGCTGCCTTAGAAATATTACATTTAGTTCCCAACAAACAATCTTTTGAAGAGGCATCTAAGCTAATAGAAACTTTAACTCAGCTTCGCCCCAATCTTGTCCAGAGTTTATTAGAAAAATGTAAATCAATAAAAGCGAAACGCTTGTTTTTGTATTTGGCGGATAAGTTTCAGCATCAGTGGTTGCCCAAAGTTGATTTAAGTAAGGTGAGCTTAGGGCACGGAAACCGAGTTATAGGGGAAGGTGGAGATTATCATCCGAAATATCAATTATCTTTGCCAAAAATAATGGAGGAGTAAGTGGGGTATTCACGCGGGTATTTAACACAGGTTGAACTTTTATTACAGGTATTGCCAGTTATTAATAAGCAGGATGTTTTGCATTAAATCGCATTAAAACTCAATTTTAAATTGTCCGATGGCAAGCTAAGAATTATAGATATCGGAGATGGTCTAGCTGCAGACATAAACGGTTTTGAGGATACTCCGCTTGCCGCAACTATTTTAAAAAATTTACATAAAAAGACAGAGGCAATTGTGGTGCCTATATTTGGTGAATTGCCTTATGATGCGATGCATACGAAAACAATGCATATTCCTCTCTTAATGCGTCAAGCTGCTACAGTTAATGATGTAGCTGATTTATCAGTAAGAGAAGATCACCTATTACCCTATAGTCAATATAACCGCGTACAATCAGCCGTTTCACATGCATGGAATAAAAACTATCAAATGTGGCTACTAGCCCTATTGCACTAATGGCTATGGAGATGCATAAATTATTCTGGTATGTACTAATGGAAAAGTTAATGCGTACAGAAGATTATAAAACTGTTTTATTTTGGGCAAATGATTCCTCACCTCACATTGATCTGAGCCAGATTGATACTCGCCATGGTGTTTTTATAAAAATTGCAGACCGTTCTGATGGAGGGGGAAAGGATGTTTATTATGCAAAAGATAATCATGAGGTTGAAAAATTACTTTGCAAATTACGAAAACAATATACCTCCAGTACTGAGCAATACAGAAAGCATATATTTATAATTGAACCCGCCTACCTAACATTAAAGAGCTTTCAAGGAAAAAAATATAATGTAACAGGCAGAGCTTTTATTACTCTACATTTTGATTCACGAACAAAATCTTTGGAAGTAAAAACAGCTGCTGCGAAATGGATGTTTCCTACTCAGAGTTTACAAAATTTTGTAACTGAAACTCAAATGTTTTCTAATATTAAACATAGCAGGGGATGTTAGATTAACTTCAGAAGAATTAGAGCACTTATCCACCTTAATCTTAGATTGCTATGCAGAAGTATTGAGAGCAGGTTTCGAACACGAAGATTTACTTGAATATTGCAACAAACATCCTATAACACCTGTATTTCTTTCTTGTTTACGACCAAATGCTTCTTATAAAATGCAGTTACAACTGATTCATCATCAACAAGATGAGGATATTAGGCAAGCTGCACTAAATGGTCTTGTAAACTCACTAATTTATAGGGATCGGTATCAACAATTAATGAGTTGGATGACAACAAAAAATTACCCATCTTTTTTAAATTTAACAACAGCTCAAAAAAATCAGGAACTAGATGAACTCCTTAAAATAATTTGCGAGCTTCATTTTTATGAATGTTATATCGAAAATGCTGAAAGGTGTGGACCTCATTTTCCAGGGATGAACATCATCTTTAATAATAAATTTTCAATTAAAGAGAAATTAGACAACTACATAGCGATATACTTAACACTAAAAAATGCGAAGTATGATAACACTGATATAAATCGAGCAGCAAGACAAGCTGCCTGCGTAAGTGATTTGACCGTCTTAAAGTTATTAATTTACACCCGGCGCGCAGAGATTAATTTACCATCCAGCTCTAATCAGACACCATTAGATTATGCGTTTCAAAGCAAATGTACTTCAAAAGAAAAGGAGCAATGCATACAGTTATTAAAATTCTTGGGAGCTAAAACTGGATTAGAAATAGCGATGATGCAGACTATTAAAAAAATAATATTAGTATTTTCTTCTTATCAAGATACCAAGACGAGTCTTAACACTTTGCCTAAAGAGGTTACCGCTTTTATTAGACAACTATATGTTCAGCTTGAATTTAATCAAAACCCTTCCTTATTTTTATTTTTTCAATCAGAAAGCGCTTCTCAACATAGAATTGACACACCAGAGAATACCAAAGAAATCGAGGCAACCACAAAACTCACTTTGTAATTTACAAGGCTTTATTGATGTTTCAAGCCCTGAAGCATATCAAATTTGAGTGTCTGTAGGAAAAGTTCGATGTGGGCCGTCATCTTTTTGATGACTTGGACTTAGGATATTGTTACAACTGTTCATGCGCGGATCCTTTGCATTTGTATTTGTTTGGAAAAAAATCATTTTATATGCAAGGGTTCTCGCGCATAACTCTTTCTTTATTTAGAAGTTTTCCCTTAACTTAGTGCCATTAGAGCATACTCAAGTATGTGGCATTTTTTAATTAAATTTTTTGCTTGAAGATGGAAAAATATAGCGTTTCAATCCTGTGCTGAATAATTACTAATTAAAAACTTTAACATTTTAAAAGAGATAATAGATCGCCTAAAAAATATCAGGAAATATTGGATAAATATTGCCTAACCTGAATTAAGTTTTCAGGTTTGTATGGTTGAGCTCCTTCTCCTTTTTTATCATTAATGGGGCAGGCAAAAAACCCTTGGTTGCTGAAACTTTTTGTATTTAAATCAACGCGCACTACATCCCAACCTTTTTCTCGAAGTAAAGCAACTAAATTAGGTTCATATTTGCCCATAAGATGAAAGTATCCTATGGCATAAAAGCCACATCGCTTCCCCAGGCTCGACTGTGTTTTCCTTAAATCCTTATCCAAGGATTCAACCATATCAAGATCGCGAATTTGAGTATGTTCAAATGTCAGTTGAATTTGTTCTTCTTGGATTTTTTCATCTAAAAAAGAACTAGTTACAGGCTGGATATCTGCAATGTCAAAATCATTTCCCTCAATAAATCTATTTCTCACATTAGATGCGGATTTCTCTTCAGCTTCCTTATCACGAGCAATTTGCCCAATTAATGCACGCTTAAGAAAATTCGCTTCTGACATTGGAACATGGCAAACAGCTAATAATTCTGAAATGTTACTAATTATCGCCATTAACTTAGTCATGAAATTCAAACCGGAATATTTTATTTGTAATTGTTTTAAGTATTTTTGATTTCTTATAATTTCAACAATGAGTCCCATGAGTTCAAAAGCCTGCTCATTAATAAGAGTTAGCAAAATTTTTGGTGTTCCCTCTGTGTCGGCCGCTATCACAGATTTAATAGAGCTATCTAATTTTTTATATCTTTGTAACATCATACAAAAAGTGTATACAAGATAATGCTCGCTCTTCAGTTCAACTGAATAAATATCGTTGTATTTTTTTTTGAAATAGCATCAGTAGCCGCCTGTCTGGACTCAACAGTTTCTAATCCTTTTACCTCTTTTCCCTGGGATTTTGCGCGACCGTAAAGAAAATGTTCTACTGCGATAGGGTGTTCTTTGATAAACTCAGCGATATCTTCATTCCAATCTGGAAAAATATCTATTTCAAGAAAAAGATGAGAAGACTGATCAAAATATTCTAAAATTTGCGGATCTAATCGAAAAATATCCTTTGATTTCAATTGGTGATGTGTTCCATAAAGGTTTCCAAGGATATTTTTTTCATTGTCTCTAATTAGAAATAAAGAGCCCTTTGTTGATTTCGTAGTTAATTCTTGCATATTTTGCACACTTATTCTCCCAATGTCTAGAATAAAAATCAATATTTATATTATATTTTAATTATAAAATGAATAAAAATCAATATTTATATTATATTTTAATTATAAAATGGCCATTATAATAAATACTAATTAATTCCTAGGCTCTGGTGGGGTTGAGTCGGCCGACAGAACTTCCCTGCTAGCCGCTCTTCGAACTATACGTGGGCCTCTCGACTCATTTTTCTTATTATGATTGATGTTCTGGTCAACTAAAAATAGACATTTTTTTAACTAGGGTACAATTACTAATAAGGAAAAAATACGAGAGATTTTTTAAGTACTATTGACCAAGCAGGCGAAAAAATATTTAAACAAAAGTACCATTGCCTATTGTGCGCAGGCTACCATGATGAGCCATTAAAAGGAAACAGAGCAGGACAACGATCTATTCGATTAAGTAAGAGTTATCTGGCTATTTATGTAATAGATCAGGAAGGAAAAATTGAAATACTAAAAGTACTAGAGGTGAATAAACATGACTATTAAAAAGAAAAGTGACACCACAAAATTTTTGGAAAATTTAGGCGGTGCATTAACTTTTTCCAATTTAATAGAGTCAATTCGTCTTGGTGAAGAAATATCACAAGTCGAATTTGCACAGATATTAGGCATATCCAGACAAAATTTATGTGATATTGAGCATGGCCGCCGAACAGTGAGTCCTAAAAAGGCAGTGGCTTTTTCAAAGAAACTAGGCTATCCCCCTCAGCAATTTGTTAGATTATGTTTGCAGGATTTAGTAACGCGAGATGGACTGAAATTAAAAATTGACGTTCAAGATGCCGCTTAAGTACAGTTAAGTGTAAAGATTATTTTCTCTTTATCCTATTGAAAATTGTTGGCAAAAAATTAAAACTGATATTAGAAAAATGAGACGTTACCTGGGAGCAAAAAACTAATGAATAAATCGTTCTTAATTACTGGTGCAACTAAAGGAATTGGTTTAGCTATCACGCATCATTTAAATAATTTAGGCCATCAGGTGATTGGAATTGCTAGAAACCAGCCCGATTTTGAATTTCCCGGTTTTTTATATTTAGCTGATTTAAGTAATAGGGAAGAAACTTATTCCATTTTAAATCTGATAGAAGAAAAACATCAAATTAATGGCATTATCAATAATGTTGGAATTGCGAAACCACAGTTAATAGAGAACATAAACATCACTGATTTTGAGCATGTGCTTGATATAAACCTGCGACCCGCTGTACAAGCAATGCAGATTTTTGCACCTTCCATGAAAGAAAACAATTGGGGACGTGTTGTAAATATCGCAAGTCGTGCACTGTTAGGCAAGATAGAACGATCCAGTTATAGTGCAGCAAAATCTGCATTAATTGGCCTCACGCGAACTTGGGCTTTAGAGTTAGCAAAGTATCGTATCACCGTTAATGCTGTGGCACCTGGTCCAATTAACACAGAGCTATTTTTTCTTTATCATCCCAAAGGAAGTGAAAAAGAAAAAAAATTACTAGCAACTATTCCAATGGCGCGTATGGGCGAACCAGATGAAATTGCGTTTGCGGTTGCTTTCTTCCTTGATGAAAAAGCAAGCTTTGTTACAGGCCAAACATTATTTGTCGATGGTGGAGGGAGTGTTGGAATAAATTATTAAATCGTAGAAGAATTAATCCATTTTCAATGGTATACAAAATATCCAGACCGCTTAAGTGCAATTTAGCAGATGTTGATATGCATGGGTTGGCTCCATTTTTCTAACAGTTTTTTGAACACTCCCAGTAATCTATATTCCTAAGGTAGCAGTTGCTTCATCATTCATTTCTAGTAATTCATTTTTAAGCAAAGGCTCTAGCATTTCAAAAGAGATTTTTGCTTCAGGAATTTCATCATTAGAAAAGTGACAATTATTATCTTCAAGTGCAGATTTTATTTTATCCCATTGCTCAAAGTTTTTATTGAAAATAAAATATTCGCTTTCTCTATCGTTTTCAATTTTAATTGCACCCACAATGCAAAGAGGAGAAATCGTTTGATCGTCGAGATTTTTTGGAAATATTTCCTTTGCATCAAACACCCCACCCCATAAATTGCTCCTTGGATCCTTTTCTTTATTTGTCTCTATTAGATCTATGGAAAAATCGGAATAAGAGATATAACCATCTAGCAAAACGATGTATCGCCAATATTCATTCGTTGTGGCTTGAAGATAGCGAGCAGATGAATAGTTAGTACTTAATGCAAGTGCGCTCCAATTACTAACGAAAGGAGCATCATAAACATTCTGACCAAATACGGTGCAAGGAGAAGAGATTAATCGTGCTATACAGTTCAAAAGGACAATTCCGCTAAGAACTATATGGCAGGGAAAAAGGAAAGCATTTTTGGCCAAACACTCTAGATCTAAAGTATCACATGCCGTATCCATAGGAGGAAAGAGCTTATTGACTGCTCGGTAAGCAGAGTAAGCAGAGAACCCATCAGCAAAAATCATTTTTGGAGGGCGTTTATCAGCTCTATAAGCGATTGTCGGATCACTGACAACATATTTCCCCTCGATCACTTCATTTCTAAATTCACGATCTAGCCCGCAACTGCAAGGTATATTTACACAACAGTGCACACACGATTCACAAGAGCTATACGCTTTTCTAGGCCATTTAGATTTATTCGCATTTGGGTTTAAATGTTGCGCTTCCCGATTACTCTCTTCAAAAAAATTTTTCATACATCCTCTTTTTCTATAAATAATGTTAAATTTATGTTATTTCGTATTATAATCAGGTATTCTTAATAAAATATTAAATACTTTATAATAAGAATATTAACTTTTAGTTTTTATCTGATAATATGTAGCATGTTTAAATAATTCAAACACTTTGTGTGAGGGTGCTTACTTAGTGCTTTTTAGCGAATAAATTAAGAATAAATCTCGGAGTAGATCAAAAATGTTCAAAGAAAATCATTCGGTACAAGATAGATTGATAAAGGCTATTTCAAAAGGAAAATTTGAGAATGTTAGGTCTTTAGTTAAATATCATAGCGCTTCATTGTCACTACCAAATTCAGAGGGGAAATACCCATTGGTAGCTGCAGTTCATGGGGTTCACATCGAAATTGCGCAATGGATAGAAGAGCAGTTGTCAGAGTCTGCATGCTTAAAACAATGGGAAATGGTTGACTTTCCAGTGATAAAAGAAAAAATAATTTCGATATTTCCTGAAAAATTTACTGATTTATCTAAATATTCCACGACGAGTCCCTCCCGTCTTAGTAACCATAATGTATCAAGTGTCCATATATGGACTTTAGCTGATTGGTATAAACAATATAAAGATGCGCCATGGCGTTTAGCTTATGAAGATCATCAAAGAAAATAAGTTTTGTGATAATATAAGAACAGCATTGTCTAGTTGGACTCGTTGTTATGATGATGATTGGACAAAAATAAGTGAACGTGTAAAAACCAAATATGATATTAACGATTCACAAGAAAGAATATGTTACGTTCCTGCCTCGATAATCATAGTACACAATTGTGCAGTTGCCGCTGTTCAAAAACAGTTGAAATCGTTCCAGGAAAAAGTAGAAAACATGGCAGCTGAGACACAATATGAGACTTTTTTTCAAGCTGCGCAAAGCGGTAATGTACCAAGGGTCCGTGCATTGCTAGAAAATGGTGTTAATATCAATGCCACCAGGAGTTCTGATCGCGCTACTGCCCTTATTCTTGCAGTGGGAAACAGAGAGTTTCAAGTGGTTGACACATTGTTAAAAAATGGTGCTGACGTCAATGTTGCTACGACTACAGGGATGACACCTCTCATGATGGCTATACAAGTAGGGCATATTACAATCTTTAACGCATTGTTAGCTAAAAATGCCGATGTAAATGCTTGCTTGAATACAGGTGCAGGACCACTTTTTCTAGCAGCACAAAATGGCCGTGCCGATATTGTTAGAAATCTATTAGATAAAAATGCAGATATGTCCTCTCCATTTGTGAGTACAGTTGAATCTCTCAATAGCTTCGCTAAACGTAGACATATTGAACAGGCAATGACCGCATTCATTAATCAAAAAAAAGAATACGCAGGACAACACGAGATTAGGGTGAAACCTGCAGAAATTGCAGCGATTATGGGATACGCAGAAATTAAAAATTTAATCGACCAAGCTGAATATGAAAAATTATCATCACCTAGTTCCCTAAACTTATAATGGGGTTGCCATGAGACAACCTACCTAAAAAATTAATTAATCAATGTCTGTGCTGTAGCTACCATAATTTTTAAGATAACTGTAGAAGAATTAATCCTTTTCAATGGTATACAAAATATCCAGACCGCTTTTTTCCATGTTGGTGACACTTTGTATTGTTAAGTACTTATTGATGAGATATTTAATTTTAAAAGTATTGGTGTAATCGAATAAGTCAAAACTGTAATTCACATAAAATTTTGGCGATAAGTATTTGCCAAGAACAAAGGCAGTATGCTCGATTGTTTTTTGAGTGCCTGGGTTAATCTCTGTTAAGCTATCAATGTCTAATTCAGCGAGACCAAGGCTGTTTTTTATTTTATTTTTCATATTGATTAATTTATTGTCACCTCCAAAATTTAGTGCATCTGCAGCCTGGAGTAATAATTTTGTATGCCCACCATTGTCCTTAGTATTTAATGAACTAAGCGACCGACCTAACACCAAGTAAGAAAGGATATCCTCAGGTGTTTTGCCTGTGGGTTCAGAAAAAAGATGAATTTTAGGATCTTGAAGCACGCCTCCGACGTTGACACCCACTTTAATTTGTTCATCTGTTGTGAACAATTGATTACTTTTTACCTGTAAGGATCGGCTTGCTTTAATATTTAGCCCAGGATTGCCAATCGGTCCACCAGTGAAGATGAGTTTGCCCTCGTCAATTTGTAAGGTTTTGCTATAAATCCGGTAACTACCATCTTGTAACCAGAGTTGACCATAAGCGACAGTTGCCTTAGTAGGAGAATCATCAATTTGAATTTGACCTTTTACCTGACCTTTAATTCCTTTAGTATTTAAGAAAATTTTATTTCCTAAAGTGAGTTGTAGTGAACTAAATACACGCAGCGTATTATTGTCTTCTTTTTTCTTGCCATTTGGTTCGACAAAAATAATATCATCGGATGCTGATTCAATTGCCCCGAAATCTTTGGAGCGAATTATGGCTTCAGGTATTAAAACCTTTCCTGCAAGTATCAAATCATCGTTTGAAATGGATAAATGCAGATTTGGCGAGGCCTGGATAACCAATTCAGGGGTGTTGCAAATAAGTAAATTTTTTCCTTCTAAATTTAAGTCAACAGGGAGTTGATTATTTTCCCATTTACTGGTTCCTTTAAAATTAAGCTGACCATTTCCCGAATGCAGTTGACCTTCAAAATTAATCGCATTATTTTCGTTTTTAGCTGTGATTGCAATATTTTCAACTTTTAATTTTAATTTTGGTATTTCAAAGTTTCCGTTAGAAAGAATAGTATGGCCCTGTAATCTAGGTTTAGTTAGTGTTCCTTCTAACAGGTAATTTCCCGCTATTTTTCCCGTCATATTTTTAATGACAGGGAGAAATAATTCAACAAACCGTAACTGATCTGTTTGTAAATTTATTTGGCCTGTTATGGGTTGGAGTTGCCAATTTTTTGGATTGAAAGCGGGTAAAGTTACATTTGCTGAGAGTCGATTTTCAGGAGAGGTAAGTTGAAAATTTGCGATGAGCTTTTCTTTTTGAGTACTGCTATTAAATTGCAGTTTGGATATTTTAAAAATTTCAGAATTTGCATTGATAATAAATTTTATTTCACCTGCTGTCACTTCGCTTTGTATTTTTACCGCTTGTTTCTTATTAAAATCAATTTCCGCATTTAAATTTAAATTGCCAGAAATTCTTATTCGATCACTTAAAATAGAATTAAATACTTCTAGATTCAAATCTTTTGCATGTAATAATCCCTGCATTCCTCCTTGGTAAGGATAAAGCCCATTAATTTGAATTTGGCTTTTTTCTGAGAAGAGATTGAGTTTTTCAAGCGAGATAGCGTAGTCATCACAGGATATCAAGGCTGGATGAAATAATTTCCAGTGTTGCGTCAAGTAATCGAGCTGTAAGGCTTTTAATTTTCCTACCCATTGCGGTTTTTCATAATTTCCCTCTATATCAAATATTGCAGAAAGCGCCTTGTTTTTGATATTAAATTTTGCAAAATGTTTTTTTAAGCAGCCATTTGCATCAATTTTTAGCTGATTAAAATGATATTTTTTGAATTCTCCATCTTTTGCTAGTATTTGAAGAAAAGAATCGCCTTGATTTCTAAAGTTGACTAAATATTTCCCTTCAAGTAAACCAATTTTAAATAAAGAAAATCCCATTTCTTTTGCTAGAAACTCGCCTTTGAAAGAAGGCTTTGCATCAAACCAAAATTTGTGATGCCTTGTGAAAAAAAACTTCCCTTGCTGCTTGGTAGAAAATATTTTATTTCTGAAATATTTGCTACCCAATTTAATTGCTTGCCCTGAGTCCTTACGGCGAATTTTGAATGGTTTGATATCAAGTTAAGATTAAAGTCTTTAATGAAATTTTTGTTGATAAACAAAGCGCCTTCACCAAAGATAGGTTGCTGATGAAAATTTCCCTTTAATTTTTCTAATGCCACATGAATCAAATCATTTTGCTTATTTGCTTTGATGGTAAAATTTATTAAGCCCGGCCAATCTTGATGAATATCTTCTAGGTGAAATTGGTTTGCGCCTAATTCCAGATGGCAAGAACTTAAATTTTCACCCTTTCCATGTAATTTTATACTACCTTCATGTGCATCATTTAATAATCCATCAAGCAAAAGTGCTGAATTATTTTGAATAAAATTAAGCGAAAGATGGGTGCTTGAAATAGGTAGTTGTAATTGTAATCGATTTTCTTTTTTTGAAGTTTTAAAATTTAAAAAACCCTGATTGGTAAATTCTTTGGAAAAATAGAGGTGGGTTTCTTGTGGGCGAAGATTAATATATCCAACTAAATTTGGAATATGATAATGATGAATGGTATTTAAAACAAAATGAATGTCGCTAATATAAACATGTTTGATAAGTAGATTTGTTGGAAAAGACATGTTGGGGCTTGAATAAAGTAATTGGGGCTTAAGTCCAACAATCATTTTATTAATGTGGAGATTATCGCAAGCGATTCGAAAGGGAAAAAAGTTGATAGAAGTTTCAGTTGATGCTGAGTCGATTGCAATAGTTAACCCTTGTTCTCGATACCAGAGATTTTTTATCGTGAGCCGTCCTAAAAGGTGACCAGATACTGCATCATAATGAAAACGAGAGCCCATTTGATTGCTCAGCAATTTAAAAATTATCTGGGTTCCGCTATCACTAAATAAAAGAATACTCGTTATGCTGATGCAACAAATCAGACAACAAAGTAAAGCAATAGTTTTCTTTTTAATTTGAATCAAAGCAATGGCCCCATGCTAACTTGGATTAAATTATGACGATCTTTCAAAGCTCTCGCATAGCTAATTTCAATAACGCCAATTGGTGAACGCCATAAAATTCCTGTGCCAACACTTTGTTTAAAATTACCGATGAATTCATTACTGGCATTTCCCGCATCATAAAAAACCACGCCATAAATTTTGTTGATCAATCGCTGTTGTAATTCGACCGAACCCATTAACAAAGTTCTTCCAGGACCGATTTCTTGGTATTGATACCCTCTTACTGTTTGTGCTCCTCCCGTAAAAAATTGTAGAGAGAGGGGCAGATTGTTGATGTTAGTGATGAGGGTATATCCAAGCTCCGCTTTTAATAGTAAACGCGTACAATTTGTTACAGGAATCAAAACCTTGCTTTGCGCTAACCCTTGAGCAAAATCCGTATTAGAAATTAATGCTCGAGTGGCGCCTCTTAAATTAAGATTAAATTCATACCCATAATTGGGGTCGAGGAAGTCATCACTTTGAATATATGACCAGTTAAGATTGGGCATTAACATGGTTGAAGTGATGGTTGGTCGATTATCAGTCGGTTCAGAATGTTCATCTCGCAGGCTAAGAGAAAGCGTTTGCTGAATCCCCCACAGGTTTTTAATCAATCCTGCTTCTATTCTTTCATTTCGACTTTTTCCGCTGGTTGGTAAGTGCTGATACTCAGCTGCTAAGGTGAATCGGTAAAGATCTGTGACAGGGTTAGTCCCGGGAATAGTGTAGTTAGCAATAAAATTATCTTTTTTTTCTGAAGCTTGTATCATGGCATCCAGATAATGACCATAGGGATTAACCCGATGTAATTGTATGCCTGCTAATCCCCTGACGCCGGTATCCGTGCCATAGCCGGCACCAAATATATACTGCTTGCATTTTTTAGGAATAACCGTCACTTCAATTGGCACTTGCAAGCCCTGCGCTTTCTCTAAAACAGGCGTTACCGTGACCTGTTGAAATTGATTTGCTTGGCTCAAATCCTCTTGCAACTTAATAACCTGACGGGTGAGGTAGGGTTGTCCAGGCTCAAAGGAAATAAATCGTTTTAAAAAAGAAATGGAGTAGGGTGATTTCCTAAAAATGACTTCTCCAAAACGGTAACGAGGCCCTGAATCAAAGTGGATCACAACGGCTGCTTGATATTTTTTTAAATCAATATAAATATGGCTCTCTTCAATATGCGCCTTAAAATATCCTTTTTGTGCGGCTAAATTAATCAAATTGCTTTTCGCTTTTTGATATAATTTAGATCGAAGTGGATCACCTTGTCTAATCGGTAATTGAGCAAGCGCCTGCTGAAACTCACCATCACGTATCCCTTCGCCCTTTATGGAGACATCAAGTTTTGTGATCTTAAGTAAGGGTCCGCTGTTGATTTTGTAATCAATCGTTGCTGTCTGCGCGAATCGATGAATGACATGCACTATTGTCGGCTTAAAGTATCCATAGGCTGCTAAAGAATGGTTGATATCCTTTTCTGTTTCAACTGCGATATCGGCTACGTCTTTTTCTGAGGTAGCCTGGCTTGGGCTCTCATTTAGCTGGGTAGTGGCAACAATATTTTGTTTAATTTCTGCCGCCACCCCAAAAAAATGTTGGGTGATTTGAAGCGGACCGCGTGATGTCGGTAATGCGTAGGTTTTAGCAGTTACCATAGAGCAAAAAGCGATCAATATTATTAATTTTCTTTTAATCACAGTAGGCTCGATAGTTGGAGTTCGAGAGTCACGCTTAGCTTACTCAGTTTTTTCCTTCTAAAGCAAGCATAATGCCCCATGCAGCCTTGTAAAACAAACGCTCAGGTTTTTAGAAATGAATAGAATTTTTATTAGTATAAACCTATAATTACGTAAATTAAATAAATATAAACAGGGGTGAGTAATGATAGAAAGATTAATTAAAGAGCTAAGTGAGAAGAAGACAACCTCAGTAAGTAATTTGTTGTCTCAAATAGAGTCATTGACAAATGCAGAAAATAAAGACGACCAAGCCATTTCAGATTGCAAAAGGTCTCTATTTATTGCCCTGCTCATGGCCACTTTTACAAAAAATAAAGATGCCGTTAGGATGCTGCTAGCCAGTCCGCACCTTGAAAATCCGAATCGAGCTGTGACTGATGAGGATAAAGATTATATGATAGCGAATAGTAGTGCTAACTTCAGTTCTAATATGGCAACTGAATTTTCTGATCATCAAACACCTTTGTTTAATGCTATTTTTAATGAAGATTCTAAGAGTGTTGAGCTTTTTTTGTCGGATCCAAAGGTGACGCTGAGTGAAAATGAAATAAATTCAATACGAGAAGAAGTCACTACAGCGACTGGAGGCGATTGGGCAGGCGATGGAAGAAAAAAAATATTCGAGATGCTGATAGCCAGTGACAAGTTACCCTTTAAAAATAAACTAGATTTCTTAAAAGGACTGAGTCAGGAGAGGCTTAAAGAAGTGCAAAGTGATGTAAAATTAATGGTTGTTCATGGCTTATATCCAGCAGCCAATCCGCTTCAGCAGGCGATAGCTAACAGAGTAGAAGAAATGCAAGAACAAGATGACAAAAAATTTAAACAGGGCAAATAACTCCGGGCTCTAACAATCTAATGGATTTCATGAAAAAAAATTATCCTGCTTATTTATTATTTGAACGAGAAATATGGCGAAAATTTCGAGGTGAAATGCCGTTCCCTTTGGTACCAGAAGATATTGAAAAACTGCAGGGTAAGTATGAGGTGGTTTCTTCCCAGGAAATAGTGGATATTTATTTGCCATTATCAAGACTACTTAATATGTATGTCAGTGCGGCTCAAGAATTATTTCACATTACCGCCCAATTTCTTGGTCATCCTGAGCCTAAAGTTCCCTATATAATAGGAGTGGCAGGAAGTGTGGCGGTGGGTAAAAGCACCACTTCACGAATATTGCAGGCGCTTTTGTCGCGTTGGGATACTCACCCAAATGTGGAGATTGTCACCACCGACGGATTTTTGTATCCCAACGCTATACTTGAGCAAAAGCAGTTATTCTGCCGAAAAGGATTTCCCGAAAGCTATGATCTTAAACGCTTGATTAGTTTTTTGACAGATCTTAAAGCGGGGAAAAATGGATTAACAGTTCCTGTTTATTCTCATCAACATTATGACATTACGAATGAAGTGCAAATCATTAATCAGCCGGATATCGTGATCTTAGAGGGCTTGAATCTGTTACAGAATTATTCACATGCCACTGTAGAAAAAAAACAGGTTTTTGCCACGGATTATTTGGATTTTACCATTTACGTTGATGCCAATCCTGAGGTAATTAAAAAATGGTATATCGATAGATTTGTAAAATTTAGGCAGATTGCATCGGATAAACCTCATTTTTATTTACATCGCTTTGCTCAAATGCCTGAGCAACAAGCAGTAGAGATGGCTGAAACAATTTGGCATGAAATCAATGAGCTGAATCTTTATGAAAATATTTTACCCTATAAGCAGCGAGCAAAATTAATGCTTTTTAAAGGTGAAGACCATGCAGTAGAGCGGGTGTACTTGCGCAAAATCTGACAGTTGGCGATGGCATTTAATCAACAGAAAGCTATAATTTTAAATAAATAATAAGTAAAAATATATGAATTCAAGTGGGTGGGGTGTCATGAAAACGTTGGATGAGTTATTCAATTTAATAGGTAAACAGAATGCCCAGGCAGAAATTTTAATACAAACAATATTGTCCCAATTAGCAGCATTGTTAGCTAAAGAATTTCAAGAACCATTTAAGATAAATAACCTTAAAGCTTATCTGTCTGTGGCCATGCATATGGCTGCGGCTACGGGAAATACTAAGGTCATGAGCATGATTTTAGCCAGCCCGTATGTTGATCCAAATATGAAACTGGATACCGAGTATTTGAAAAATGCGGAATGTCGTATGTTTTTCAAAACTCAAGAAACCCCCTTATATTATGCAGTGATGACTCAAAATGCAAAGACCGCTATGCTTCTTTTGTCCGATCCCCGGGTAACGGTAAGCGATAGTGTCTGTGGTAAAATCAAGAATAAAGGGCTTTGGGAGGAGCGGGCCAAGCAAGGCCAAGAAGCATCAACACGCGCTGTTCTGTTGGCAAGTGATAAACTTACTCATGAACAAAAACAAAAGGTTGTGCTAGGTTTAAACCAGGAGAAAACGGAAGAAGTAAATAAGATAGCGAGATTAATGGCTAAGGAGGGTTTATTTTCTCAGGCTAAACCTTTTTATGAAACGGTGAAAGTGACAGAAGAAAACCTATCAGAAAAGACTGACACAGGATTTAAAAAAGGCAAATCCTCCTAACGGATCATAAAGTTAAGGAATGAGATGTATAAAACCTTTGTTGCGGGTGCAGGCAGAATTGGGTCACTAATCGCAAGCTTGCTCGCCAATTCAAAAGACTACGAGGTTTATCTTGTTGATAAGGTCATCCCTAACGCGCCACTTCCTAATCTTAAAAATTTACATTTCACAGAATTGGATATTTCAGATAGTCAAAAACTTAATAAATATCTAAAACAAAATCAAATTGAAATTACCATTGCTAGCTTGCCGTATTTCAATAATCTCTATATCGCCAAAGCGGCCTGTGATTTAGACCTGCATTATTTTGATTTAACTGAAGATATTGCTATTTCTGAGCAGGTGCGATTATTGGCGGAAGGCAAAAAGCGGGCTTTTGTTTCTCAATGCGGTGTAGCGCCTGGTTTTATTAATATTGTGGCTAACTATTTAATGTCTTTATTTGATAAAGTTGAAGCAACTCATTTGCGTGCTGGCTGCCTGCCTAAACAAACCCATAATGCGCTTAAATATGCCATTACCTGGTCATTAGATGGATTAATTAATGAATATGGAAATGATTGTCTGGCCCTAATTCAGGGTCAAGAAGAAAGGCTGCAGCCTTTAGAAGATTTGGAAATTGTTGAACTGGATGGGGTGATATACGAGGCTTTTAATACTTCAGGAGGAGTGGGAAGTCTGGTTGAAACTTACCGAGGTAAGGTAAAAAATCTAAATTATAAAACTCTGCGCTATCCTGGGCATTGCGAGAAAATGCGGTTTTTAATGAAGGATTTGCGCCTGAATGAAGATAGAGAAAAACTTAAAAAAATATTAGAAAAAAGCTTGCCGCAAACTGATCAAGATGTCATGTTACTTTATGTCTCTGTTGTTGGTGAGAAACAAAGGAGTTACTTTGAGCAGAGTTATACAAAAAAAATTGAACCACAGCAAATCCACGGTCAAAACTGGTCTGCCATACAAATTACGACTGCCTCTAGTCTTTGCGCGGTGGTGGATATCGTGATGCATCAGGTCAACAGGTATCAGGGATTTGTTTTACAAGAGCAATTTTCTTTTAAAGAATTTTGTGATAACCGTTTTGGCAAGTTGTTTTAGTGGCAGGTGATAAATGTTACAAATTTATAATACTTTAACAAAAGAAAAACAAGATTTCATTCCCATCCATCCCGGCAAAGTAAGCATGTACGTTTGTGGCATGACGGTTTATGATGATTGTCATATCGGGCATGGCCGTATTTTTGTGGTGTTTGACGTTATTGTGCGGCTTCTTCAATATTTAGGCTATGAAGTAAACTATGTCCGAAATATTACTGATATTGACGATAAAATTATTGCGCGCGCAAATGCCAATCACGAACCAATCGAAGCGCTGACTGCAAGAACTATTCAAAGTATGCATGAAGATGAGAGGGCGTTAGGCGTACTTTCTCCTACTACTGTACCAAGAGCTACTGAATATATTGAAGAAATTATCCAGATGATCAACGAATTGGTGGCTAGTGGTTATGGCTATGTAGCCGATAATGGTGATGTGTATTTTGATACCCAAAAATTTCCTACCTATGGTGAAATGGCCGGACAAGATTTAACTAAATTGAAAGCAGGGATCCGAATCGATATTGTGGATGTTAAGCGCGATCCCTTAGATTTCGTGTTATGGAAATTGGCAAAACCAGGAGAACCCAAATGGGACTCGCCTTGGGGAGAGGGTAGGCCAGGTTGGCATATTGAATGTTCGGCGATGTCAAATGTGTTACTCGGCAAACAATTTGATATTCATGGGGGAGGTTTAGACTTGCAATTCCCTCATCATCAAAATGAAGTGGCGCAGTCAGAAGCGGCGAACCAATGCAAAACTGTTAATTATTGGATGCATGTTGGCTATGTGACTGTCGATAAAGAAAAAATGTCTAAATCATTGGGCAATTTTTTTACCATCAAAGCGGTGTTAGCTACCTACCATCCCGAGGTTATCCGTTATTTTATGATCGCTAGCCATTATCGAAGTCCAATCAATTATTCAGAGCAAAATTTATTAAATGCGAAAAATGCGTTAGATCGTTTCTACGCGGCATTAAGAGGTCTTCCACCCTCAGAGAGAGCAGAAAAAAACGATCTTTTTGAAACTCGCTTTATTGAGGCGATGATTGATGATTTCAATACACCGATTGCCCTTTCAGTATTATTTGATTTAGTCAGAGAAATTAATCGTCTTAAAGATGAAAAAAAATTGCCTGAAGCCGCGAAAAAAGGCGCTTTATTAAGAAGTTTAGGAAACTTATTTGGCATCCTGAAAGAAGATCCTGAATTGTTCCTCAAAGGTCATACAGGTAATGAAGAATCAAAACAGATCGAAGAATTAATCGCTGCGAGAAATCAGGCAAGATCTGAAAAAAATTGGACCGAAGCAGATCGACTCAGGCAAGCATTACAGTCTTTAGGTATTGTGATCGAAGACAGCCCAGAAGGAACGATTTGGCGCCAAATGTAAATGTTTCAATTTAACTGCTACTGCTCACGGGGTAAGAGTCTGTTCAACCCACAAACGTTTCCTTCCTGGGGCAGTAGTTACCAATAACTTACCTTGACTTTAGTATTGGTCATGCCTATATTAAGTACGCGTTGCTTAATGGAAAGTAAAGGGAGTTTTTATGCTAGGATGGGTGATTTTATTTTTAATCATATCAGTTGTAGCCGCAATTTTTGGATTTACGGGGATTGCTGTTGCTGCTTCTGGCATCGCAAAAATAATATTTGTTGTATTTTTAATACTATTAATCATTACGCTTATCTCATACCTAATAAGAGGACGGGGTCCATAGCTTCGATTTGGTTAGAGGGAAGTTCTAATTTTAACTAAGGAGATCATTAATGAAAAAAATTACTTTAGCTGCTGCCGCAGGATTACTTGCGCTTGGATTAGCTGCTTGCGAACAACGTATGGAACCTACAGCAGGAACCGCAGGTGCTACAGATACTGCAACTACACCTGCACCTACTGATACAACGACAACTACTCCTGTTGCTCCTGCTGCTCCTGAAAGCAGTACTACAACAACCACCACCCCTGCAGCCCCTGCAGCAACTGTGCCCACCACGACTCCTGATACAACAGGTACGACAGGTGGAGCGACAACTGATACCACAACCAAGCCTTAAGTGCTTGCTGAATTACAAGGGTGCGCAAAGTGCCCTTGTAATCCTCTCTTACCAATGATGAAAAAATTTTTTATTGGCTTACTGTTAAGTGGTTTCTTAATTATGCTGGCTGCTTGTCAAAGCCAAGTCAGTGAGGATTCATCCAAAATGCAGGAAGCGTTAGAAAAAATAAAAACAAAAGTAGAAAACAGCATCCCTTCGGGAGCTAACTAGTATTTTGATGTATGCATTTCTGCGGCCATCAGCGTATTCTCAAGTAGCATGGTCACCGTCATCGGTCCCACACCTCCTGGGACAGGAGTAATGAATGAGGCTATTTGGCTGGCTGTATCAAAATCCACATCACCGATAACCTTATTATTTTCCAAACGGTTAATTCCAACATCGACAATAACTACATTGGGTTTTAGCCAGTCACTCGAGATTACATTAGGTTTACCGATTGCTACGACCAGGATATCTGCTGTCGCCACTTTATCCGCAAGGTCCTTGGTATATCTATGACAAATTGTCACTGTTGATTTTTTTAATAAAAATTCCAATGCCATTGGCCTGCCGACAATGTTAGAGGCGCCAATAATCACTGCATTCTTTCCGGCTAGGTTGATTTCATAATGTTGTAGCAGCCGAATCACCCCATAAGGAGTGCAGGGCCGAAGGAGTGGCGTCCTTAACGCTAAGCGCCCGATATTATAGGGATGAAAACCATCCACATCCTTGCTTGGGTGAATTTGTTCCAAGAGATTAGCCGTATCAAGATGGGAAGGTAATGGCGTTTGGATAATAATGCCATCAATTTTATCATTTTGATTTAGTTCTTGAATAAGTTTTTCAAGTGTGGATTGAGATGTGTTTATTGGGAGGTCATAGGACAAAGAATAAAAACCTAATTTTTCGCAAGCAATCCGTTTATTGCGCACATAAATTTTAGAGGCAGGATCTTCGCCAATGATAACCACAGCTAGGCCAGGAGCTTGTTTTCCTTCTGCGAGTTTGATTGTGATTTTTTTTGCTAGATTCTGCTGGATGGTATGCGCAACATATTTACCGTCTAATAGCGTGGCTTTCATGATTCTTCCTAGAATTGGCGTTCATCCCTCGCTTCAAATTTGTCATGGTTAAATCTCTTGCCTCATCCCAGGTTTGAGATGCAACTTGTCGATCGGCTATTCGAGGTAAGGAAATATGGTAGCGATAAGGTTCTTTGATTATCTCTGCGATAGCAAGTAATCTTGGTACATAATTTTTGGTCACAGGAAGCTGCCAATAATCATGACCATGGCGGGTAATGGCTTGTATTCTTCCTTCTCCTGCTTCATAAGCCGCAAGTGCCAGCAACCAATCATTGTGAAAATAGCGGTATAAGTAGCAAAGATAGCGAAGTGCCGCCTTCGTTGAGGCCGTCACATCTCGGCGGCCATCATGATGATGATCAACGCGTAAGCCAAATTTAGCCGCAGTGCCTGGCATCATTTGCCAAAGCCCTGTCGCTCCCGATTTGGCAGCAATAGTCGGATTGTATTGGCTTTCTATAATTGGAATCAAGACCAGCTCTGCTGGAAGGTGCTCGCGGCTGGTTTGCTGATAAACATATTGAATGATGGGGGAGGCTTTTTTCAATATGCGTTCTAGATGGTGTGGATGTCGTTGATACCAGTGAATTTGTTTTTGAATATAAGGATTAGTTTGATTTTGAGAAAGGGAAAAATCCTGACTGAGCGCTTGCCAAAAATTTTCTTTTTTAGTCGTGGAATGAAACCAATTGGGTTCTTCTAAAATAGCCAGAGAGCGGCTAGATACTAAGAGCAAGCTTAGCGAAAAAAAGAACCTTGCTTGACTCCTTATTATTCTTTTCAGTCTTAACATGGGTCAGATGGTAGCGAATGTCCCCTGCTCGGTCAAGTAGGAGTAATGAAAGAGTAAGGTAGTATTAAGGCTGAGGAGGTTAAGTAAATGATTAAACCAATCCATAATAATGATGATTATCAATTAGCTTTAAAGCATATAGAATCAATTTGGGCAGCAGAATAAAATACGCCAGATGGCGATGAGTTAGATATTTTGTTGGTGCTGGTTGAAGCTTATGAAAACAAACAGCATCCTATGCCTCCTTTTGATCCCAACGTTTTAAGCAATTAAGTTCAATGTCAAATAAATCTAGTATTCTGGCGATGCTTTGATTAATTAAATCATCGATTGAAGAAGGTTTTGTGTAAAAAGCCGGGCAGGCGGGCGCTACAATTCCTCCCATTTCAGTGACTTTTCTCATGTTGTCAATGTGAGCCAGATTGAGTGGGGATTCACGAGGCAAGAGTACTAACCTGCGGCGCTCCTTTAGTGTCACATCTGCTGCTCGGCTAATTAATGTGGCTGTTGCCGCACAAGCGATATCTGCTAAGGTGCGCATAGAGCAAGGGGCAATAATCATGCCGGCAGTTTTGAAAGAGCCGCTTGCAATGCAGGCGGTGATATCATTGTTGCTATAGCTAGAAGTAGCTAAATTAATCAGATCAGTAGCCGAGAGGTCTGTTTCAAAGCTTCGTGTTTGATGGGCGGCTTTTGAAACTACTAAGTGGGTTTCATAGTCTGTTTGTCGTAACAATTCTAACAATCTCACCCCATAAATAATGCCGGTTGCGCCGCTAATACCAATCACTAATTTTTTTTCAGTTATTAACCCCATTGATTTTTCCATTCCCTCAAAGCTTTTAATACAGAGACTTCGCTAGTTAAACTTTTTTTTTCATGGGCGCAAACGGCATCGATTACTTCCTGTTTATCGCAGCGTAAAAAAGGATTAGTCGCCTTTTCGATAGCCAAAATTGCAGGAACAGTCGGCTTGTTGCTGGATCGTAATTCTCGTACAGCTTGCATGCGATTTATCAATTGTTTGTTATTCGGCTCAACCATTAAGGCAAATTTGAGATTAGCTTCAGTATACTCATGGCCACAATACACTAAGGTATCATCTGGTAAGGCCTTGAGCTGATTAAGTGACTGTAGCATCTGTTCGGTTGATCCTTCAAAAATTTTACCACAGCCACCGGTAAATAAGGTATCGCCTGTCAATACCAGGCCAGGCGTATAATAGGCAATGTGTTCCAGGGTATGACCAGGTACTCCAATGATGGAGAAGGTTTGATTAATTGGTTCAAGGTAGAATGTTGATAAAGTCAGTGGATGTGTCACTTGTGGGATAGAAGCTGGGCCGTAAACGGGGACATCTTGATAATTTAACAGACCCTCCACCCCGCCTGTATGATCGTAATGATGATGCGTGATTAAAATGGCACAAAGAGAATTCCGTGAGTTTTCTAAATAAGAGATAACCGGTTTTGCTTCTCCCGGATCGACAATGACTGTGTTTTTGTCCAATACTAAGGCCCAAATATAATTATCGTGCAATGCAGGTATTTCATGAACTTTTAACATTTTTCATTTCCCTATCAACAAGCTGAATAACAAAAATCTTACCTTATCTTTATTATTTAGTTAATATGCAGAGTATAGCAATGGAGTGATCAGCTTTATGAAAGAAAAATTTCGATTGACAAAGATGGCTGAATTGCTAAAGCAGTATCCTGGTAAATATTATTTGGAAAATGAACAAGCATGGCTCAATAATGTTTTGCCCTCAATGCATGGCTTTTATTTAGTGCAATTGGGCGCAATAGAGAGTTACGATTTACAAGCAGCAGATGCCATCACTGAACATTTTGTGATTGGCACAAGGGAGGAATCTTATGAATCTTTACAGGCAATATCTAACTTAATTGAATTGCCTCTACAGGCGGAAAGTGTGGATGTTTTCCTTTTGCCACATACTTTAGAATTTGTAGTTAGCCCAGAAAAATTATTATCTGAAATTTACCATTGCCTGATCCCAGGCGGAAAAATAATTTTATTAGGATTCAATGCTGTTAGTTTATTAGGGCTTTCTCGATTAGTACCATCAAAAGAAAATTTTCCTTGGTCTGGACGACTATATCGAAGCGGATATATTAAAAGATTACTGAGTTCTTTGAATTTTTCTTTGAGTGATCAAAAATCGTTTGGCTTTTTGCCGCCTTTTCTACACAAAAATGTAGGTAAAAAGAGTCAAGAAGGGCTGGTTCGTCAGATTTTTTCAGGAATCGGCAATAGTTACCTGTTAGTAGCTGAAAAAAAGGTGGCTGCGCCACTCGCCTTAGTAAAATTAAAAATTGGCAAAGAAAGACGTCTAGCAAGGGGCTTTCCTGCGCCGAGTACCAATAAGAGTTTATAACATGGTTGAGATTTATACCGATGGTGCCTGTAGGGGCAATCCTGGTCCGGGAGGATGGGGTGTGATTTTGCGTTGTAATAATCAAGAAAAATTATTAAAAGGCGCGGAATTAAATACGACGAATAATCGTATGGAATTAATGGCTGCAATCGAGGCACTTGCTGCCCTAAAACATCACTGCCGCGTAGAGCTGACGACTGATTCTAAATATGTCAGGGAAGGAATCACCACCTGGCTAGCGAGCTGGAAAAAAAATAACTGGAAAACTGGTCAAAAAAAACCAGTTAAAAATCAAGATTTATGGTTGCGCTTAGATGAAGAAGCGCAAAAACACGACGTAGTGTGGCATTGGATTAAAGGTCACAGTGGTCATCCAGGAAATGAGTTGGCGGATCAATTAGCCAATCAAGCGATTGATGAATTACTAGAAATAGGGGTGGAGACTAGCTAGATGCGACAAATTGCACTTGATACAGAAACAACGGGTCTGTCTACAGAAAAGGGGCATCGTGTGGTAGAAATCGGTTGCGTGGAGATGATCAACCGTAAAATCACAGGTAACACCTTTCATTGTTATCTTGACCCTGAAAGAGCGGTTGATTCGGGAGCGTTGGCTATTCATGGTTTATCTAATGCTTTTTTGAGCGACCACCCTAAATTTCGTAAGGTTTTTGATGATTTTATAGGTTTTATAGCGGGTGCTGAGTTGGTTATTCATAATGCACCTTTCGACGTGGGGTTTTTAAATTATGAATTTTCTTTACTCAAACACGCCCAAGTGGTGACCGACTATTGTTCTGTCATCGACACATTGCTGCTTGCCAGGCAGCTGCATCCAGGTTTAAAAAATAGCCTGGATGCCCTTTGTAAGCGCTATGAGGTTGATAACTCTCGTCGCGAACTTCATGGTGCCTTATTAGATGCCACCTTGCTCGCGCAGGTTTATCTCGCGATGAGTGGAGGCCAAGGGACATTATTTTCAGAAAATGAAGTTAATCCACTTGAGGGCAGAGTTCGGCAAGCTAATCAACAGATTAGAAATAAATCTTTACTGATAAGTGAACTCAGTCAGGCGGAAGAGATGGCCCACCAAGAATTCTTGGATTTCATCAAAAAATCCAGTGGGTCGTTGGTCTGGGAAGAGGAATAAGCACTATAAGAAAATTTCATTGAAGAAATTTTGCATCGCTCTCCACGAGCGTTTCTCGGCTCGCTCATTATAAACTGTGCCAAAATCTTTATCGTTTGCATTAGGATTGGTGAAAGCATGCATCGTTTTGCCGAAAATATGTAACTGCCAATCAGCTTCTGCCTCAGTCATCTCTTTTTCAAATTCAGTGACTTGTTCAGGAGGAACCATGGGATCATCATAACCGTGAAGCGCTAAAATTTTAGCTGTTATTTTTTGTCTATTGCCGAAATCAGGCAGTAAACCATGAAAACTCACCACTCCTCTTAAGTTTGTGCCAAGACGGGCAAGATCTAGTACACACATGCCGCCGAAGCAAAAGCCGATTGCCCCGATTCTGCTCGTATCTACCGCATCTACTTTTCTTAATGTTTCATAAGCGGCGAAAATTCTTTTGCCCAGTAAGGCACGGTTTTCTAAAAAGGGTTGAATGAGTGCTGACTTTTCATCTTTTGTGGTACCAATTACGTTCTTGCCGAACATATCAATTGCAAAGCCAACATAACCCAATTGAGCTAATTTTTCTGCTTTCTGGCAAGCAAATTCATTTCTACCACTCCAATCATGAGCCACTAATACGGCAGGTCTTGGCTTGGAAATGTCAGCATTATAAGCCAAATAGCCTTCGAGCAGCTTCTCGCCATCATAATAAGTAATATTTTTCGTTCTCAAGGTGGACTCCTTGTTTGCACTGAAATAGTTACGTTGTACTTTATCAAATCCCTCCCTGCCCTACAACTATGCCCTTTGTGAATGAATTTTATGCCTGTTGAAGACAATTAGTTTGATACAATTTTGCATTATTTGTTCATTTTTATTATAATTAGATGATGCAATTAAAGTAGAATTCAGCATGGCAATATTAAATCAATACAAGGCTCAATTAGGGGAATTATTAGCGAAAGGCCTGGCCCGTTTTGGGAAGGTTTCGCCACGTCGTCCCTATCGTGATGATGAGGAAACAGGGGAAGGGGCGCCAGGGTTAACTGTAGAAACTCATCCTTTGCTTGCTGATTTGCCAGTAGGTGCAGCGTCCGATTTGACGTTTATTGCTAGTGAGAATAGTGAAATTACAGATGAAGCTTTAGAAAGAGCTGAAGAACTTACCCCTGCTTTACAAAATCAGCCTCGGTTACAAGCAGAGCTCTCTTATCGTCATACTAACCGGCATACCCCGACACTTACGCGTAATTAATTCGTAACTATTCAGCACAGGGTTGAAACGTCCATATTTTGCCAGATTCGGACAAAAAATTTAATTAATAGCTCCGCATACTGAAGTATGTGAGCAGTTTTAATTAAATTTTTTGTCCGAATCTGGCTAAAATCTGAACGTTTAGCGACTTCAAGCATTTGTGCTGAACAACAATTAATTCTGCACTAAAAAAGATCGTAACACAGTCTTTAGGAGGAATATGACGCTTGCAAAGCAAATAATCTATGGCAGTTTGAATGATGTCGCTAATTTTTTGAAGCGTGATGGCATTGTGCTAAATGAAGTGGATGAATACGGTTACACACCACTTATACAAACAGCAATTGTCAATAGCATTCCTAAGGCTAAGCTAATTTTAGAAGCAGGGGCAGAGATAGACTTTACTGATTTGACGGGGAGAACAGCATTACATTGGGCTGTTGATAATAATAATCTTGAACTTGCTGAGTTACTGCTAGATCGGCGTGCTAATCCTAATGCTTACACCCGGGCGGGTCAGCCAGTGCTTGCTATGCCAGTTCTGCGTAAGCAAGATGCAATCAAACAACTGCTTTATCGTTATGGCGCAGATTTAAATTTTGCGCAAGATTTCATCAATGCTAAGCTTTTGGGTCATCGTTTTGAACTGGAAGGTCGAGTAGATATTCTCGATAATCAGGGCACCTTTATTGAAATTGAATTTGAAGGCTTTTACCTTGAGTTTAATTTAGCAATTATCGCTGAATCCTTAATTGATTTTAAAAATAATTTTGGTGGAAAGCATTTAAAAGAATTTTTTCCTTCACTTAAGGTGATTATCAATAATCTTAAAAATGGTGCTGAATTAATAAAGTATCAGCATTATTTAGTTGAAATTAAAGAACATGAAAAAAGAATTGATGCTTTATTAAACGCCAATCCACTGCTCATACCGATTGCCTATGAAGGACATGCCATTAGCTTCATTCGTTATAATGGTTGGTTAATACGATGTGATCGTGGGGCTTATGGAAGAAGATCATGGCACCGTTATTTTTTATAAAATGGGCGAGCCACATTTGCTAACGAAATCGCTGATCAAGAATTTGATTTATAAAAAGCAAGGGAAAGAATTCATTGATGAAGGATTAATCGCCATGTTGCAGTTAAAGCCAGTGGCGCAATTACCTTTATCGGTACAGATTTCAGGTAACTGCTCCTGGGCAAATATTGAAGCTGTGGTTCCAACCATGCTGTTTTTATTGTTATTGCAGGAGCAAGAATCTCAAGATGTAGCAAGTGTTGAGAAGTGCAAGGAAAGAGCCTATTATTTTTATCGTGAATGGTTAGAGTGGGATAAAAATCGAGCATTGTATTTTTGTATCAATAGTTTCTATCAGTCAAACCCAGCACGTAAGGCTGCTAAAGCTGCTATTTTGGCGGCTATTTTGTTTCAGCAATGTGATTATTTACGAGCTAAGGATAGGGAAAAAGCAGAAAAAATATTGCCTATTCTCACTGTTCCAGAATATCGCTTTGTGTTAAAAAGTTATTTTCAAGTTTTCAATTCTGTTAAAGATAACGTTCAAATTAAAAATCTTGCTGAATTTTTAGAAGAATTTGGCATCGATCCTCAAGCCTTTATGCAGTAAGGTAAGCATGAAAAACAAATTTATAAGTTTTACATTACTATCAAAAAATCGTAACTTTCTTCTGCTATACATAGGTCAATTCGTTTCATTTTTAGGTTCAATGTTGACCTTTGTTGCTGTTCCTTATCAAGTTTATCATCTTACCCATTCCACCTTGTTAGTAGGGGAAACCAGCTTAATTAACCTGTTACCCTTGCTCATTACTGCCTTAATAGGCGGAGTCTTGGCTGATCGGTGTTCGCGTAAGCGGTTGTTGTTGCTGTCAGAACTTTTTTTAATGCTGGGTTGTTTAATACTGTTAGTGAATAGCTATCTGTATTCTTCTTTATACCTGATCTGGACCGCTTCTTCTTGATGTCTGCGGTAACTGGGTTGCATCGACCAGCACTAGATAGCATGGTGCAACAAATTGTAAATAAGGAAGATTATGCACAAGTGGGTGCGCTTGGTAGTTTAAAAATGAGCGTTGGGATGATCCTTGGTCCTGCAATAGGAGGGTTATTGATTGCTTGCTTTGGAATAGCCCTCACCTATTTAATTGATGCATTGAGTTTTGCCATTTCACTGGGTGCATTACTGAGTATGAGCTTTATTCCTTCTCCCCAAGTTAATAAAGGAGAATCCGCCTGGAAGTCTTTAAAAAATGGTTTTCAGTATGCGACTTCTCGTCAGGAGTTAATGGGTACCTACTTGGTTGATATGATAGCCATGATTTTTGGAATGCCCATTGCGCTATTTCCTGCCATTGCAAATGGTTTTGGTGGTCCAAAAGTGCTCGGTATGCTCTATGCTGCGCCTGCGATTGGTAGTTTAATCGCTTCTTTATTTAGCGGAGTAATAAAATCAGTAAAATTACAGGGGATCGGTGTGACAATTAGTGCAGTACTTTGGGGAGGAGCGATTATCTTCTTTGGGCTGTCTACTAATTTTTGGCTTGCCCTATTCTTTTTGAGTTTATCCGGTGCTTTCGATGCGGTTAGCGGTATCTTTAGAAGCATAATGTGGAATGAAATCATTCCAAATGACTATCGAGGTAGATTGGCAGGAATTGAAATGATCAGTTATTTAAGCGGACCTAGATTAGGGGATGCAGAAGCAGGATTGGTTGCAGCCAAGTTTGGGATTGATACATCCATTATCTCAGGCGGCATCTTATGCATTTTAGGGGTAGGGCTGGTTACTTGCTTCATGCCAAAATTTCTAAATTATGGCGAAAAACGTGCTGATTTAGAGCCTTTAGAAGCGGAATAATGATAGTTAAGGATTATTAGTGGCGTTAGTTAATAAAGACACCAAGGTCTTGGATTTCCTGGATAAAGCATGAAAACCAAATTTATTGATCTTTCAATATTGTCAAAAAATCGCAATTTTCTTTTGCTATACATTGGCCAATTTATTTCTTTTCTGGGCTCAATGTTGACCTTTGTTGCTGTTCCTTATCAAGTTTATCAACTTACCCATTCCACCCTGTTGGTAGGCGAAACAAGTTTAATTAACCTATTTCCCTTGCTCATTACTGCCTTGATTGGCGGAGTCTTGGCTGATCGGTATTCGCGTAAGCGGCTACTTTTACTATCAGAAGCTTTTTTGATAGTGGGTTGTTTAATTCTTTTATTGAATAGTTATTTGCATACGTCTTTATACCTAATCTGGACAGCTTCTTTTTTAATGTCTGCGATAACCGGTTTGCATCGACCGGCATTAGATAGCATGGTACAGCAAATCGTGGGTAAGGAAGATTATGCACAAGTCGGAGCGCTGGGTAGTTTAAAAGTAAGTGTGGGTATGATTCTTGGGCCTGCAGTGGGAGGATTATTAATTGCCTGCTTTGGGATAGGTGTGACTTATTTAATTGATGCGCTGACCTTTGCAATTTCGCTAATTGCATTACTCAGCATGAGCTTTATCCCTTCGCCTCAAGCAAATAAAGAAGAGTCAGCTTGGAAATCGTTAAAAAATGGCTTTCAGTATGCGACCTCTCGTCAGGAATTAATGGGCACCTACTTGGTTGATATGGTAGCCATGATTTTTGGGATGCCTGCCGCCCTATTTCCTGCTATCGCAAATGGTTTTGGTGGTCCGAAGGTGCTGGGTATGTTCTATACTGCGTCGGCAGTCGGAGGTTTGATTGTTTCCATATTTAACGGATTAGTAAAATCCATAAAGTTACCGGGCCTCGGTGT